>JALSKZ010000028.1 GCA_026988575.1 Thermodesulfobacteriales bacterium | reverse complement strand
GTCTTTGGTGCGAAAAGGGGGCACATTGTAGAAAAAGCCCATAATCCATAACCAGAGGGCGGAAAGAAAAAAGGCCAGGTTTATTTTATAGGCCAGGGCAAGCCCCACCACCGCCAAGATGAGCCATTCAGCATAGGCAAGCGGCAGATAAACACGCCCTGAGGGAATCGGGCGGTTCTTCTTGGTGGGGTGCAGGGCGTCTTTGGGGGCGTCAAGGATCTCGTTGATAACGTAGTTGCTTGAGGCCACCAGACACGCCACCACCAGGGCTAAGAAGACCCTGGCGTACCAATTGGTCTTAAAGAGTTCGGGCTTAAGAAAAAAGGCAAGAAGCACGCCAAGGACCATGAAACCGTTTTTGAACCAGTGGTCCGGGCGGGCAATGGCAATGTAGGCCGTAAGGTCTAGCCTCTTCATGGCTTATCCCTTAGGGCAAATTCTATCTGTCTCATGGTTTCACGCCAGGTCCAGGCCGCAAGCTCCATACCTTGCGGCGTCCAGTGTACTCCGTCTTTCCAGATAAAGCGCCTTCTCTCTCCCGCCTGCTGGATACTTTCGAAAATATAGGCCACCGGAATTTCCAATTTATGGGCCCTTTCTATCAGCACTTCGTTAAATAATGCCTCGGGAAGAGAAAGCGGATCCTTAAACCCCCGCGGAGGTATGGTGGCCAAAGCCGCCACGGTGCCCTGAGCTTCGGCCTCTTTTACCATGACTTCTAAGTCATCTACCCATTTTTTATACACATCAACTGTGCGTAGTTTCCCACGGACGTTATTGGTGCCAAACATGATAAAGATAAACTCAGGCCTCTCTTTGGCCAATATTTCTTTGATCTTGCGGCGTCCAAAGCCAGTAGTTTGCCCGGCAAAACCATAGGCCTTGACCCGGTAAATCCCAAGGGCCCCAGCCACAAGCCGGGGATAAAGGGTGGGGCCGGTAAGGGAATCACCAAAAAGCACCACCAGGCCCTTTTTTACCCGACCCTTTCCTGATTCGTGGACTTTGCGTATATGGGCCGCGTAATGTGCACGGTCTTTTTCATAAACCGTTATTTCACGTAAATTTTCAGGGGTTTCAAAGTCAAAAGTTATGCTTTTTACTTCAGACCAGGGGCCAAGATTATTTTCAAAATCACAGGCCAGGACCCGGTAACGATAGCGCCTTCCCTTTTTTACGTCTTGGTCCAGGTATTGGGGTTTGTAGCTTTCGGCAATTTTTCGAAAAGGGCCATTTCCTTCGGCCCTAGAAATCACATATACCATGGGGAAAACATTATCTTGGGCAGGGCTCCAGCTAAGCTTGATACCCACCGGTGAGGCCTCTAAGGTTAGGTTGGCAATGGGCCCTGGGGGCAAAGTGTCTTTTCCACGATAGACCACGAAATTATCAAGGATAAGGGCCACGTTTTTACCTTTCGGATCAGGCCCCCAGAAGCGCAGGGTGCTAAAATGGGTGTCTTTCCTTACGTGACCAGAGCTTTTGGAATTGTAGCGGAAAAGATCCACGTAATAGAGCACCGGGGTCCATTCGTAGTCAGGGAGAAAACGGTAACCGTAAGGGGTGGTGTTATCCCGGGCCTTTTCGTCGAAAAAGTTGAGCCTTGCGGTCTTAAAACCAATGCCCTGGGCCATAAAGGCGATTTTAAGCCCTTTTGAGCCTTTGATGTCAAGCTCTACCGCAGGGCCTGCCCATTTCTCTTTGCAGATAGTTTGCAGGGCCTTTCCGGAAATAGCATCATTTACCAGGGTTATTTTAGCCCTTTTGGAAGCGTAAAAGCCGTCTTTGCCCTGGTCAAAAGTCGTCTGGCAGTAGATGGTGACCCCGCCTTCTTGGTGGGGTTTGAACTTGGCCTCTGAAGAGCAGGCCGAGAGCATGAGCGATAAAAGCATTAGCAACAAGAATCTGTAAACCATTTGTCCCTTCCCTTAAGGAAATTTTTGTAAGATACAAAACGACGTTAAGTAACATCTTTTTATAGTACCGTTGGGCATTTTTATCCTTTTCTGTTTTGAATAATCGGAAAACCGGATATTTTTGGGCAAAGTCTAATACAAATTAAACCGGCCCGTCTATCCATAAACTTCGGGTCTTTAGGATTAGGCATCTCCTGCAATACAAAAGATATCTGTAGGCCGGCTTTTTTATATTTTAGTTGATATTACTAGATGACAATTGAACATGGTCATGGCGAGTGAACATGGTCATGGCGAGCAATCCCTGTGGCGCGGCGAAGGATCTAGCTCCTTCGAGGACTCTACGGGCTTTGCGATACCAAGAGACATGGCGAGGGAGCGTAAGCGAAGGGAGCGCTTCGTCGTCCTTGAAGGTCTCCTTGGGATGACCGCTCTGGGGGCTCTACCACGGTCCTTGCCCGTCTTGCTAATGATAGGTGTGGGAGTATGACGAGCATATTCATTTGGGGTCATTGCGAGCGAACGTAGTGAGCGAAGCAATCTCAGCGTGAGAGGTGGCTTTTTTCTTCTTTGATTCTCTCAGGTTTTGGTCCGGTGCTGCGTAAGTTAATTAGTTTTCCTAAAAGATCAAACCAAAACGAAGCTCCAAATGAAATACCTATAGCAGTGAGAAAGAAGCCGAGAATTTTTTCAGGGCTTTTAATAGTTGTTAAAATAATGGTTAAAAACGAGGTTTTGTTCCAACCAATAGGCACAATATCTAAATAAGAGTTGAGCTCAGCAATTAAATCTCTTTTATTTTTACCAATTTGTATGTTATTTGATTTTGTATCAACTATTTTCTCTTCTTTTGAATATGTAGAATTTTTACTTTGCTCCGAGATAGTTTGATTCCAGAAAATTTTAGCTTCTTCAACGATAGCATCCCTTAAAAAATGATTAGCGTATAAAGTCTCCGTTATTTTGACTATATCTATATTAAGCGAGACAGCTAAAAAAAAGCCAAAAATAAAAAGCCACACTTGTGCCTTTCGCTTATACCAGCCTTGAGCTCTTACTCTTGCGTTTTCATACCAATTACTTAAGTCACAACGAAATTCTTCAATATTGGAGGACTTATAGAGGAAGTAAGCAATGGCATTTTCAAATTCGCTGCTTTTTGTTTCCGGAAAGATACACATTCTATGTTTTCCATTTCCCTCAATTAAATTCTTCAAAGCTTCTTTGAAATTATTCTTATCATTTTTATCAAAAATACCAGACAAAATCATATTTTCTATTGCTTGTATAAAATTTTCTACTGGAATATAAGTTGGTTTTATTTCTATTTCTTTGTCAGATTTAAAAAATTTCTTATAAACCTTCTTTAATATTCTTTTAAGTCTACTCAACGGTGGAGATTTTAAGGATTTAATGAAAGGTTGTTTGTAAAATTCATTTGCATGAACCCCAAGAATATCTTTAATTATTCTTCTAAGATTTCCCGCTCTGACTTCCAAAAAAGTAAATATAAATTCTACTATACCAGAACAAATGAGGGCTAAAATTATGTAAATAAAAAAACTCCAATTGCTACATCTATTATAATTCCTAACACTATTTAAACCTCATAAAAGAGAATTTTTTAGCTTCCAAATAATTATCTGAGACCTTTGCAAAACACCTTTTCTCAAGGCCCGTTTCAGGATCCGTTCCCATTTTTCGAAACGAAAAATAGGAACGGATCCCTTGCGGTTGTGCTTGCAACACTGATCTCGTTAATTTTGCAAAGGTCTCGTAAAAAACTTTTTGTGTCTCGGACAAAATAGAATATAAAATATAAGAGACGGGTTTATTTCCCGTCTCTTATTTTATTTTTGAGGTGGGTCTATGAGACTAAAAAAGTTTTTTTGCCTCTTTCTAATCTTGTTTGTGTTAGGATGTAGTTCCCCAGAGAAGAAGATCCACGACCACATGCAACGTGGTTTGGCTTACGCCAAGGAGGGGAAATTAAAAGAGGCGGCCATTGAATTTCGTAATGTCATTCAAATAGACCCCAAACATCCCCAGGCTCATTATCAGCTGGCCTTGATCTTCCTCAAGATTGGCGATTACCGGAAGGCCTTAACGGAGTTGCGCAAGACCGTGGACGTAGATCCCGAAAACCTCCAGGCCCGGGTAAAGCTAGCCGCCCTTTTAATCGGGTCCAAGCGTTTTAAGGAGGCCGAAGAACACCTAAAATATGTATTACAGAAAAAGCCCCAAGATGTTGAGGCCTTAAATACCCTGGCGGTACTTCGTCTACGACAAAAAAAGTTGGACGAGGCCCTTAAGCTTGCCCAAAAGGCCCATGAACTTGATCCCCAAAACATTGAATCCCTTGCCCTTTTGGCGCAGGTTTGGCTCTTAAAGGGGCAGCCTAAAAAGGCAGAAGCCCAACTAAAAGTGGCCCTGCAAAAGCTTCCGGAAAATATCATTTTGCGTGAATTTTTGATCCGACTCTATTTACGGGAAGGAAAGGTCCAAGATGCGCAAAGGGAGCTTTTGGATTTAATTGCCAAACACCCCAAGGATTTCCGTTTTGTTCGTCAGCTGGTGGCCCTTTATATGGCCCAAGGAAAGCTAACCCAGGCCGTGGCCTTTCTGCGAGAATGGATCAACAAACACCCTGGAGATCCTAAGGGGTATATCGAACTGGTTGAAGTTTATCGAAATACCAAACAGTTGCAAAAGGCCCAGGAGGTCGCGGAAGAGGGCTTAAAGAAATGGCCAAACTCCTTGGATCTTAAGGCCCAATTAGCCTATATAAAGTTGGACTTAGGGGATGCCAAGGGTGCCCAAGAGCTGATCAAAGAGGTCTTGGCCAAGGATGGAGGCCATGTGCTAGCCAGGTTGGTGCGCGGCAAGTTGCGTTTGTCTAAGGGGCTTTCCGCCGAGGCCTTAAAAGACTTTGAATACGTGGTACAAAAACGGCCTCGTCTCGCCGAGGCCCATCATTTTATAGGGGTGATTCATCTCCTACAGGGCGAGATACCTCAGGCGCAAAAGGCCTTTCAACAGGCCATCGAGTCCAATCCCTTTGCCCTGAAGACACGTTTGCTTTATGCACGTCTCCTTTTGGCCCAGAAAGACATCGATGGGGCCCGCAAACAAATAGTTACCGTCTTAAGATTGGCGCCACGCAGTAGAGAGGCCGGTTTGATGTTAGCGCTAACCTATATGATGGAAAAAAAGTACGATCAGGCCGAAAAGATCTACCGACGACTGGCCGAGCTCTATCCCAAGAATCCCACTGTACATTTTGGTTTGGCTACTTGTCTTTTGGCCGAGAAAAAGAAAAAGCAGGCGATAAAAGAGTATCAGAAGACCCTGGAGCTGGCCCCCACGCATTTGCCGGCCCTTACCAAAGTAGTGGCTTACTATATGGCCCAAAAAGATTATAAAAAGGCCATAAATACTTGTGAGAAACATCTCAAATACTTCAAGAATAAGGCCCCGGTCTATTATTTAGAGGCCCAGATATATCTAGCGCAGAAAAAAACAGCCCAGGCGGAAAAGTTGCTAAAGCTGGCCCTTGCTAACGACGATAAATTTTTGCCCCCCTATACCATGTTAGCTGCTATATATGCCCGAGAAGGGAAGCTCAATCAGGCCTTGGCGGAGTGCAATGCGGCCTTAAAGAAACGGCCAGAAAATATTAGTTTGCTCATGTTAAAGGCCATGCTCCTCCAAAAACTAGGTCGTTATAAAGATGCCGAGGCCACTTACCGCGAGATAGTAGAATTGGCCCCCAAGTTTGTACCAGCGGTGAATAATCTTGCCTGGTTGCTTGCTGAGCAGGGCAATTACGAAGAGGCCTTTATTTTTGCCCAACGGGCCCGAGAACTGGCTCCACAAAATCCATATGTCCTGGACACCTTTGGTTGGGTACTTTATAAGAAGGGTAGTTACGATTTGGCTATTTCTACCCTGCGGGATATCCTGCAAAATTATCCCCAATTTTTACCTGTGCGTTACCACTTAGCTCAGGCCCTAGCCGCAGCGGGAAAAAAGCAGGAGGCTGTAGAAGAGCTTGAAAAGGTGGTAAAATCTCCTCTAACGTTTCCTGAAAAAGAGGAGGCGCGCAAGCTCCTTGCCAAACTCAAGGCCGAATCTTAGAGACTTAAGCTTGCCAGAGATAGAGGCCCTTTTTACCCAAAAGGGCCTTCCTGCCTTTAGGGGGCGGCAGGTCTTTCGCTGGCTTTCTGTAGCAGGTGTAGATTCTTTTCAACAAATGACGGATCTGCCCAAGGAATTGCGCAGAGACCTTGAAAGGGAATTTTCTATCGCCTTGCCGGAGTTAGCTCGTCAAGAAGTCTCCAGGGATGGTACCCGCAAGCTGGCCCTAAGACTCGAGGACGGCGAGATCATAGAGTGTGTACTCATCCCCGAGCGTGATCACTACACCCTTTGTGTGTCTTCTCAGGTGGGTTGTGCCATGGGGTGTGCCTTCTGTCTTACCGGGCGGATGGGTTTTCGGCGTAATCTTTCTGCGGGAGAAATTACCAGCCAGGTACTCAAGGCCCAAGAAATCTTATCTTCTCAAGGGCTAGATAAAAAAAAGCCCTTGCGCAACCTGGTCTTTATGGGTATGGGGGAGCCTCTGGCCAATTACGAGGCGGTGATTAAGGCCTTAAATATCCTCTTGTATCCCAAAGGGTTCGATTTTTCTCCTCGCCGGGTCACGGTATCTACCGTGGGATTGGTCCCTCAAATTCGTCGCCTTGGACAAGAAATACGGGTAAAACTGGCCGTTTCTCTCCACGCTGCTGATGATCAAATCCGTACCTCATTAGTCCCGGTAAATAAGAAATATCCTTTAGAAGAGATAATAAAGGCCTGTAAGAGTTTTCCCTTGAAGCGCGGCTGGCGCATAACCTTTGAGTACGTTTTGCTGGCAGGTATTAATGATTCCCTTGTTCAGGCCCAACGGCTGGCCAAACTACTGAGGGGGGTCCCGGCAAAGATCAATCTCATCCCCTTTAACGAAGCCCCGTCGCTGCCTTTTAAGCGTCCAGACGACAAGACGGTCCTTGCCTTTCAAGAGATCCTCATGCAGGCGGGGTATGTAGCCACCGTCCGCCAGAGTAAAGGGCAAGATATAGCGGCTGCTTGCGGTCAGTTACGGGGGGTTCTGTCCTAGCCCTATAAAAGGTCAGCAGCTAGCGCGGTGTGGTCTTCGTCCAGGTTGGCAAAACAGGAATATTGAGCCAAAAAGGCCAGTTTTACCGTCCCGGTAGGGCCGTTTCGTTGCTTGCCTATAATTAATTCGGCCTTACCCTTATCGGGGCTCTCTTTATTGTAGACCTCATCACGGTAGATAAATACGATAACATCTGCGTCTTGTTCAATGGCGCCCGATTCCCTCAAGTCGGCCAACTGAGGGCGTTTTATCTCTCTGGTTTCCACCTGTCGATTCAATTGCGAAAGCGCCACTACCGGGATATTTAATTCCTTGGCCATGGCCTTAAGCGAGCTTGAGATCTCTGAAATTTCTTGCTCCCGGCGTTCTCTCCGTTCTCTACTACGCATCAGCTGCAGATAGTCTATGATTACCAGCCCTAAACCGTGTTCCGCCATGAGTCTCCGGGCTTTAGCCCTGAGCTCTAATACCGTAAGGGCAGGGGTGTCGTCGACAAAAATAGAGGCCTGCGATAGCCTGTTGGCCGCAAAAGTAAGACGTTGCCAGTCGGCATCAGATAGTCTACCCGTGCGTAGGGCCTGGGCATCTACCTTGGCCTCTGCACAAAGCATCCTGGTGGCCAATTGCTCCTTAGACATTTCCAAAGAAAATATGGCCACAGGCACCTCATGTTCCAAGGCCGCATGCTGGGCAATATTTAAGGCCAAGGCGGTTTTGCCCATACTCGGCCTTCCCGCTACAATGATAAGGTCTGCTGGCTGGAGGCCAGCAGTGAGACGGTCAAACTCCCTAAAACCAGTGGGTATTCCGGTTATTTCTTCTTTACGATGATGCAGTTGCTCGATTTGATAAACGGCACTTTTGATGATGTCTTTTATCGAAAAAAAGTTTTTGGAATTGCCCTGAGCCCGAATTTCAAAGATGGATCTTTCGGCCTCTTCTAACAGGTCGTCTACAGGTTCGGTACCTTCGTAACAGCGGCTGGCTATTTCGGTGGCCGTGGCGATGAGCCGTCTGAGGATGGACTTTTCCCGGACGATATGGGCATAATAAACTACGTTGGCTGCTGTAGGTACAAAATGAGCCAATTCTGCCAAATAGGCCGCACCACCTACCTGTTCCAGTAAGTCTTTGTCGTGTAGGGCGTTGTGTACCGTTACCAAGTCTATGGGTTCGTTGCTGTTAAACAGATCGAGCATCGTCCGGAAGATAGAGCTATGGGCTGGTCGATAGAAGTCTTCTGGTTGCAGGAGGTCTATTACCTTGAGCAGGGCATTGTTATCTAAAAATATGCTTCCGAGGACACACTTTTCAGCCTCGATATTTTGGGGAGGAACCCGATCTAAAAATGCCTCTTCACGGGGACGTTTTCTTCTGCGTGCCATAACCACCTACTCGAATTAATGACCCTATTTTACCTGACCGGGGCTATTTGTTCAAAAGGGATTTAGCGCTGGCTCTCAATAAGGCCCTCTGGGGGTTTGACCACGATAACACCCTTTTGGAGATCGATTTTTAAGATTATCTCTTCGATCATGGGGAGATAAAAACTCTTGCCTTCAGGAGGGCTTATTTCTAAAAGATCGTAAGGACCTACGGGCATGATGCCCTTTACTTTCCCTAATATTTGGCCATTTTCCTGGATTATCTCCAGGCCTAAAAGTTGATAATGATAAAATTCCCCTTCTTTTAAGGGAGGAAGGTCTTTTAGATCTATCCAGAGTTCTTCGTTCTTTAGCCTTTCTGCCTCTTCTATGTCTCTTATTTCCCTAAAGCCAAATAATAAGCCCCCACTAGGGGCCTTCTTTATAGACTCTAACTTTAAAGGGACAAAAAAACCACCCTTACGACGATAGAGTGTCGTTACCTGTGAGAAAAGTTCTTGATTAAGGGTATAGGGGAGAAATTTTACCTCCCCTTTTAGCCCGTGAGCCCGGACTATCCTCCCAATTGGTACTTTACGAGACATTTTGAGGGAGGCCCGGGCCTTTAATTATTCGATGATTTCTAACACAGCACGCTTCCGTAATTTTGTAGAAGCAGCGCTTAGAATAGTCCGCATGGCCCTAGCCGTGCGGCCTTGTTTACCAATTACTTTCCCGAGATCTTCTTTGGCTACCTTGAGTTCAATAACTGAGGTTTGTTCACCCTCAATCTCGTTGACCTGGACGGCATCTGGATTATCTACCAATGCCTTGGCGATCTGTTCGATAAGGTCCTTCAGCTTTCCCATGATCTACCTCCCTCTTGAACTTTCCGCTGGTCAAAATAATAGGCACTTTTATTAGGCAGCGGAAGACTGCGCTTTTTTAGAGAGTAAACCAGCCCGCTTGAGCAAGGCCTTTACCGTTTCGGTGGGAATAGCCCCCCGATCAAGCCATTTCTGTACCTTCTCTTGGTCTACTTTAAATTCGTAAGGCTCTTTTATCGGGTCATAATAGCCTAATATTTCCAAAAATTTGCCGTCTCTAGGGGCAGAGGCCTCTGTAGCTACCACACGATAGAAGGGCCGGTTGCGACGTCCCTTACGCATGAGCCTGATCTTTATAGCCACCCACTTCACCTCCTTTAGAAATTTTGCTCTCTCTTTTTACCTTCCAAACAAGCTTCGGGCAAGGGCCTGAAGCCCGCCTTTTTTGCGCACCCGTTTAAAAAGGCGCCTCATTTCCTCGTAGCTTTTAAGTAGACGATTTACGTCTTGAACTGAGGTGCCGCTGCCTTTGGCAATGCGCCTTTTGCGGCTGGCGTTTATAATCTTGGGGTAACGTCTTTCCTGAGGAGTCATAGAATTTATGATAGCTTCCATCTTTACTATTTCGCGCTCATCAAAGGGGATATCTTTGAGTTTATTGCCCAGGCCGGGGATCATTTTCAAAATTTGCTCTAGAGAACCAAGACGCTTCATTTGGCGGATTTGGTCTCGCAGATCTTCCAGAGTAAAGGCCTCTTTTTTTAATTTATCGTGTAATTCCTGGGCCTTTTTAAGATCAAAGGCCTCTTGAGCCTTTTCAATAAGACTTAGGACGTCGCCCATGCCCAAGATCCGGGAGGCCAGGCGGTCTGGATGAAAGACTTCTAGGGCATTTAGTTTTTCACCGGTCCCTAGAAATTTGATCGGACAGCCGGTAACCGCCCGGATAGAAAGGGCCGCACCACCGCGGGCATCGCCTTCTACTTTGGTCAAAATGACCCCGGTTAGCCCCACTTTTTCGTGAAAACTCTTGGCGATATTGACCGCGTCTTGGCCTGTCATGGCGTCCGCCACCAGCAAGACTTCGCGAGGGGCAACAGCCTTTTTTATCTCTTCTACCTCAGCCATCATTTGGTCGTCGATATGTAGCCGGCCGGCCGTATCGATAATGGCTACGTCATAACCCTGGGCCTTGGCCTCGGCCAGGGCCTTTTTCACTATCTCCACCGGTGTTTCGCCCTGGGCCGGGTTGTAGCAGGGGATATTTATCTGACGGGCTAGGGTTTGCAGTTGATCTATGGCCGCTGGGCGATAGGTATCCGCAGGTACTAAAAAGGGACGGCGTCCTTTTTTGCGCAAAAACAAGGCCAATTTGGCCGCAGAAGTCGTTTTACCTGAACCCTGTAAGCCCACAAGTAAGATGGGAATGGGTTTAGGTCCAGATAGGTCCAGGGCAACTGCTTTTTCGCCCAGGGTCTTTATGAGTTCTTCGTGGACGATCTTTATCAGTTGTTGGGCCGGGGTGAGGCTTTCCATTACCTCTGCCCCCAGGGCCCGTTCTTTCACCCGGTTAATAAAATCCTTTACGACCCGAAAGTTTACGTCGGCTTCTAGGAGGGCTAGACGTACCTCACGTAGGCCTCTTTCTACGTCTTTAGGGGTGAGTTTGCCCCGACCACGTATCCTTTTGAAGGTATCTTCTAAGCGTTCGCTAAGATTTTCAAACAAAATACAATACACCCCTTCTTGCTATTTGGAGAAAATTTAATCTGAGCCGGGGTAAAGTGCAAGGACAACCCCGACTCAGACTTTAACGCATGGTAGATTAACTACTCTTGGCTTCCTTCAATGTTTGGTGCATGGAGCGTATTATTTTAGCCAATTGGGGCCACATGGTTACGCCGATAAATTCCCAGCGGGCTATTTTGTGCCCCAGGCCTATCTCTTTAAATACCTGTCCGAGTAATTTGAAGCGCCGGTTCTGCATGTCGTTTCCCCACAGGTGATGACAATTTTTGGGAGGACACCCGGCCACTAGTACTCCGTCAGCAAGATCGCGACGAAATATTTCGTAAACTACGTCAGGGTTTATAGAAGCGGAACATCTTATGCGAATACTGCGGAAGCTTTCTGGTAGTTTTTCACCGTTAACACCCATGAGATCTCCAGCAGCGTAGGAGCACCAGTAACACAAGAAGGCCAGTATACGGGGTTCGTGGGGAGGTGTTTGGGCAAAGGCCACTTCGGCCATTTTTAGTATTTGGTAGTCTTCTAAATTTAAGAGTCTAATCGCTTTAGTGGCACAACTGGCGTAACATAGTCCACAACCTTTGCAAAAGGCCGGGTCTATATGGGCCCCTTTTTCATCCATGCTTATAGCCCCGTGGGGGCATATACTAAGGCATATCCCGCAGCGGGAGCACTTTTCTTCTTCGATGATGGAGACAAACTTTTGTTCGCGCCCTTTTAAGGTATTGTATATCTTGAGTGCTGCTGCTTGGCCAGACTCTATACTTTCCTGAATGTCTTTAAAACCCTTGGCGGTTCCCAGGGCAAAGACGCGTTCCACGTTGGTCTCTAGGGGACGTATAAGCCGGGGCTGAAATTCAATAGGGAAACCGTAGGCGTCCTGTTCTACGCCAAACATCTTGGTCAATCTGGCCCCCGCAGGTACCAAAGGTTCCGCAAGTACTACTAAATCAGCCTCAAATTCTCCCTGATCGGTAATGATCTTGAGCCAGCCTTCTTCTCCCTGCTCTACGCGCTGTACTTCCGTTTGCAAGAAGCCTACGCCCTTTTCTTCGGCTTCTCGGCGGAAGGATTCAAAGGCCCGACCACAAGTGCGCAAGCTCTGATAATAGACGTTTACCTCTGTACCTAAATAGGCCATAGAGAGCCTGACAGCGTGTTTCATAGTGGCCAGGCAGCAAAGTCGAGAACAATAGCCCACTTTATCCTTTTGACATAAGATAAAGGCTATGCTGATAGGGGGTTTGTTATTGAACTTATGGGCCCATAGCCGTTCGAACTCGAGCATGGTCACCACATTGGGCCATTTGTAGCCCAGGTTTTCAAAGGCGTGCATATCGTAGGCAGAGTAGCCTGTGGCCAAGGCCACGGCACCGAATTCTTTCTCGATGGTTTCTTTGGGAGCTTCAAGATTAATGGCTCCTGTGGGACACACCTTGACACATTCTCCACACTTGGTACAGGCCTCTCCTACAATGTTGTAGGTATCCGGCATGGCCAAAGCAAAGTCTTTGTCGATGACTTTTCTTGTCTTGAACCCGAGTTCAAATTCATTGTTTATCTCTTCAGGGCAAACTGCGGTACACTTTCCACAGGAGATACATTTTTCAGGGTCTACCCAAAGAGGTTCTTTTTCTATTTTGACAAAAAAGTTCCCGTTGCGCTTGGCTACTTCTACTAATTGCGCACTGGTCCAGGCTTCCACGTTATCCCTCAAGAGGGTTTCGCGTACAATTACCGGCCCAAGGCATTCACTGGTGCATACAGAAGCATATCCCTCGCTTTGCCAGAGCAAGGGTAGCTGACAGAGGTGCCCTCCCAAATAGGGCTTTTTTTCTACCAGCGTAACTTTGATTCCAAGATCAGCTAGCCCCTGAGCACAGCTTAGACCGGCTACTCCTCCGCCAATAACCAAGACCTCTTTTTTGACTTCCGTAAAGGAGTGCGCCTTACGGTTAGTAAGTAATTTTTCGTAGGCCATCTGTAGTAAATCAAGGGCCTTTGCTGTAGTGGCCTCTCTGTCCTCGTGGACCAAGGCACATTGTTCTTTGAGATTTGCTGTTTCGAAAAGACCTTGGTCTATCCCTAGAAAATCGAGGACTTTAAAGAGACGATCTTCTGGGAAACTGAGTGAAGATCTCTCCGAACACCCAGCGAAGAGAAGACGATCTACTTTACCTTTTAGGCCTTTTAAATGACTTTCAGGGTCTTTACACAGATCACTGCACGTGATGATCTGGGTAATGTGAGGCAGCTTTCGGGCGTGGTCTTCCAATCGTCTGAAATCAATTCTTTCTTCCAGAGTTTTTCCACAACTACAGAGTACTAAACCAATCTTTATTTGTTCTTTGGCCATAGTTCCCTCCATGCTGGTGAGTCTCTAAAGATAGCCTATACGTCTGGCTCTATTTTTTGTCAAATTGTTTCTCAATATCTTCAATAAGTATAGGCTAAATTGAGGAGCCTTCCCGGCCCCGGGAAGGCTCTCTTGTGGTTGGCCTACTGTTGCGTAAGATCAGGTCGGCCAGTTTGAGGTCTTCTTTGGTGGTCACCTTAAAGTTGGAAGGTGGAGAAGAGACCAGGCGTACTGGTACCCCTATATATTCTAAAAGCCCTGCCTCGTCGGTGGCCAAATATCCTCTGTGGTGGGCCTCTTCGAAGGCCTTTAGCAATAAATTTTTATAGGCCCCCTGGGGGGTTTGGGCCAGGTAAATATGTTCTCGAGGGAGAGTTTTTTCGACAAAGCCTCCTTTTTCTTGTTTGACCGTATCGCGAACCGACATTGCCGCAATGGCGGCCCCGTAGTGTTTTACCGCCTTGATCACGTCTCGAATAACGGTTTCAGAGACAAGGGGGCGAGCTGCATCGTGTACTAAAACCACCTCTGTTTCGGTGGGCAAGGCCCTCAACCCAGACCATACCGATTCCTGTCTGGTCTGGCCTCCGGGGACCACGGTAATGGGGGTTGGGAAATGGGCCTCTTGGAGGAATTTTTCCAAAGTAGGAGCCCATTCCCAAATGACTGGAATAATAATTAATTTTATTTCCTCTATAGTTACAAACCGTTCGATGGTCCATAATATAAGGGGACGTCCAGCTAAGGTGAGAAACTGTTTAGGAATAGGGGCTCCCAGCCGTTTGCCACTCCCCCCAGCCGGTATAATAACTGCGGTCATAAGCAAAGATTATCTAGTTTCTAGGGGTAAGAATGAAGGGACCTTACTAAAAGGAGTTTCTGTCTCCCCTGTGGATAACTCCAGTACCTGTACGCGGTGATTAAATAGATCGGCTATGTATACCCGGCCAAATTTGTCTACCATTATATCTGAAGGATAATTAAACCAGCCTGGGCTCCACCCCCGACCACCAAACTCAAAGAGCAATTTGCCAGTATTGTAGTCGTAAGCCTGCCCAGTGTGACGTAGATAATCCACTACATAGATAAATCCTCTTACAGGATCAGCACAGATACCCCTTGGGCGGCTGAGTTTTCCAGGACCTCCTCCTTTTTCTCCCCCTTTAAAGAGGAATTTTTCCTTAGCGTCGTAAACATAAAAACGTCCCATCTCTTCACTTAGGAGATAGAGGCGGCCTTTACCATCCACAAATACATCGGTGATAATGGCCTTTTGGGGAGGTGTGTTGGGGATAATACTATCTTTAGGGGCAATAGTCTTTAAATAGTGTCCGTCTTTGTCCAGTACTATTAGCCCCCGGTAATCTAAACCGGTTACGTAAAGTTGGCCGTTTTTCCCCAAGGCTATCTTGTGAGGCGAAAAATTTTCGGCCCCTGGGAACCCTGAGAAATAGATGTCCTTTATTTTGATGGCGGCGGCGTTGAAAATAGATATATGAGGCTTGGGATCCTCTTCGCTGGTTCCCTGACACAGGTATATGTTACCTTCATTATCTATGGTGAGCCCGGCGGGAGAGGTAACACCACGGCCCTTTCCCAGAGAAAAGACCGGGAATAAATCCGGACTAAATACAACGATGCGACTTTTGGCGGTATCTACTACGTATAGTTCGTCTCTTACCGGGTCGTAGGCCAGATAGGCCGGGAAGGAAAAGACCTGGCCCAGGTCGTCGTGCTTTAAGACAGCAATTACTTTGGCTTCTACATGCTGGGCTCGACCTTCGAGGGCCTTCCTTAAGGCATGTTGATCAACTCGTTGAGCCTTCGTAACGGACGACAAAGAGAGGAACAGAAAGGAAAAGAGGCCCAGAAACAGGATGATGCGCATGTCTTTTCTGGGCCCCTTAAGCTTCACAAGCTTCCTCCTATCTACTGATAGGTTCCTTTATTGGTGTGACAAATAAAGCAGCCACACTCACTGGAATTACCCACCGTGCATTGAGAGTAATCCCAACGGAGAATATCATCATAGGGGCTTCCGTGAGGACGGTGACAGGATAGACACATAACCATGTCCTGTCCTGGGGTTACTGTAGCACTAGGACCATTAAAATTAGAGAGATCTGGCCTAGCTACCGGGGCAAGAGGATTATAAGTAGTGTAATTGGCGTATTCTCCGCGGTCAGGAATGACAGCATCCGAGGGGTGACGGAGCCAAGGAGAACCTCCCTTATAATCAGCATTTTCTATGTGGAAATTCCCGTGACAGCCGGTGCAATAGGCCGTCATGGTGTCGGCCCCGATGGCCATAAAGCCACCTGAATTAGTGAAAGAAGTAGCTTTACCTAAATATTCATTATGGTCTGAAGCACTTACCGTGGCCTGCCAATCACTGTCTTCAATGCCTTCGACTCCATAGTTGGTAACATGTGGAGAAGGCAAATATCTGTACCATCCGCCATCTTTGCCAACCACATTATTGTAATTGCCGTTGGGGTGATCATTGGCGTGATGCCTTACAAAAACATGACAACCCGAACATCCGTATTTGCCTTGGAGCCTGGGGTCTCCAGCCTGAGCCTTTTCGCTAAGCCGTGTATGGCAGCTATTGGTACAATTTATTGAAGAACCAGGAGCTTCAGTCAGAAAATCGTCATCTTCTCCTAGAAATACATTGTGACCTTTAGGGTCACCAATCTTGCCGTCGGTATTACCAAGACCTTCCTTAACCCACCAAAAATTCCCCCCCGCGAGATATTGGGTAGGGGCACTGCCACCAGTATAAAGGACTACAGGTACTGTACTATCACCTAGCTGATAGGTAGTAGAGGAAGTGCTTGAAGAATGACACCCTACACAATCATATTTGGTGAGATTGGTGTTTGGTCCGTCAGCAGATACCGGTTGTCCGTTTTGGGAATTATGCATAGTATGACAATTGGAACATACCCCAGAAACACGAGCGTGGCTTGAAGTACAAAGACCTATTATGAACGCCAAGATCCAAATTGTTACTCCGAGAATATTTCTTTTCATACCCCCCTCCATAAACCAAGAGAGGAGGTTCCCCCCTCTCTTGGTCCTTTTAACCTTAATACTTGTTGGTATGACAGGCAAAACAACCACATTCACTACCGTTTCCGCTGGAAGCCTTACAGTTATTGTAATCCCACCGGAGCAGGTCTGCGTAAGGAGAACCGTGTGCGCGGTGACAGGAGATGCAAAGGACGATATCGTCAGTCCCACTAAAGGTTACGGTGCTTAAAACTCCCCCAGTCAAGTCGCTTCCCAGAGGTGCACCTGGCCAATAGGTACCCTTAGTACCAAAAGGACCAGGATAGTCGGTATAACCCGCACCAGAAGCACTGCTCAAGGCAAAGTCAGAGGGGTGACGCAGCCACGGAGACCCAGAACCTGTGTAACTTACACCAGTACCGCTGTGGAAATCGCCATGACACTCCGCACATAGATAATTAATAGTAGCTGTATCGGAAGGCATGCTGCTTACATCGGTACGATTTACAGCATAGTACTGGTTGTGTTCGGTAGAGGTGGGCTGATACTCCCAATCGGAGTCTTCAATACCTTTTATCCCATAGAGGAAACGGAAGCTCGTACCAACCGTGGAGCCATCGATGGTGCTGTCATCGGCGTGGTGGGCACCGCGGATATCAGCAAAATCATCAACTTCTTCATGTTTACCATGACAGCCATATACACCCGCACAAGTTAATTGATGATCCCAACCATTAGGAGCAATCTGGCCGTTGGCGTTAAAGCCAGAATTCCAGCCCGGAGGAGTCATGCCGATGTTTTGATCCACATTAGCTATACCCTCTACGTTGTGGCCTGTGGTATCGTCTCCGTTCTTGACCCAATAGAAGTTTCCACCAGCCAGGGTATTCCCAGAAATTCCAAAGGTGCCGTAGTTAGGCTGGGAATTATCCAGGACGTAGGGGATGTTGTTACTACCGCTATTGGTCCCCGTATGGCATCCCACACAATCGCCTTTGGTGAGGGCCCGATACGGACCGTTTGCGTAAATCGTTGCCCCATTTTGGGAATTATGCATGGTGTGACAGTCTGAACATGCCCCTTGCACCCGGGCCCATGACCCTTGAGGCAAGGCCAAAACCAAAGCCATAAAAATAATTAACATTAACCATTTGTGTTTCATAACCTTTCCCCCCTTACGTTTTTGAATTATTTTGTAAACCTATCAATCACCAACCTAAAAAACTTTCTTCTACCTCGTCCTCAATCCCCCCTTTGCCCTTAACTTTATTTTTCACCTTCCGATAATAAGATAATTCAAGTCGAACCCAATGACCAATCAATTTTTTCTATTTTTTTCGATATTTTATTAAAAATACCCTCTATCCTTAGATTTACTGTTCTCCTTAGCGATCTAAATGTAGTATAAACTATTTTTTATTCCCAGCTTAAAAATATTCTAAAATGCGTTACACACAAATAACAAATTACATTTATAGGCTGAAGCTAAAGGATACAGGGGGGAAGTGCAAACCGCGTTTTTTTTTATTTTTAGGCCAAAAAGCATAAAATTGGGGCTAATTCCCTTCTTTTTGGGCATTTTGTGCATATAAATATTTTCTTTTGTGGCTTGAGTTTCAAAACAATAGGATATATTTAACAGAGTCAATTATGCGACACCTATATTTGGTCTCTTTCTGTTTAATTTTATTGGTTTCTCCGTTAAAGGCCATGAATTTTTCCGGCGATTGGCGTTATGTAGATTCTTCTGGAGAGACCGGGGCCTTTTCCCAAATTTATTCTTTGACCCTATCCTCTCAGGCCACAAACGCCCTCAATCTAGGTAGTACTATCCGCTATAGTCGTGTCAATCGCTCTTCTCAATATCAAGAGCTTTTGAGCCCGGTGTTCTTTTTATCTCTTGTTAACGATTACTTTAACTTTAATCTTAGCGCTACAGATTCGGAACGCCATAATTCTGAAGGAGCCGATTATTCTTCTCGCTCTTGGAACGCTATTATTTCCTCCTTCTATAAGGAAATTGTCGACACAAAGCTATATTATGGTTCTTCTAAAGAGAGAGATAATGCCGATCCGCACCAAATAGATACTAAAAATAATTATTGGGGCTTAAATTTATCTAAAGATTGGAAAGGGCTGGACGTTTATTATGACTATCGTGGTAGTCACAGCGAAGATTATGCCAATATGTCTACCACAAATGATTTTTCCCATTTATTAAGGGCTTCTTATGCTGGTTCTTGGCGCAGACTTTCTTATTCTCTTAGTCAACAATTTAATTATTCTAAGAATAGATGGGAAGGTCAAATAGAAAACGGTAAGGCCAAATATCCGATAAAGGTTTCCATAGAATGGCTGCCTACCAACTGGCAGAATCAATTGCCTGCTGGTAGCAATTCTGACGATTTTAATAGTTATATAGGTCTTGTTCAAAATGCAGATCCTAATCAAGATAGTAATTATGGTATACTTATTGATTTAGGCACCGAAGAGATCGGGTATTTAGAATTTTTTTATGATTCCCAAAATTGGAAAGCTATTCCTAATGATGTAAAATGGGATATTTATTATAGTCGAGATAAGATTATCTGGACGCAGCTGGCAAGTAATGTTTCTCTTCCTTACGATTTTTCTACACCTTCTTATTTAAATTTTAACCAGGCTCGCTATCTTTTACTTATACCCCGAACTACCTCTGCGCAGAGCTTGCAAATGAATAATAGTCCATTATTTAGAGCATATAAATATATAACTTCCTCTCAATATAAACGTCTCCTTCACGCCTATCGTACGGATGTATTGTTATCTTACAATTTTACAGATAATTTGTCTTTGTCTTATTCTTTTTCTGCTGATAGGTCTGAGCCTACTCCAGGGCCAGATTCTAAAGATATAATGCACGCTTTTTCCAGTTCGTGGTTTGTAAATAAATATTTTCAGCCTAATATGGCTTTCTCTTATACCAAAAATCAGGCAGAAAATGAGCCAGATTATGTAATGCGCAATTTTTCTTTTTCTGTCTTTTCTGATATTTTACCTACATTAAATGTTTCTACTAGTTTTACACGAACTCTTCTCGAAGAAGGAGGTCGAAAAAAGGGTCGAAATAATATTTTTAATGTCAGTACTTCTGCTCAGGTATATCCTGATTTAGATCTTCGATGGGATATTACTTATTCCAATAATTACAATTATGAAACTGATATTTCTTCTAGAAATTTCTATTCAAGAATAAATGCAATTGCTAGGATAAAGCCTTCTATAACTTTAAATTCTATTTATCAATTTGATTGGAATGATACCAGTAATACTTCTTCTTTAACTAGCCATTATATTATGTTCGATCTAAGCTGGACTTTCTCCGATTCATGTTCGTTTCATGGTATGGAAGGTATTAAGTTTTCGGAAGATGAAACCACCGTAAATTCCACTTATTCTATATGGTTTTCTTTGACGCCGAAAACGCAAATAAATTTTCAATATTCTGGCCTCAGAGACAATAATAAAACGGATCAAATATCAAGTTTCTTTTCTTGGCGTATAAGTCGCTATTTCTCTTTTAAGAGTAATTATTCTTGGACGAAAACAGACAATGTGAAAAGTTGGTCTTGGATGTTAAATCTAACAGCTAGATTTTAGGCATTAAGTAATATATTGGAGGTTATTATGAATAATATTCTTAAGTCTAATATTTTTAAGGTCTTTTTCGGGTTGCTCGTGATGTTTGTCTTATCCTCTTGTGGCGCCTCTTATGTACAGAAATCCTTTTTGAGGCCAGGAGTTGATACGACATATATCAAACGTGTAGCCGTACTCAAATTTCAAAATAATACGCAACAAAAATTTGCCGCCGAGCGCTTAAGAAATATAGTCATGACCGAGTTACTTACCGAAGGTATTTTTGATGTAGTTGACCGCTCTCTGGTGGATATGGTCCTATTGGAGGAGGTAGTGGGTGAGCAAGGGGTGTATAATAAGGCTACGTTGCGCCGTATCGCCAAAAAATTAGGTGTTCAAGGTTTAATTACCGGTTCGGTGGATGCCTATGAAATAGTCCGCGATGGTTCGTATAGTTATCCTGTTGTGGCCTTAACCCTTACTTTAATAGATGGCTCTACCGGAGAAATCGTCTGGCAGGCCAGTGGTACAGCCAGCGGTTATAGTACCTTGGGGCGTGTCTTTGGTCTGCGTAGTAAAGATCTCACTCAGCTAAGTTTTGATCTGGTTCAAGATTTATTACGCACCTTGCGCTAATCTGGTAATTAAGTTTTTTTGACGTATTCCCGACATTGAACATTAAATTTTAATTGCTTTTTGGGGGAGATTGGTCATCTTTTATATTAGGTGTTAAAACAAGTTTGTTCCGGTTAATGGGCTTTTGAGGAGGGTCTTGTGCTTTCAAAGGGTCCGGGGTTCTCGTTTTTTATATTAATTATAGGCCTCTTCTTTCTATTTTCTGCCCCTTTAAGGGCGCGTATAGTTATTTTCCCTTTTGAAGACCTCTCTAAAGGGGTAAACGGGGTCAATTTTGAGGTGCCTAGTAAGATTGCTAGGGCCTTAAAAGAGAGGGGCGTAGAGGTTGTTACCCCTAAAGAAGTCCTTCCCTTTTTGGCGCAAAATAGGATTCGTTGGATAGGGTGGGTGGATCGCATTACCGCCATTAAGGCTTCTCGCGCTTACGAAGCCAATTTGATCATGGTGGGTACGGTAACAGAATTAAAGAAAGATGATCCTGCTTTAGGTGTTACGGTTAGACTGATTCGTCCCAAAGATTACCGGGTTATTTGGGCCCGTACAGCGGTGTATTCTGGCAAGGAGGAAGTCAGTGTTTTGGCCCTCAACCAATTAGATTTTGCAGCCATAGAAAAGCAGACCGTTACAGCCTTACTCAAGGCCCTGCCGGCAGAAGTGCAAAAGGGCGGTTATGAGCCCCCTGTGGTAGAAATCGCCGATATATTTCTCAAACCCCGTCGAGTTAAGGGAAAGCATACATTGGAATGTGCCGTCCGCTTGGATATTTCTGGTCCTTATCCAGACGAAGTCTTTTTTGTGACTGCGGGCCAAAAAATACCGGCCCATAGAAAAAATTCCATGTTTGTGGCCAGGTGGTTGGCGCCGGCGGAAGAGGGTAGATATCCTATCAGTTTGCTCCTAAAATGGTCGGCTTATCCTCTCCAAAAGAAAATTTTCTTATCTACCTATTTTGTTGATAACCAGCCGCCAAATATTGGGCTGCGTTTAGTACAAGGGCAAGAAATTAATGGTGAGATCGCTTTTAACCGTTATATTTATGTGGTGCCGATCCTTTATAAATCCGAACCAATTGCCCGTTGGACCTTTGAAGTTTTGAATAAAAATAAACAGGTGGTCTTAAAAGAAGAACAACCAGGGGCTTTACCCTCAAAATTTGTGTGGCGGGGCACCAATACAGGGGGACATTTTTTGCCTAGTGGTAAATATTTTATCCGTCTAAAGGTGTGGGATCTGGCTGGTAACGTAACGGAGAAAGGAAAAGAGGTACTTTTTGTCCGTCAGCCTCCTCTTGCATCTTTAATCGCTCAAAAAGATGACCAAAACAAACTCCATATCAAAATAAAAATAGGGAAACATCTACTTCCTATAGAGTCGTGGCGTTTAGAATTTTGGGATGCTGCGGGTAATTTGTTGGCGGAATACACCAGTACCAGCCCCGATTTTAAAGGAATCACATTGTCCCAAAAGAAGGGCCCTATTTATTACACTTTAGAAGTGCGCGATATACTAGGTAATAGGTCGTTTATTAGATATCAGCCTTTGAGAACTATAGTAATGCAGGCTTCTAGTGAAGCTAAACCGGTAGTAAAAAAAGAGAGCAAATGGGTAGAAGATTTTTAAAGTTTACTTTAGTATTAATACTTTTTTTAACGTATGGATGTGCTTCGTCTAGGTTGCCTCGTTTAGATTTAGCTCCACATTATTTTCGTCCTTGTCGTATTGTTTTGATTCCCTTCAAAAATGAGACCAATGATCCGGCTATTTCTCGCTTATTATATCGGGTTTTTATGAATGCCTTAATAGAAGATCCTAGCTTCCAAGTGATACCTGAAGGACAGGTACGTCATTTTATGATAATGGAAAGACTTTTAATAGGTAAAAATATTTCTCCTTCTTTAAGGAAATTGTTGGCCCAGAGAATGAAGGCTCAGGCTCTGGTTTCTGGTAGAGTATTAAAATTAGAGAAAAAAAATGATAATATTAAGCTCGCTTTTATTATTGAAGTTAGAGATATAAAAACGGGCAAATTGTTATGGTCTACATATCATGCACGGACAGCAGAAGAATATCGTAAAATTTTACATTTTGGTCGTGTCTATACCATTACGGGGCTTGTAGAGCGTATGGTGCAGGAAGTTTTAGATCAATGGCATGCTAAACATTTAGGGGGTTGCAGTTAATAATGCGTAATATAATTCGGAAAAGTTTTTTTGTTCTTTTGTTATTGTCTATCTTTTTCCACCTTAGAGTAGCTAAGGCTTTCTTTTGGGATTCTTATTTGGTTAAGATTAATGGACATGAATATAGTAAGGAAGATTATTTAAAGTGGTGGCAATATTGGAAAGAACCCAAAATGAACCCTCCTAAGAGTCCAGATTCTTTTATAAATTGGGTGTTGTTATCAAACGAAGGAAAAAGGCTGGCTCTGGATGAGGATGCTTCTTACAAGCATAAGTTGAGGGTCTTTTTAGAAGTTAGAAGTCTTTTGCTGCTAAAAAATGAGGAAGTAGATAGTAAAATAGATTTATCTAGAGAAAGGCTTTGGAAGGAATATGTTAAAAATTATGTGCCTCGTTTGAGAATTAAGGCCATATTTACTAAAGATCAGAACGAGATGAATGAGTGGAAGAAGAAAGTACATACAGAGCAAGATTTTGAAAAATTATATGAAAAGTTACAAAAAGTTGGTAAAGCCAAAGATTTCGGTTGGGAAAGGCCTATAACTATTCCAAAAGAATTAAGACAAACTGTTCTTAAGGCTAACCCAAATTCAATAGTGGGGCCTTTATATTACCATAAGACTTATTTTCTTTTATATGTTAAAGAAAAGGTCGGGCCAGATAAAGAAGACTTTAAGAGAGTAGAAAGAGAGATAGCCTATAAAATTCATAAAAAGGAAGAAGCTTTATTAACGGCAGAATTGTTAAAGAGATTGAAAAAGAAATATAATGTAAAAGTTTATTGGGACGTGATAAATAAAATTGATCTAAAACCTTTGCCTAAAGATTTGGGTGATAAGGTGGTGCTCCAGATCCAGGGAGATAAACTTACGGCCAAACAGTTTCAAGAGAACCTCAAAAGAGAGGTTAAGCTCAGACTACATGGCAGAAAAGTGACACCTAAGGAGTTAGATAAACTTAAACATTTTCTTATTAATACATATATAGCACAGACACTAACTGCTATGGAAGCTATGAATAGGCATTATGAAAATAAGCCTCCTTTAAAGGATTTATTTTCTTTTTACAAGAAACAAATGCTTGTTAATGAATTGAAACAAAAAATTATATGGCCTCAGGTTAAAGTAACAGAAAAGGAGGCTAAGGCGTTTTATGAAAAACATAAAGAAGCCTATACTTCTCCCGAAATGGTAGAGATAGCCGTTATAAAGAGCAAGGATCCAAAGCTTATTAGAGAAGTGTATAAGCGCATAAAGTCGGGTGAGTCATTCTTTGATGTGGGCAAAGAAGTCCAATTTCACGGAGTGCGTCCAGAGCGTTTTCCTCTCAATCGTCTGGTACCAGAAATGCGTAAGGCGGTCAGCAAATTAAAGCCTGGTGATATTTCGCCCATTATACACTTCAAGAGTGGTCAAGATAACTGGTATTGTATTGTTTATCTTATACGTCAATACCCGAAAAGGGTGCATTCATTTGAGATGGTCAAGGATCATATTATCAAGATGCTCAAGCAGCAGAAATTTCAAGAATTGCAGCAAAAATATATTGAAAAGTTGCGTGCACGTTCCGATATAAAAGTCAATAATAGGGTATGGAAGGAGTTGAGGAGGCAGTTGGAGGCAGCTAATGGTTCGCATTCTTAAAGATGCTAAATTTTTTGTTCTCCTATTTTGTTGTGTTTTTGTGGTTTCTTGTGTGTCAAAGGCCCCACCTCCTCAAACCAAGAAGACGTGCGTTGATTGTCACCCAAAGTATGCCAAGTTGGTCCGTAAACATGGCCCTGTAGTGCACAAGCCCGTAGAAGATAATAATTGTACAGGTTGTCATCGTCCTCATGGAATAATTGGTGGAGCCTTTTTAAAGGGGAATCCTCCAGGTATTTGTTTTAATTGTCATCGCCAAGATCTTCCTCTCTTTCAAAAGAAATATATGCACAAGCCCGTACAAGGGGGAAAGTGTTATGACTGTCATTACCCCCACTCTTCGAAATATAAATTTTTATTAAAAAAACAAAGTTCACAAATATGTCTTGATTGTCATCAGGATATT
Source organism: Thermodesulfobacteriales bacterium (assembly GCA_026988575.1). Lineage (GTDB taxonomy): Bacteria > Desulfobacterota > Thermodesulfobacteria > Thermodesulfobacteriales > Thermodesulfatatoraceae > JALSKZ01. Next base: position 37,174 of record JALSKZ010000028.1, on the reverse strand, counting down.
TTAAAATATAAAGTTCGGCATAAAGCCTTAGATAAGGGATGTCTTTACTGCCATGATCCTCATGCTTCTAATGTTAAGTATTTATTAAAGCAAAACTCTTCTGCTCTTTGTTTATCTTGTCATAAGGACAAGTCTCTCCTTCGAGAGAAACATTTCGGTTTTGCTTTTAATAATGGCTGTGTTCAGTGTCATAATCCACATGGAGGCGATAATTCTTTTCTCTTAAAGCCTTATGTCCATAAACCTATTCTTAAGGGAGATTGTCTCAAGTGCCATGTTGAAAAAAATGGCTCTTTTCTTCTGAAACAGGGACAAAATGCCAATTGTGTAACGTGTCATAAATTGGAAAAATCTCGCAGTAATCATCCTCCTTATCAGGAGGAAAAATGTCTTACTTGTCATAGACCACATGCTAGTTATCATTCCTATCTATTGAAACAAGCTCCTTCTTTTCTATGTGTTTCTTGTCATAAGAAATATGATAAAAAGAATTTTGAGAAATATCAAAGTGTTCATAAACCTGTTAAAAGTGGAGAATGTTTGGCCTGTCATAAAGGACATATATCAAAATATCCAGACCTTTTAAAAGATAAAAAGAAAAACTTGTGCCTTTCTTGTCATAGAAATTTAATGGAAGGTAAGTTTAAGCATCCACCCTCTAAAGATCATAATTGTTTCTTGTGTCATGCATCACACTGGTCTAAAAATAAATTTTTGTTAGTAAAAAAACAGAAAGATCTTTGCTTCTCTTGCCATAAGAATGTAAAGCGACAAGAGGATCTTTTTAGTCTACATGCGCCTTTCAATAAAGGACAATGTTCTTCTTGCCATAATCCGCATTCGTCAAATGAAAAGCTTTTACTTAACAAAAGTGTCCCTCAGCTTTGTGAAGGTTGTCATAAAAACTTTATGGCCAATTACCAATCTAAAAAATTACACAAGCCTTTTAAGGAAGGGAATTGTCTTTTATGTCATGATGCTCATTCTTCTGATTATGCCTTTCAAATAAAGAAACCTCTCGAGACAATTTGTTTTAATTGCCATAATAATTTGGCTTTAAAGATTAAATCTATGCCTGTTGTCCATCCGCCGGCGGAAAAGGGTAGTTGTGCTAAATGTCATGATCCTCATGGTGCATCTAATGTTTGGTTTTTAAACGATGATTTAAATAGTTTGTGTCTTTCTTGTCACCAGGAAATTGCACAAAACTGGCAACTAGGTTATGCTCATCCTCCAGTTAAAAAGAAAGATAGTTGTATTAGGTGTCATTATAGTCATGCTTCTAAATTGTCTTACTTATTAAGAAAACAGGCGGGAAAGATTTGTGTTGATTGTCATAAAATAGATAAGGCGATGATCAAGGCTCATAATAATATAGTTCCTAAAACAAGCTCGTGTATTTTGTGTCATGATCCCCACGGAGGTCCAGATAAGAAGATGTTGTGGCCTGTGGAACATGAACCGTTCGCTAAAGGGGAGTGTGCTCCCTGTCATCAGGGAGGGCGGAAATGAAGAGATTTTTCCTGATTTTGTTTACTCTTTTAGTTTTTAATATTCACGTTGCGTTGGCGCAAAAGGTGTGTTTTAAATGCCATCCCAAGGATAAAATTATTCCGGGGCCTTATGTTCATGATCCAATAAAAAAACATGATTGTCTCAAATGTCATTTGCCCCATGTATCTCGCCATAAGTTTTTGCTACGTGAGTCGGTAAATAATATATGTTTTACTTGTCATAAAGATTTAGAAAAAAAGTTTAGACAGGCTGTATATATTCATCGTCCAGTTAGAGAAAAAGCTTGTTTGCGTTGTCATGTTCCTCATGCCTCAAAATATAAGGCATTATTGAGAAAAGATACAAAAACTACCTGCCTTTCTTGTCATAAAGAGTTAGCAAAAAAAGAAAAATACTTACACAAACCTTTTGCAAAAGGAGAGTGTCTTGTCTGTCACGATCCCCATTTTGGGTTTGATACTAGGTTTTTAAATAATAAGAAACCAGATAGTATTTGTCTGAAATGTCACAAAAAGAATGATAAATTTTTGAAGGCCCATTTTGATAGAAAAGATATTAAAAATTGTTTATCTTGTCATTCTCCTCACCAGAGTAATAATAGAAATTTGTTGCGTCCATTTAAACATAAACCCTTCGCTAAGGGTAATTGTAAGGTTTGTCATAAATCTCCTTATAAAGGGATAAATAAGTGTTTACAGTGTCATAAGCAAGAGATGAAAACTTTCTATAAGTTTCATAATCATTTATTGGGTGGATATGATAAAAACGCCTGTATTTTATGTCATAATCCGCACGTGGGTGAGACCAAAGAGTTACTTGTAGACTCACCTGCTAGACTTTGTACTTCTTGTCATCCTACGGCTTATAAACAGAAATTAGAGAGTTTGTATATTCATCCCAAGAGAAACAATTGTTTAGAATGTCATAAAGCGCATGGTTCGAATCACCCGGCCATGCTAAATGGTGATGGGAACCAAGTTTGTGTACGTTGTCATAAGACGCAAGGCAAGTTTACCCATCCTGTGGGCAACAAGGTCTTGGACCCCCGAAATGGCCAGCCGGTTACTTGTATCACTTGTCATGAGCCCATGGGGACCAATTTTAAATACGAGTTGAAACTTAGTGGAGAGGCCGCTCTATGTCTAGAGTGTCACAAGAATTATTAATAGCGATAATAGTTTTTACTTTTGGGCTTGGGGTTTGCTTAAAGCCCAAGCCTTGTCAGGCCTATAAATTTCATTACCTCTTTTCCTTGGCCAAGGCTCCTGATGATACACCTCTTTGGCAGCCCATGAGTATTTTTGTCCAAGAGGGGAAGATTTACGTGGTCGATACAGGGCATAATAGGCTTGTATCTTTTAATTTCAAAGGAGAGCCTTTGAAGGAATTTGATGCTGGAGGCCAACTAAAAGGGCCCATGTATATGTTGCGGGACAAAAGGGGAAGGTTGTGGCTCACGGAACGTCTGGATAATGCTCTCGTGTTTATTGATATTAAAGCGCATAAACTCCGTAGATACACTTTGTTTTTCAAGGGACACCCAGTCGTTTTTGATAAAATATTATACTGGAAAAATAAATTATTAGTATTGGATCGTGCTTCGGGGAAAGTGCTTTTATTAAACGAAGCCCTTGATATGGAAAGGGTAATATATCCCCAAATTCGAAATTTTGTCGGGTTTTTCGATATTAAAATAAGGGGAGATTGGCTTTGGGGTTTAGAGAATATGGGTCATCGTTTGATAGGTATAAATCTTGTTTCGGGCAAAGAGAAAATTCTCTCTTTGAAAGGGGTGCATCTGGTGCTCCCTGTAGCCTTTGAGTTTGATCAGAACCAGAATGTTTATATCTTAGATAGGGACTTAAAAAAGATTTTTATCTTTGACGAAAAGGGTAATTTTCGATATTCCTTTTTAAAGGAGGGTTTTCGTCTGGGGCAGGTACACTATCCTTGGGATATTAAAATATACAAGGATAAACTTTTTATCGTAGATGAGGGCAACGGCCGCATAGATGTTTGGGGGCTTTGAGGTGTTTAAATATGTAAAACTTCTCATAGTCTGTAGTTTTTTGCTTTGTTTGGTTAGCGCTCCTTCTTGGTCTAAAATTAGAGATGGTATCCCCTGCTCGTCATGTCATACCATGCACTATTCCCAAAATGGGGGGGTATTATCTTCGTGGGGTAAGAGTGGTCCCTACAAGGCCTTAGTGGTGAATGATTGTCTTGGTTGTCACACCGGTGTTAATAATGGTCAAAATTACACTCCTTATGTTTACTCTACTTCTGAACCTCTATACGGCCAGACCGGTACAGAAAGCAACACGAATACCCTGGCAGGGGGTAATTTTTTCTGGGTAGCTAATGGAAGCGATGACAAGGGCCACAATGTTAGGCCCTTTCCTGAGGACTCGGTTTTTGGGAATACCCCTCCAGGAGGTACTGCTCTATCTTCTCAGTTGAGCTGTGCGGGTGCAAATGGGTGCCATGGAGATCGATCTAAGCAGGATGAGTTTGAGGCCATAATTGGCGCTCATCATGCCGATGATACCACTATAGATGGTAAGACAGTAGGCAGTAGTTATCGATTCTTATTAGGTATTGTAGGTTATGAAGATCCTAATTGGGAATATCAACCTGATGTTTCTCACCATAATCAATATAAGGGTTATGATAGGGCCTCTGAAACAGACGTAGATAAATCCACTATAAGTTATTTTTGCGCCGAATGTCATGGATATTTTCATAACGGTAGCGGTCAAATTAGTGATAATAGTGCAGGATGGGGTTCCCCTTGGTTGAGACATCCTACAGATTATGACATGAGTAATACGGGGATCAACTCAGAATATCGTGACTATCCAGGCAATTATGCGGCTAGTGGAGCCAGTGGTTCTAATCCTTATTCTGTCATTGCCCCGGTGGGGAGCGAAAATGTATCTGCTCCTAAAACAAATATCACTTTTCAAAAAGACGCAATTGTTACGTGTATATCGTGTCATAGGGCACATGGGTCACCTTACAAACATATTTTAAGATGGGATTATTATGGATGGCCAGAAAAAACTAATACCAATGGATGCAATGCCTGTCACACGTCAAAAGACTAAATTTATTAGTGTTTTAATGGCCCTTTTTGTCTTTATGTATGGTTGGGCCGTTAGTTTTTCCTGGGCGGGTAAATATACTGATTCGGCCCACGGTGATAAAATTTTCGGTGTTAAGCGTTCAGCTCTAAGTGCTTATGGTCGGGGTAATTGTGGCCATTGCCATTTACAACATGGCTCTATAGAGGGTCAGGCTATTGGCCCTAATAGTCAGGCTATTGGCCCTAATAGTTTTGGTTTATTTGCCCCTAATTATAATACTAATGTTACAGAAAGTCCCTATGAGGCCAGTGATAATATATGTTTTTTATGCCATGGCCCCTCTTCTTACCAAAGTGGTGGTATAACAAATTATGATTATAGTAAAACCTTTGGAGGCAGTAGTTTTGTTACCGTTAATACTATTTTCGATGCTTTTAATTTAAAAAATCTTTATACAAATTCTTCCTATCATGATTTATACGATATTTATAGTTTTGCCAAAAATCAAGGCTGGTCTTTCTTTAAGGATAAATCTAATCCTTGTGTGGCTTGTCATAACGTCCATTTAGCTAAACTTATAAAACACAATGTACAGAATGCTGCGGATTATTCTGCAGTGTCTTTGCCCGTTTCGAAGAATATTGGCAACCGACAAGAAGGACATAATACGCTATGGGGTGATGATACTGATGAACGTATGAGTGAACTATATCCTAGCCATTATCAAGCTCCATTTTACTACTCTAGTCAAAGTACCTATGAGCCTGGTGGTGTATCTGATTATACAGGGCAAAAAATGCCAGATTATGTAACATTTTGTACAGCATGTCATAATTCTACTAATGAAATTTATAGTACTGAATTAGGCAGATATTTGAGGAAAATAGATTGGTATACAATTATGAACGATGGTGATAGTGCCGAGGTTTATTCAGATAAGCACGGTCGTAATCCTGCTTCAGTTATCATTTATATGAAAAAACCCTATGTTTCTACAGTAGGTATTGGACGAGATATCAATTTTATTACTTCTTGTACTGACTGTCATGAACCTCATGGTTCTCCTAATCCTTTTCTGCTGCGTTCTGAAGTAAACGGTGTTATTATATCTCAACAAATAAATATCGATGATAATACTATTGGCTACTTTTGTAAAGCATGCCATAAAGACGATGCTGCCTTATATGGTAATTCTAGTCTTACAAATAAATGGGAAGGAGTTCATCATATAGAGTATGATGCACCTTATCCTAGACAGCATTGTAAAACGTGTCATGATATGGGAGGGGGAGGTATGGGTGGTAAGCCTCCTATCCCTTGTCTTAAATGTCATAAACATGGGTACAAAGATAGTCTCTCGGGGAGAATATGTTTTTAAGGTATGTTTTAATAGTTATTCTATTTTTCTTTTTTTCTAATGATCTTTGTCAAGCAGGGAGACTAAACATTTTTTTGAATGTTATTCATCCTGCTTCCCAAAATGTTACCATTTCTTTGCAACGTATAGAACTTAAGGGAACTAATAGAATTTATAATCTGCGCGATATTCCTTCAAAAGTTAGTAGTAAATCTACCTTCGGTCAGGTCTATCTTGGGTATATAGAATTAAATCGAGAAGTTTTTTCCTCTATTGATCTGTATTTTCGCCAAGTTGATGTAGATGGTCAGGTTGTTTCTATCTCTAAAAAAAAGCTATCTTTGCCTTTAAGTGTATCTATAAGAGATAATGTAAGCCTTTCTATTTTTCTAATTTGGGATGTTAAAGCTTCTTTAAAAGGAAAAGTTTTTCAACCAACCTTTTATGTTAGGTTGCAAAAACGTCCACTTAGAGGTGAAAACCTCTATGTTACCTGTGATGATGCCTCTACATTGTTTGTTGTTAGAGCAGATAATAACCAAGTGCAAGCTTCCCTCTATATCCCTTCGCAACCAAAATGGTTGAGCGTCGATAATAATAATGATATGCTATATGTTCTTTCTGATAAAACACGTACGTTTAGTTTGGTTGAACTTTCTAGTTTTAGGATTGTAGATAACTTTATTTTACCGTTAGTCCGTTCTCCTACTTTCTTTGTTCTTTTACCTTCTAAAATGGCATTAATTACTGATCCTGATTCGAGTTATGTTTTACTTTATAATATATTTTCTGGTAATTTAGTTTTGTCAAAACGTTTAGGTTATTCTCCTTCTGAGGTTTTCTTCAGTAGTTTATTAAATAGAATCTTTGTTTCTTCACCATCAGATCAAAATATCTATGTCCTTACTCCCAACCTTGATCTGGTATCTACTATAAAGGCAGGGCAACGACCTAGGGGGCTATGGGTGGGGAGAAATCGCCTCTATGTGGCGGATTATGGGACAGGAATGGTAGATGTCTTTGGGGTAGGGGCTTTTGAGCCCCTAGGGAGAATCAGGAGTGGTGCGGGGGCCGTTCAAGTTTTTGGTCAGGGTAGCCGAATATATGTTAGCAACGAGAAAGAAGGGACCATTTCGGTGCTTTCTTTAAATCAGCTATCGGTGGCGAGGAAGATAAGGGTAGGCAAAGGTCCTTTTACTATGGCCTCTTGTCCCCGTAGAGGTTGGCTATATATAGCGTTGAGAGGAGAAAAGGCCGTGGCCGTGGTAGATACCGCTTCCGAAGAATTAATAGGGAAAATCTTTCTTGGGTGTCGACCTTTTGGTCTTGTAGTAGGTAAATAACAACAATTTTTAGGTGGGTAGCAGTGAGAATCAGGTTTTTACTGTTTAACCTCTTAATAATAGTTTGCTTGGGTTTTGGGGCTCCTGCGCCAGCTAAGACGTGCCAGGAATGTCATTTAGCCAATAAAATGCTTCCCCCTCATAGTAGTCATCTTCATCCTCCTTATATAGAAGGCAAATGTAGTGTTTGTCATGAAGGTTCTTTTTCGACGACTGATTTGAATGCTTCCCTTCAAGGAGTAAAATGGTTTTTGAAGCAACATTTTAGAGGGGGCCGGGCCTATATAGTACTATCGCCCAAGTTTAAGGCCTATGATCTGGTGTTTCAGAGCATGTCTCCTCCCTTTCATAAGATACTTTCTTTTGCTTCGGCCAAGTCCCTTGTTAAAGGCCCAGAGGCAAAGATTGAGCGGGTATGGTTTTGTGGTGTTCAGGAAGAGCCATGGGTAGAGGCCGAAATATGCGTCAAGACTAATGTGCCTACTCAGGTTTTTATCTCCTGTGGGGGAGTCTCTGGTGGGACGGATGAAAATTATTATACTTTTCAGGTGATCCCCTTGGCTCACGTGGTAAAAGGTAAGACCTATACGTGTACGGTGGAGGCCAAAGATTTTGACGGCCTTCCTGCTCCTCCTTTGTCTTTTTCTTTTCAAATTTCTGAGCCGCGGACAGTCCCTGTTATGCCGCCTGCGCAAGATATCGAGGTCCATCTGTATCGTTCCTCTTTAGACGAACCGGTCTTAGAAATTTATAGTGACGGATCTTTTGATTGGCGTCTTGGGGGAGTCCCTGTCTCTATATCTAGTAATAAAACTAAAGAAATACCCAAGGACCATCCGTACATGAAACCCTTGAATTGGTCTGGAATAGATGCCTGTTATCAGTGTCATAAAAAGAGTATGTTGGGGGTCTCTCACCCCGTTGGGGTACCCCTCAAACCCAATATGGCCCTTAAGAACGATTTACCTTTGGCCGCAGGAGTGATGACCTGCGCTACTTGTCATAATCCCCATGGTTCTCCTTATCCGTACAGGTTAAGAAAGTATGGAGAGGCCCTTTGTTTATCCTGTCATTCTCAAAAGTAGAGGTGCGTGATGGAGAGGCGAAAAAAGCTAAATCTCAAAGTAAAGTGGGAATTACAGCGGTGGCTCTTATGGCGTATCTTTTTGACAGTTTTAGTGGCCATTTCAATAGCTCTGGTAATCCTTTATCTGTTTAGCCATCGAGAAATTGGCCAGAGCCTTTATAAGGCCCATCTTACTATTAAACATGTAAGCGATCTCCTACTCCCGGTAATTTTGGCCTCTGGTGGTATATGCCTAGTGGCCGGTCTTTTAATCGCTATATTTTTACCCCAAAAAATTGCCGGGCCGATCTACCGGATAGAGCAAGATCTTCGATACGTTGCGGAAAAGCGAGATCTTACCAAAAAAGTTAGCTTGCGCCGTGGAGATCGTTTCCAGTCATTAGCCAGTGCGGCCAATGTAGTTATTGATACCGTGCGGGAAGATATGTCAAAGATTCTAAACGATATTAATGGTCTGGATAAGGCCCTAAAAGAAGGGAAGGTGGCTGAGGCCCAAAAATACCTAGAAGCGGTTAAAAAAAGGATAGGCAACTACAAATTAAATTAATTTCTTTCCTTGTTGACTCAAAAGATGGGCCAAGCGTATAGGCTCTGGAAGCCTATATCCTCTAAGGCAAGTTTTTACAATCTCTAGACTTTCCTCCAAGGTAATAAGATGTCCAGGAGAAATATAGATGGGTTTTACGCCTGTTCTAGGGCGTAAGGCCAAACCGCTTATTACTCCCCTAAAGATAATAGGGGAGAGACTTCCTGCTTTTTTATCCGGGGGGACAAAATCACCTACTAAGGGTTTTTTAGCTATTCCTATGGTGGGTAGCCCTAGGGTTAGCCCCAAGTGAGTGGCCAGGCCTATACCCCGGGGGTGAAGAATCCCTTGTCCATCTACCATAATAACCTCTGGTTTGTTAACGAGTTTCTGGATGGCTTCTAACATTACAGGTATTTCCCTAAAGGACAAAAAACCTGGAATATAGGGGAAAGGGGTAGGTAGTACTACCGTATGTTTCTCTACCACCTTGCAAGATTTTAAGTCGATCAGTATTACCGCCCCTACAGAGAGGTTCTTGGCGGGGATATAGCCTACATCTACGCCTGCTACCAAGGTTACCTTTTTATTTAAGGGGCTCAAGACAACTTTGGCGGCCCATTTTTCTTGGAGTAACTGTAGGTCTTTTAAAACAGGTGGCATAAGTGTTTCGCCTGAGAAAGACTTTGGTGCAACTTTAACGGAAGACGGTCAAAGGGACCATTAGACATAAAAATTACCAAGTCCCCAGGGCGAATTATTTCGATAAGCTTTTTAAGTAATTCCTGGCTACCAGAAAAATGGTAGGCCTCAATGCCCTGGTTTCTTAAACCTTGGGTCAGGGTCTTTAGGCAGATACGTTGGTTTTGGGGTACTTTATCTATATCGGGAGGTTCTTTTAAAAGCACTACATTCCCTTCGGCCAGGGCCTTTTCATAATCTTTTTGAAAGATATTTCTACGACTGGTATTGGTGCGGGGTTCAAAACAGGCCACGATCCTTTTGGGGCTAAAGGCTTCGGCCACCGCCCTTAAAGTCACTCGGACTGCTGTGGGGTGATGGGCAAAATCGTCTATAATTACAATGGGGTTATAGCAAAGCACTTCTTGGCGCCTTTTAGTGCCTCTAAAGTCGCCAAAGGTAGGGGCTATCTTTTCTGGTTCAAAGCCAAGCCCCACTAATATAGTCCAGACCGCCAAGGTATTTAAGGCGTTGTGTTCCCCGATAAGCGGGACAAAGATATTAAAAAGTCGGTCTGCATACGAAAAAATAATCTCCTGCCCCTTGGGGGAAGGGATTCTCTTGTAAAGTCTTACCTTGGCCTTAGAGGTCTTACCGTAGGAAAGACAGGTACAAGGGGCCTTAGAGGCCAATTCTCTGGCAAGAAGATTATCCGCGCAGTATACCAAAAGCCCTCGGGGGGGTATCAGGTTGATCAAGGAAACAAAAGCCTGTTTTAGACTTTCTAGGTGGGGGTATATGTCAGCGTGGTCGTATTCTATACCGGTTAATATAACGGCCTCAGGGGCATAGTGAACAAATTTAGGGCGTTTATCAAAAAAGGCGGTATCATATTCGTCTCCTTCTAATACCACGTACGGGCCTTGCCCCAGGGCAAAATTTTTATTTTTACTCTGTAATAGCCCTCCTACTAAGAAAGTAGGGTTTGTGTGGAGCCTTTCTAAACAATGGCTTAACAGGGCAGAAGTGGTGGTCTTCCCATGAGTACCTGCCACTACCAAAGATTTTTTTCCCGTCAGAAAGAAGTGCCGTAAGGCTTCAGGAAAGGAAAGATAGGGTATTTTGAGGTTTAATACCTCTTGAACCTCTGGATTGGTGCGCCGAATTACATTACCCACGATTACCAAATCGGGTTGGGCCTGGGCCAGATTTTCAGGCTTATAGCCATAAAAGACAGAGATATTTAAGGCTTCAAGCAACTCGCTCATGGGGGGATATACAGGTTTTGCCTCTGCACCAGTAACTTGAAAACCGGCCTCACAAAGAAGCCCGGCCAGGGCTCCCATACCCACACCGCCTATACCCAACATATGAATTCGTTTATAATGTGCCATGGGAGAAAAATAGCATGAACCTGCCTACTAGGAAATTGCGAAGGGAAAGATACTCTATCTTTATAATAGGAAATTTTTTTCTCTTACTAGGTCTATTAATTTGTTTTTGTACCCCAGGTTGGGGGCTTACCCTTATCTCTCCGGCTAAAGATTTACGTTACATAGCTCAAGACCCTAAGGTTCGCGCAGATTTTTTAAAGAAACGCCAGGCCTTTGTGCAAGAAGTAGTAAAAGAAATTTCTTCCCTTTTACCTAGGGTTTCGCCTGGAGAACGAAACGATCTAAAATCCGCTTTAGATATGTTAAAGCGCCTTCCCGGGTTTTGGGAAAAAATCAACACCGAATTAAAGGCCCATCCAAGACCACTACCTATCGAGGTTGAGACAGCTAAGTCTAGATTTTCGGTCAAAGACTTCCATTTGTTGCTAGATCAGGATTTCCAGCTGCAAGAGGAAATAAGCGTCTTAGGAGACCAAATAACCTTTCAAAAGATGGAGTTATCCCGTCTTGAGGATGGTCTTAACCAACTTTATTTCGAGTACCTTAATCTGTGGCAAACTACTCCTCCCGGCCCCAAAGCTTATTTACGTTTGGCTGAATTGTTAACTCTCCAGGCCCGCTATGCTTTAGCCACTCTCAATTTCCAACGTAATATAGATTATAAAACACGTTTAATTAAACTTCAGGAAAGATTGAAAAAAGTGCTATGTAAGGCCTTTCAGCATCTAATTGTAACTTCTGCAGATCTATCCTCATTAATGAAAGATATTAAAGATCTAAAACAACAATCTGATAAAGAGTCTTCTTTATGCGATCTTCAGGCCAAAAAATTAGAAAAATCTTTGGCATTAATTAACATAAAGCTACTGCGTGCCGAAGGGAATTCTTCTCCAGATAAAACCTTTATTCAGAAACGTTGGGAAATAGCTAAAGAGAGGCTTGAATTAAAGCTAGATAATCTTGCTAAGAGAAAACAAATCTATCAGTTAAATGTACGTTATCTCCAATTTTTTTATGAATGGCTCCATTGTTATAAATATTGTTCTGGTAGTGAATTTAAGAAAGAATTACAAATTTTGAGAAGCTATTTTAATGATTTTTCTTTAGCTTTACAAGAGTTTAAGCAAAGTAGAGATTATTTAAATCGTCGTTTATTAGCCCTTCAAAGTTCCATATCTTTCCACTTAGAATCTTTGCAAAATGTTCATGGCGTAAAACGCACATCTTTAATTAATCTCCTTAAAGAGGAAAAAGATTTTGTTAAAGATGCCAGAGATATAAGTCTTTTTTATCAGCAATCTATTCAAGATTTAAGGAGATATAATCATCATGTTCAACTTGTAGTTTATTTGTGGCAAATAAAAATTGGCTTGTTTCAAGATATATTGACTAGATTTTGGCAAAAAACAAAGGAATTCTCTGAGCAGATTTATCTTGTTTTGCATTACCCCCTTTTGACAGTCAGGGGTGCTAATTTTACTTTGCTTGCTTTACTAGAAGCCGTTCTAGTATTTATTTTAGGATTTCTTTCTCTAAAAATAATAAGGTGGAAGATAGAACAGTTGCTTATTAAGCATTTTCATATGGCCCCGGGGCTAGTAAACTCTTTATCTACCCTTTCTTATTATTTTCTTCTTGTTTTGCTTGTTCTTGTTACTTTGTCTACAGCAGGTGTTAATCTCAATCAAGTGGCGCTCATTTTTGGCGCTCTCTCTGTTGGTATTGGTTTTGGTCTACAGACTATAGCTAATAATTTTGTCTCAGGTATAATTTTATTGACTGAACGTAGTATTAAAGTAGGCGATTTGATTCAACTTGAAGACGGAACTCTAGGAATCGTAAAAAAAATAAACATTCGCAGTACGGTGATTCGCACTTTCGATGCCTTAGAAATTATAGTACCTAATGCAGAATTTGTTTCTCAGAGGATAGCTACTTGGACCTACGATGACGACTGGCGGCGCGTTATAATTCCCTTTGGCGTAGCCTATGGTACAGATCCCAAACTGGTGGAACAGGTAGCTTTAAAGGCGGCTCAGCGGGTATCTTTTACGCGTGAAGATGCAAGTCACCGTACTTTAGTAAGATTTGTGGGCTTTGGAGATAGTAGTCTGAATTTTGAGTTGGCTGTTTGGATTAGACAGGCTGAAGTACGCAAAGCCCTTTCAGATATATACAGTGACTATTATCACAGTCTTTATCAATCCCTAAAAGAGGCTCAAATCGAGATCCCCTTCCCCCAAAGAGATATACATTTACGTTCGGTTAGTGTTGATATTTGGCAGGACCTTAAGAAGACAAAAGAGAGTGGTCCAAATGAGTGATTTTAGAGTGGGTATAGGTTACGATATACATCGGTTGGTAGAGGGCAGACGACTTTTCCTCTGCGGGGTAGAAATACCTTTCCCTTTGGGGCTTTTAGGGCATTCGGATGCCGACGTGGCTATTCACGCCTTAATCGATGCCTTACTTGGTGCGGCAGCTTTGGGAGATATAGGGCAACATTTTCCAGACCGTGATCCTAAATATAGGGGTATTTGTAGTATGGAGCTATTGAAGCGGGTGGTAGAGCTTCTTCATTCTTGTAGCTGGGAGGTAGGCAACGTTGATCTTACTATAGTGGCTCAGCAACCTAAATTGGCCCCGTTTCTGCCCTCCATGCGTAAAAGCTTGGCTGCGGTATTGAAGGTGTCTGTGGATCAGGTAAGCATAAAGGCCAAGACGAGCGAAGGGCTTGGGCCTTGCGGGCGTTTAGAAGGTATGGCCGCTTATGCGGTGGCCCTCATTTACAGGGCAAAGGAGTAAGGGTGATGGGTGACCTTTTAGAAACCCCTTTTGAAGAGTTGTTGGCCGAATCGGCCCGTACTCACGGCCATATATGTGCAGGGCAGGTCCTGGGTATACGTATGGCCCTTTTGGGAATGCGCCTTTTAGGTCTTAGGGATCCCAAGGGTAAAGACCGCAAGAAATTTCTGATCTATGTCGAGATAGATCGTTGTGCCACCGACGCCATTCAATCGGTTACCGGGGCAAGTCTAGGAAAAAGATCGCTCAAGTTTGTGGACTATGGCATTATGGCCGCTACCTTTGTCAATCTGGAGACCGGGAAGGCCTTTAGGGTCATTGCCCGAGAAGAGGCCCGTGAGCTCTCTAAACGTTATTGTCCCCACATAGCCGATAAATACAAACGTCAGCTGGAGGCCTATAAGCTTATGCCAGACGAAGAGCTCTTCGAGGTGCTTGAGGTAGAAGTAAGGCCTTCGGATTTTGATTTGCCTGGGCGTCCTCGGCGGCGAGTACAATGTGCTAGGTGTGGGGCCTGGGTCCAAGACGGTCGCGATGTAGAAAAGCGAGGGGAAATCTTATGTCGAGCTTGCGCCTTTGGTGGATACTTCCGTCTTCTCCGCAAGGTTCCAGAGCTCCCTAAGCTGCAAAAAGAGACTCAAGAGATTTAATTCTCTTTGGACGTTGAACTCTAGGCGCTGGAGAGACTCCTCTACCAAATGGGAGGCGGTCACAATTATTGATTTGGGCACAGGAGGAGGGAAGATACTAGGATAGTCCTCCAGGCCCCACTGGGCTCTCAGGCTTTGGCGTAGCCAGACCAGAAGCAATTCTAAAAAGGTGGGCAATTGCTCTCGGAGGTTAGCCAAGGTTTCGGCAAGACCAAGTAAAAAGGTGGGGTCTGGTTGTTGTAAGGCATGGGCCAGGCGGGAGAGTTCTTCTAAATATCCCTTTTCTGATATACGCAGGGCACGCCCTATACTACCCTCGGCCAGTACCGAAAGCCCTAAGGCCTCTTCGGGTATCTTCCCGAATCTATTTATTAGTAAGTCCTTTAAGGCCTCTTGAGAAAGGGGGCGAAAGCGTATCACCTGGGTTCGGGATACAATAGTGGGTAATAGGTAATTGGTAGAGCGCGCTATGAGGATAAAGAGCGTATAAGGTGGGGGCTCTTCTAGGGATTTTAGCAAGGCATTGGCTGCTTCTCGGGAGAGATATTCTGCTTGGGGGATGAGTATTAGCCTTTTAGGGGCCTCAAGGGGTACAAAACGAAGCTTCCTTTCTAGGTCCCTTATCTGTCCAATTTTGATATTTTTCCCCTGAGGGGATAAAATTTCTACGTCTGGGTGAATGCCCTTTATATATTTACGACAGCCAATACACTGGTTACACCCCTCTTGTTTATGACAGACAAGTTTTAGAAAAAGGGCTTTGGCGGTAGTTTCTTTTCCTACCCCTTCGGGCCCTACAAACAGATAGGCATGGGGAAGCCGTTTGGTTTTAAAGGCCTTTTCTAGCACGTCTAAGGCCTGCTTTTGCCCCACTATGTCTTCAAAAGATACCATCTCGGCCATTTAGGTAGCTTGACACGGGGCTTCCCAGATCTTGGCTCCTACCTTAGATAACTTCTCTGTGAGGGCCTCATAACCCCTTTTTAGGTGATTTATTTGGGCGATTTCTGTTACACCATCGGCCCCTAATCCAGCCAAGACTAAAGAGGCACTGGCGCGTAAATCAGTTGCTTTTACCGGAGCAGCTTGTAGTTTTTTTACCCCTCTTACCACCGCTACTTGCCCCTCAAGGACTATATCAGCCCCCATGCGCCGTAGCTCTTCGGCGTGTTTGAAGCGATTTTCAAAGACCGTTTCTACTATTACCGAGGTCCCGCTGGCCTTTGAGAGTAGGGCCATTATCTGGGCCTGAAGGTCTGTGGGAAAGCCCGGATACGGAGCTGTTCTTACCGTGGTAGGTTTTAGAGAGCGTTTCCGCCGACTTCGCAGCTTGTCTCCGTCTTCTTCTATCTCTAGCCCAATCTCGCGCAGTTTGGCAATGACCGTGCTCAAGTGGTGGGGATTGACGTGGGTTAGAATAAGTTCTCCTCCGGCCAATCCCGGGGCCATAAGGTAGGTGCCTGCTTCTATACGGTCGGGAATTATGGTTATCTCCACCGGAGATAGTTCTTTTACCCCTTCGATAACTATATTTTCGGTGCCCAGGCCTTTTATCTTGGCCCCCATAAGATTCAGCATTTCCCCTAAAAAGACCACCTCGGGTTCACGGGCTGCGTTACCAATAATGGTTTTACCCCGGGCCAAAACCGCGGCCATCATGATGTTTTCGGTGGCGGTAACCGAGGGAAAATCAAAGATTATTTCTGCCCCTCTTAGCCTCCTTGGGGCCTTGACGTTGATATATCCTTTTTCCAGGGAGTATTTGGCGCCCAAGGCTGCCAGACCCTTTAAGTGAAAATTGACAGGCCGTTTCCCAATGTCGCATCCTCCCGGAAGGGCCACCCGGGCCTTGCCCTTGCGGGCCAATAAAGGTCCTAAGACCAATATAGAGGCCCGCATACGGGTAACCAATTCGTAGGAGGCCTCGTAGTGTTCCAAGACAGAAGTGTCCACACTTAACGTATCATCTAGGCTATCGTAATGGGCGCCAAGCCTACAGAGGAGTTCTAACATAGTAGATACGTCAAGCAGCCAGGGCATGTTCTTAAAAAGAAACTCCCCTGGGGCCAAGATAGTGGCCGCAAGGGCTGGGAGAGCAGCATTTTTGGCCCCGCTAATCTTTATCTCCCCAGAAAGTTTGTGCCCGCCCTCTATAAAGAGACAAGTGCTGTTTTGCGTAGACATTTTTATACCAATCGCTTTTTTAGCAGCCTTTTTAAGGCAGAATTCACCTATGTGCAAGGGTATCTTTTAGTTTAGCCACCAAAATACGCTGGTGACCTGCAAAATCCTTTATTATTTCTGTTTTATATCCCATACGGGAGGCTATTTCTCTGACTAAGGGGCCCTGTCGGTAGCCAATTTCTAGGCACACGAATCCGTTAGGTTTTAGGTAGGTAGGGGCCTCTCTAAGGGTCTTTTCGATATAGTAAAGCCCTTTTTTCGGGGCCCAGAGGGCCTCTTTGGGTTCATAGTCTCGAATTTCGGGTGGGAGTTCGGTCCATTCTTCAGGTGCTATATAAGGCGGATTGCTAACGACTAAGCTAAAATAAGGGCCCGGACGCAGGGGGGAGAACCAATCTCCCCTGGCGAAAAAGACTCTTTTCTCTAAACGCCACTGTTTGCGGTTAGTAAGGGCAATTTGGAGGGCCTTGGGGCTCTTTTCTATCCCAAAGACCTTTAAATCCTTTCGTTCTAAGGCCAGAGTTAGACTAACCACTCCCGAACCCACCCCTAATTCGCATACCCATTGCGGCCCAGGAGAAATTAAAGATAAGGCCACTTCTACCAGTTGTTCTGTCTCTGGCCGAGGGATTAGTACCCCCTGGCCAACCACAAAGCGCCGGCCCCAAAACTCCGCTTCTCCAAGTACATAGGCCAAGGGCTCTCCCTGACAGCGTCTTTTGAGCAATTTTTCTATCTCTTTTTTTTCCTCAGGGGTTAACGGCTTGGAGTGAAAATATACATCCAGAGGACCCACTCTTAACACATGAGCAACAATAATGCGGGCCTCAGTACGGGCTTCGGAGTTTGTTAAGCCACTTAATTCTAATTTTTTAACAATTTTTGCTAAATTTTGGAAAATTTCGCCTTTCAACTTTTTTTTAGCCCTGACCTTTTGTGTATTTATTCTTTGGTTCTAGCTTAACAAGCTTTCCTAAAATAGGTTTTTACAATATAGTCTTTCTTTGAATATTTAGCGATTTTGTAAAAAAGGAGCAAATTATGGAAAAAAAGATACGCAGTGTCTTGATTGCCAATCGTGGTGTACCGGCAGTGCGTGTTATGGATACCTGTAGAGACAGGCGTATTCATACCATTGCTGTCTATAGCAATCCGGATCGCCTGGCTTACCATGTGCGTTTGGCTGATTCAGCGGTTCATATTGGGGAGGCCCCTCCTTTGGAGTCTTATCTGAACATGGAAAAGATTATAGGGGCAGCCCTTAAGGCTGGTGCTGATGCCTTACACCCTGGCTGGGGTTTTTTGGCGGAAAACGCCGCCTTTGCCGAAATGGTAATGGATGCTGGTCTGATCTGGATCGGTCCACCTCCTCAAGTTATTAGGGCTATGGGAGACAAAGTAGAAGCTAAACGCCTGGCCCAAAAGGCCAATGTCCCTACTATTCCCGGGCTTAGTGATGTGCGGGATATAAACCAAATTAAGCACTGGCTTGAGGAAGAAAACATTACTTATCCTATTATGTTAAAGGCCGCCCGTGGTGGCGGGGGAAAGGGTATGACCCGGGTTAATTCAGAAGACGAGCTCCAGGTGGCCTTTGCCAAGGCAAAGTCTGAGGCCATGAAGGCCTTTGGAGATGATCGGCTGTTGGTGGAAAAATACATCAGTAAGGGTAGACATATAGAAGTCCAAGTAGTGGGAGACTTTTACGGCAAAGTAGTACATCTTTACGAACGCGAATGTACCCTTCAGCGGCGCAACCAAAAAATTATTGAAGAGGCTCCTTCACCTTCTTTAGATGAAGATCTCCGGGAGGAGATTTGCTATACCGCTGTGCGGCTTATGCGGGAAATAGGCTACTCCTCTGCAGGTACGGTGGAATTTATCTTTGATTCGATGACCAAAAAATTCTATTTTTTAGAGGTGAACACCCGTTTACAGGTGGAACATGGTGTAACCGAGCTTATTACTGGTCTTGATTTGGTCTCTCTGATGATAGATGTCGCCGAAGGCAAACCCCTGCCCGTGCGACAATCTCAGATAAAGACCAACCGATGGGCCCTTGAGGTGCGCATCAATGCAGAGGATCCTATTACCTTTAACCCTTCCTTTGGGACTATTACAAGGCTTCAACTACCCCAGGGGCCTGCGGTGCGGATCACCCAAGGGGTATACGAAGGGGCAGAGGTGCCCCCCTATTACGATTCGCTTCTCATGTTACTAATGACCACTGGTACCAATAGAAACGGGGCTATCAGGACCATGGATAGGGTATTAGGTCGCGATCTGCGCGTCGAGGGAGTAAAGACCATTGCGCCTCTCCTCTTAAGCATTATTCGACATCCGAAGTTTCAAGCAGGCCATTTTTCTACTTCCTTTATAGAGGAACACATGGATGAGTTGGTGGCCATGTTTGAGGAGAAGAATACCGAAGACGAAGTCCTTAAAATTGCCAAATACGTAGCCAAAATCTCGGCCCTTGGGCCACAAAATTGGATGTAAAGGTGGTTTTGATATGTGGAATATTGTAAGACCAGGAATGAGCCCCAAAGAAATTGTCAAAGTTTTGAGGGAAACCGAGGCGGTGATGCTGACTTCCACCGGCATGCGTGATGCTGGTCAGTCAGACTATAAAAATCGGCATCGCATACACGATTTGGTAACCCTGGCCCCGTATTATGAAAAAATGGGGCTTTTTAGTGCCGAATGTCACGGCGGTGCCCGCTGGCATGTGGGTATTATGAATCGGCGGGAGAGCCCTTTTGAAGAGATAAGGCTCTTGCGCGAGTATATGCCCAATGTGCTCCTCCAGACCCTTATACGGGAGACCAATCTCTGGGGCTACAGGCCTTATCCTAAAAACGTGATTGAGTATGTGGTCTCTCAGGTAGACATAGATGTATGGCGCTGCTTTTCGTTCTTAAACGACGTGCGGAATATGCGCAGTGTGGCCGAAATCGTTATGTCTCGGGGGCGCCTCTTCCAACCTGCCATTTCTTTTACCCAGGCGGAATGGACCACCAACGAATACTACCTCTCGGTCATCGATGATATTGTCGATCTGTGTGGCGGCACAGACGAGATTATCCTGTGCATTAAGGATATGGCGGGGGTGGGGAGCCCCAAACGTATCGAGGAACTCATCGATGCCATTAAACAGAAGTATCCCGATTTGGTCATCCAATATCACCGTCATACTACAGACGGCTTGGCCCTGCCGGCCCTGTTGGCGGCTGCTCGAGCCGGAGCCAAGGTGCTTGACGTAGAAGAAGATTCCCTCACCCGTTTTTATGGTCAACCACCTATTCTGGCCGTGCACGCCTATTTGGAAGAGGCGGGAATAAAGGTTCACCTGAATCGGGAAGTCGCCGAAGAAGCCGTACAAAAGATTCGCGAATGGATAAACCATTATTATTGGGCAGAATCACCTTTTAAAGGTTTTGATCATAACGTGACCAAACACCGTATGCCCGGAGGGGCCTTTCCGAGCTCCTTTGAACAGGCCGAAAAAGGTGGTTTTCTCCATTTGATGCCCCAGATCCTCCGCGTAATGTCGCTTTATAATCGTATAGTGAAATATTTTGATGTGACCCCTGGTTCACAAATTACGTGGGTGACCTGTTGTGGCATCGTCAATAAGTATGCCAAAGAAAAAGGAGAAGCCGGTGTTCAGCACGTGATTCGTCTCCTTACTAAATTTGTCGAAGAAGTGGACCAGGACTTTGAGAAGATGGAACCCCACGAGCAGGAAGAGCTCTTACAGCTCTTTCGTAATGCCCCGGGAGATTTTAAGAACCTTATATTGGGTAAATATGGTCGGCTTCCCATGGGGTGGCCGGCCGACTGGGTATATAAGAGCGCTTTTGGCGATGAATGGGAAGAAAAGATTAAGGAACGTACGGATCTTTCTCCTTTAGAAACGGTTCCTCCTGATGATTTAGAAAGACTGCGGCGGGAACTGAAAGATCAGATCCAGCGGGAACCTACTGAAGAAGAATTTATCCTCTTTTTAATGCATCCCAAGGATGCCATAGACTTTATAAAATTTCGTGAAGAATTTGGTTTGACTCCCCTGGTCCTGCCGACCAATGTGTGGCGGGAGGGCTTAAAGAAGCCTGGAGACAAGGTAGATTTCGAAATAGACGGTAAGCCATACACCATCGAATTAGTATCAGTTGGTGCCGAACATGAAGGCCTGATCCACGTGGTGATGAAAGTAAATAATAAGACAAGGGTTTACACCATTGAGACCCCACGGGCCAAAAAGAAAGAAGTGCGCAAGGCCCAAGGCCCCAATCAAATTGGTGCCCCAATTACAGGAACTATATGGCGTATAGGTAATCCGGAAAGAGGTACTTTAAAGGTAGGGGATATCGTTCGTAAAGGAGAAGAAATAGCTAATCTGGAAGCTATGAAAATGGAAAACGCTATAGTTGCTCCTTTTGATGCTCAAATTGTAGCTATCCATGTAAAACTAAACGAAACAGTCGAGGAGGGTCAACTTTTGTTCGAGTTAAAACCTTTAGAATAAACTTTTGTCTAACGTTAGAGTGTATTATAATATTTGCGGTAATTATATAATGAGCGGGGTTTCCCCGCTTTTTCTTTTTTTAAAAGTTTAAAGTTTATCTTGATAAGGGCGAAAAATTAAAAAGTTGGTGTTTTTTCCAAAGAAGGACTAACTGGTCTAAATGGTGGGGTCTAAGGAGGGGGAGCCTTTCCATTTGTCCTTGGTAAGGAGGGTAATCATGAAAAAGGAACGTATCTTAAAGAAAGATTGGCCGGCATTTTTGAAAAGTTTTAACACACAGTATCAATTTCGACCGGTACGGGTATGGGTAGATAAAGAAGAAGTGGGTAGTGGTTTGCCCTTTATGGGGTTTGTCTATCAAGAAAAGAAAAAGGCGGTTGATCTTTACGTAGGTAAAGTCGATGTGGAATCTCCTGTAGAGTTGGTGTACACATTAGGATCCCCCCGGGCCTTATATGTCTGGAGAGAGGGAGATAAAGTATTAGGGGTGGAGTTTCATTCGGCAAAGGGGCCTAAATTGGCGGTAGAGTTTCTAGGTTTGGCCGAGGCGGCGGAGGAGGCCAAACGTGGTCTTATCGAAAAAATTGCCTACGAGCTTTATCTCCAGCGTGGGGGAGAACATGGTCGTGACCTCGATGACTGGCTTGCGGCCGAAAATTTGGTAGAAACAGCAGCCAAACTTTACGTGTAATCTTTGGGAAAACTTGTTTTTTGTACAGACTGCGTTAGATCTTGGGAGAAAAGCAGGCGGGAGGTCGTTTTGATGGCTGAAGCCTTTAAGGCTTTACTGGCAAAGCTCGTAGAAAATAAAGACTTGACCCCTTCAGAGGCAGCAGAAGCAATAGATCTAATGATGAACGGTAAGGCCACCGAGGCGCAAATAGGGGCCTTTCTTGCGGCCATGCGCCTAAAGGGTGAGACCTGGCAGGAATTGGCGGCGGCGGCCAGGGTCTTACGCGAGCATGCCCGCCGTCTTCCTTTACATTTGCCTGCCGAGGAACCATTGGTAGATACCTGCGGTACAGGAGGAGACCAAAAGGGCACCTATAATGTCTCTACGGCAGCGGCCTTTGTGGTGGCTGCTGCGGGTGTAAAGGTGGCCAAACATGGTAATCGTTCGGTATCGAGCAAGTGTGGGAGTGTGGATGTCTTAGAGGCTTTGGGCCTTAAGGTAGACATGCCTCCTGAGATAGCAGTACGTTGCCTGGAAGAGACCGGTCTTTGTTTTTTATTTGCCCCTCTCTACCATCCCGCCATGAAAAATGTCGCCCGTCCGCGACGTGAAGTGGGGTTCCGTAGTATTTTTAACCTCTTGGGGCCTTTGGCCAATCCGGCTGGGGCTAATGTTCAGGTCCTTGGGGTATCTGATTTTCGCCTCACCGAAAAGATGGCCTTTGCTCTTGATGACCTGGGTTGTCGGCGCGCCCTGGTGGTATTTGGGGAAGGTGGTTACGATGAATTTACCGTTACGGGCTCTACCAAGGTGTCAGAATTGAGAGAAGGGCGTATTACCACTTACTATGTGGACCCCGAAGACGTAGGGCTTGAACTTTGTGAAGACCCAGAGGAATTATTAGGAGGCGATGCCTCAGAAAATGCGCGCATTATAGAAGAACTCTTAAGAGGTCACTTAAAGGGTCCTAAACGGGATATGTTAGTCCTAAACGCAGGTGCAGCCCTTTATGCCGCCGAGAAAACCATTGACCTCAAGGCCGGGGTAAAGTTGGCTGACCAAATCCTCTCTTCGGGAAAAGCTTACGAAAAGCTTGAGGCCCTGCGTAGTTTTAGCCACCTGATCTCTCAATGATCTTTTTATGGAATGGCGACGTATTAATCGTCGATTTGAACGTCATCCTGCACGGATGGTCATTTATTCCTTTGCCCTGGCCGACTTTATAGGGGCCTTGGCGCTTTGGTTACCCTTTTCCCACTACGGAAGGCTTTCTTTTATTGACGCCCTTTTTACCTCCACTTCGGCCATTTGTGTGACCGGGCTTACAGTGGTAAACACGGCCTTAGATTTTAGTCTGTGGGGCAAGATTGTAATCTTGATTCTCATGCAGCTTGGGGGCCTGGGGGTAATGACCTTTTCTATATTTATCGCCTTAGGCTTCAAACAATCTTGGAGTTTTTCTAGCCGTTTATCTATCCAAGAGAGTTTTTTGCCTCACTTCACCCCAGAGCCACGGACTCTCCTCTTTACCATCTTTATTTATACCTTTGCCGCCGAGGGTCTAATCTTTTTGGGTCTATGGTTGTGCTTTTTGAGGGCCCATTTTAGTGTGGGCCAGGCCTTTTTTCAGGCCCTTTTCCATGCGGTTTCTGCCTTCTGTAATGCGGGGTTTTCTACCCTGCCTCAGGGGCTTGTGGCTTTTCAACATGCTTATGCTCTACCCTTCTTGATAATGTTGGCCATCCTCTTAGGTAATACAGGGTTTCCCATTGTGTACGAACTTTGGGTCTATTTTCGCAAAAGGTGGCGGCACAAAAGGTGGCGTTTTTCCCTTCACTTTCGTCTGACTTTGGGCACCCATCTCCTCTTAGTTTTTTTAGGGGCCTTGGCCTTTCTGTGGTTTGAACGAAACGGCGTTCTTTCTCCTTTCCCCTGGCCGCTAAAGATTTTGACGGCCCTTTTTCACAGTGTGAGCGCCCGTACTGCTGGCTTTAACACCATAGATATTGCCCGGTTTTCCGAGCACAGTATCTACATTTTTATTGCCCTCATGTTTGTGGGGGCCTGCCCGGGGTCCACAGGCGGAGGTATTAAGACCACCACGTTGGCGGTTTTATGGTTTACCGCCCTTAGTCGCCTGCGGGGGTTTCACCAGACGATTGCCCTTAAACGTACCATCCCTATGGATTTAGTAGGAAAGGCCGTGACCTTGGTGATTATTTCCCTTTTGGTGATCATGACTTTTCACTTTTTTATTACCCTTACAGAACCCAATTTACCTTTTTATAAATCTGAGCATCAATTTTTGGCTGCCCTTTTTGAGGTTGTTTCGGCTTTGGGCACGGTGGGGCTTAGCACTGGTCTTACCCCTCACCTTAATTTGTGGGGTAAAATTTGTATAATCCTGGCCATGTTTGTGGGCAGAGTAGGGTTGCTCTCCCTGCTTTCTTTTCTTGCTGAAGCAGGTAAAGAGCCCCGTCCTTACCGTTATGTAGAAGAAAAGGTGATGGTGGGCTAATGGTTAGAAAATTTATCGTTATTGGTTTAGGTCGGTTTGGTTCTTATTTGGCCAAAACTTTGGCGGCCGAGGGCCTTGAAGTCTTGTGCATAGACCGCAACCAAAAAATGGTAGAAGACCTCAGCAACGAAGTAGCCGAGGCCCTTGTGGCTGATGCTACCCGTAAGGAAGTCTTAAAGAGTATAGGGGTTGATGAGGCTGAACAGGTAATTGTGGCCATGAGCAACTTGGCGGCAAGTGTGCTTATAGTGCTTTATCTCAAAGAACTTGGGGCCAAATCGATAATAGCCAAGGCTAACGACGAGGCCCACGCACGGATTCTAGAGCTCTTAGGGGCCGATAGGGTGGTAATACCCGAACAGGATGCCGCCCTTAAGGAGGCTCGTGCCCTCATTAACCCCAACATGGTAGACTTTTTGCCCCTTTTGCCCGAGTTCCTTATTGCACGCCTTGACCCACCTGCAGAATTTATTGGGCGCAGCCTCAAAGAGCTCGATCTCAGACGTCGTTTCCACGTTTATGTGCTGGCCATAAGGAATAAAATTACCCAAAAGCTTATCTTGCTTCCGCCAGCTGAGCACGTAATCGAAAAAGAAGAAGAGCTTTTTGTCTTGGGGAAAAAAGAATTTATCGAAAAAATGCCCAAGGGGTAATAAATTTAAGGAAGGTACTTTCTGGAAAAGATCAAAAAGCCAGTGTGGCCTACCATGCGATCTTCCGGACGTAACCTCTGGGGATTAGTTTTGTAAAAACGGATGAATAATTCTACGACTTCGGTCTGGGTAAAGGGTAATTGTTGTAGTTGTTTAAGGGTTTCGCTCACTTGATTCGTGGTGGGCAGGAGAATACCCAGGGGAGCTCCCCCTTTCAAGGCCTTCCAGGCCGCGGGTAAGAGCTCCCACGGAGTCTTTAAGTCCAGGAAAACGGCATCTATTTCTTCCTCTTCTTCAAAGGTGTTTACGGCTATGTCTTTAAAGACAATACGATCTAACAACCCCACACGCTTGGCATTAGAAAGGGCTACCTCTTGGAAACGTTTTTCTTTTTCGTAGGTAATGACCTTTCCCGAAGGACCTACGCTGTGGGCCAGGGCCAATAATAGGGCCCCAGAGCCTGTGCCACATTCTAAGACTACCTTACCCGGCCCTATGTCCAGCTTGAGTAATATATAGCCAATATCTTTGGGGTATATGATTTGGGTCACCCTTTTGAGCTTCATGAGATGGTCATGGAGGGTAGGGCGCAGGGCAAAGCAATAGGTACCCTTTTGCCCCTTTAAGCGGGTTCCCCAGGGGTGTCCTAAGAGAAGACCCAAATCAAAGCTATCTTTATGGGTTTGAAAGGCCTTTTTTTCGGCATAAACAAGGTAAGTTTTACCTTCTTCGGTGGCCAATAGGATGAGGTCGCCGGGTTTTATGGTTTCCTGCATTATTCCCCCGCTTCAAAAAAGCACTTATAGCCCCTGTAAGTCATGTAAAGATCGGTCTTGTGGCATATCTCAAAGGGAGAGTGCATGCCCAGGAGGGGAGGGCCCAGGTCAATAATATCCAGGCCACGAAAGGCGAGATATTTGGCCACTGTACCCCCGCCGCCCTCATCTACTTTGCCACAAGAGGCGGCCTGCCATATAACGCCGGCTTGGTCAAAAATTTTTCTTATCCAGCCCACATATTCGGCATGGGCGTCATTGGCTTCGTATTTGCCCCGGTGACCGGTATATTTGGTAATGACTACGCCGTGTCCTAGCCGAGCATCGTTTTGCGTCTCGTGGACTTCTACATAGAAGGGATCTATGCCTGCGGTAACGTCTCCCGAGATGGCTTTGGTGCGGAAGAACATCTCCAGTACGTTGTCTGCCGAGGCGGATATCCCACACCTTTTGAGTAGATCATAATAGAGTTTTTCCAGGAACCGGCTCTTGGCTCCTGTATTCCCATCGGAGCCAATCTCCTCTTTGTCTAAAAAGAGGGCCACGCAGGTATATTCCGGGGCCTCTAGATTTAAGATGGCTGCCAAGGCGGCAAAGGCACATATGCGATCGTCTTGGCCGTAGCCGCCTATAAAGGCCCGGTCGAGCCCTACTTCTCGGGCCGCTCCGGCGGGGACTATTTCGATCTCGGCACTAATAAAGTCTTCTTCGCGTATCCCGTATCTATCATAAAGGAGTTTTAGTACCCCGAGTTTGACGCGATTTTTCTCCTCGGGATCATCACCAAGAGGTAGGCCACCAAAAAGCACGTTTAGTTTTTCCCCTGGTATGGCCTCAAAGAGCTTTTTGTCTCCCTGTACCCGGCGGGCCAGGTGGGGCAATAGATCACAGATAGTAAATACAGGGTCGTTGGGGTCTTCTCCTATAACCATCTTTACTGTCCGTCCATCGCTCTTTACCACTACCCCGTGTAAGGCAAGGGGTATGGCTACCCAATGATATTTTTTGATCCCCCCGTAGTAGTGTGTCTTGAGAAAGGCCATTTCAAATTCTTCTACCAAGGGGTGCAATTTGAGATCGAGACGGGGGCTATCAATATGGGTGGCGATAAGTCGCAGGCCATAATAAGGGGGTTTGCGTCCAGCCACTATGGCTGCCAGACTCTTACCGTGTAAACTCTGATATAGGCGTGTCTGTCCTTCGGGCTTAAACCCGCGTTTTTCTAACAAAGAGGTAATGGTCTCGATACATTCTCTTTCGGTCTTGGCTTTGCTCAAGAAATTGCGGTAGTCTTTGGAGATGGTCTCAAGGGCTTCTTTTTCGTCTGCCTGGAGATGATCCCACACGTGGTTGGAGCGGTAAAAAAGTTTCTTACGCAGTTCTTTTAACTCTTCCGCCATGATTGCCTCCTTATAATTTAAGGGTTAATGCCAAAATCTCTGCCAGATATTACTAAGTAAGCCATTTTGGTTGCCCCGTGAAGGGGTCCGCCGCGGGGTGGGGGCGAATTCTACCGAAGGGTAATGGCGCATGGGTTGGGGGAATAGTTCCATTAATTGATAGATCTCTTTGGGCATATCTGTCCGTACCGGGAGCCCCAGGCGTTTGGCCTCGTCGTAAGTTATGGGGTAGTCATGTGTCCAGCGGCCTTGAGACAATATTTCGGCTAATTCGTCTGCTTTTTCCGGCGGGTAGCGGCCCTGAAGGAGTTCCTTTAGGTTTTGTTTCATTTGTCTCAGGGCCTTTTCGGCCACGTCGGCCATGATCAACGTTTGGTCATCGATCTTTTCCAGGGGTTTTTGCTTTAAGACCTTTACTACCGAGGCCGCAGGCGATTGTCCTAATTGAGGATCTACTGGTCCGAGAACAGCGTGTTCGTCTAGGACGATCTCGTCGGCGGCCAAGGCAATCAGGGTGCCTCCACTCATGGCGTAATGGGGGACAAAGGCCGTTACCTTGGCGGGGTGCCGTTTTACTGCTCTAGCAATCTGCAAGGCCGCCAGGACCAGTCCCCCAGGGGTATGTAAAATGATATCAATGGGGACGCTTTTATCCGTTAAGTGTATGGCCCGAATGACCTGCTCTGAGTCGTTTATGTCGATAAAGCGCATGAGCGGAAAGCCAAAGAAACTCATGGTTTCTTGACGATGGACCAGGAGTATGACTCGGGAACGGCGCTTGTTTTCTAACTTGGTTATCATCCGTTGCCTGGCTGCTTCAAGCATTCGCTGGCGTAATAGGGGCTGTAGGGTCATCAACATAAAAAGGAGCCAAAAAATATCAAAACCAGAAATCCCTCCGCTCATGTGACCTCCTTGAGAAAAATTTTTTAAATAGACCTAAACTAACTAGCCTAAGGCCCCGATGGCCCTGCCTCTTACTCTTTTTCGCCACAAGAGGCTTTCTTCTACAAGACTTGGGAAGTCTTCTCCTTCTACTAAACCAAACTTAAAGTCCAGCCCTTTTATTTCGGCCAGGGGCCCATTTAGGGCTAGAGCAGGTCCTTTAAGGGCCAAATCAAGGAGTCCATCGCGGCCTTGTCGGGCGAACAAGTGGGCCAGGGCCTTTAAAACGCGTGCTTCAAAGGCCAGGGCGTAAAACTCAGCGGCTTTTAGGGCATAGATGTTTCCGTTAAAGGCCACGGTGGCCCCCTGCTCTTTACGTACTAAGTTAAAGGCCTCTACATCGGTAATGCTGTCGCCTACATAAAGTACTTCTTCCAGAGACAAACCCGTACGAAGGACACTTTCTTGGGTAGCCCGGGCCTTTTCTATCCCTCCGATGGGATTTACGTCTTCTAAAAAGCGTCCGGTCTGAAAGGTTGGTATGATTTCCCAGAAAATTTGTTCCAGGCGCAAGATCACCCTTTGGCTCTCTGCAGGGAGGTCTGTCATGCTTTGGGCCCCCTCAGGGATATGAATCATGGGCATGGAGGCTATTTCCTGAGCCAACTCCTTTAAGAGAGAACTCTCTGACTTAGAAGGTCTGTAGCGATCGAAATCTACCTCGGTACAAAAGATGTTTTCCAACGGAAAGCCAGTTACTTGGGATAAGGCCTCCAGATAGGGACGGTAGCTCGTACTTATAATAAAGGCCGGGATCTTTTGGCGTAAAAAATTTAAGAAATCAGGGGTCCCAGGGAGCATTTTAAGGGTTTTTTGGGAAAATTCGCGTACAATCTTATTGGTAACTCCGTGGGCTACTAAAAAAGGTAGTACCAACCGCAAGGTATCTCCAGCCTTGTACCCCGGACGCCTTTCCACGTCGGCCAAATAATCATCATAACGGGATACTAAGGCAAAAAAATGTTCCCCGCGGGGGATGAAGGCGGCACAGAGTTCAAAGGCATTATCATTAAGGGTCAAAGGGCCTTCACAATCTAAATTGACCTGAGGCACAACTACCTCCTGGAAAGATTTTATGTGGCCGTTTATACTGTGCAAAACAAAATGTAGCAAAGGGAATAGGCTATGGGCAATCCTCCTTCTAAGAGAGCATGGTTGGACATCCTTCTTCAAGATAGTCTATTGAAAATAGAACGTTTTTTTTACATATTTGTGGCCTTTCTCATACTGTGTGCCACCGGGGTAGTGTTGTGGGAAGGGGTGCTAAATCTCTTACATGTTTTTGGGCACTCTCTTGAAGCGCATTCTATTCTCAAGGTAATGGACAGTTTTCTCCTAGCCCTTATGTTCTTAGAAATTTTACACACGGTGCAGATCGTCTTTGGGGAGGAATATCACCTGGCTTGTGTGGAGCCCTATCTCATGGTGGCTATTATTGCCTCTGTGCGTCGTTTGCTCATTATTGCCTTTGAGACTTCCCACGCAGGCTCTGTGGCTCTGACACGCCTTAAGTATTACATGCTAGAAATGTTGGTCTTGGGGATACTTATTTTGGCCCTGGTAGGGGCCGTGGTCTTATTGCGTCGTTCTAGGAGGTTGTTTAATGCCAAATAACGACAAGATATTGGTCTTAGACTTTGGATCGCAGACCACCCAGCTTATTGCCCGGCGCGTGCGTGAGTTACATGTTTATAGTGAGATAAGGCCTTGTACGGCCTCGTTAGAGGAAATAAAGGCCTTTGCCCCCAAAGGGATTATCCTCTCTGGAGGACCTGCCAGTGTATATGATAAAGAAGCCCCTCAGGTCCCCCGGGAATTACTAGATCTGGGTGTGCCCATATTGGGTATTTGTTACGGGATGCAGCTCATGGCTTATTTGCTCGGGGGTAAAGTAGAACATAGTCAAAAGAGGGAATATGGGCCTGCTGAGCTGACTATTCTAGACCACAAAGACCTCTTTTATGGCCTTGAGCCCTCCAGACGATATCGTGTTTGGATGAGTCACGGCGATCGGGTGGAGGAGTTGCCTCCAGGCTTTGAATCCATTGCCCACAGCGATAATTCACCCTATGCCGCGGTGCGCCACAAAGAAAAGCCTCTTTTTGGGGTCCAGTTTCATCCCGAAGTCGCCCACACCGAGATCGGCCGACAGGTGCTGGCCAATTTTGTCTTTCGGGTGGCGGGATGCTCTCCTTCCTGGACCATGAAGTCCTTCATAAAAAAGACCATTCAGGAAATCCAAGAGATTGTAGGGCCTGAGGAAAGGGTGATTTGTGCCCTCTCGGGGGGGATAGATTCCACGGTAACGGCTATTATAGTGCACCGTGCCCTAGGGGAACGCCTGGTACCTATTTTTGTGAACAATGGTGTGCTTCGCCAAAATGAGGCAGAAAGTGTATTAGCCCTCATGTCTTCTTTAGGCCTGGAAGTCCGTTACGTGGACGCCTCCGAGAGATTTCTGGAGCGTCTCAAAGGGGTCGTGGATCCCGAAGAAAAGCGTCGCCTTATAGGACACACCTTCATTGAGGTCTTTGAAGAAGAGGCCAAAAAGGTAGGTGGGGTAAAATACCTGGCTCAAGGGACCCTTTACCCCGACGTCATAGAGAGTGTGTCTTTTCGGGGGCCTTCAGCCACTATAAAAAGTCATCACAACGTAGGGGGCCTTCCTGAACGTATGAAACTCAAACTTATTGAGCCCCTGCGGGAATTGTTTAAAGACGAAGTGCGAGAGATAGCCCGCGAGCTTGGTTTACCCGAAGATATTGTATACAGACAACCATTTCCCGGCCCTGGCTTGGCCATAAGGATCTTGGGCGAGGTGACCAAAGAAAGGTTGCGTATCCTGAGGCAGGCCGATGCCATAGTGCTGGAGGAGATGAAACAAAGTGGTTGGTACCGCAAGGTATGGCAGAGCTTTGCCGTATTATTACCGATAAAAACAGTGGGTGTAATGGGTGATTATCGTACTTATGAATATGTAGTGGCTATACGTTGTGTGGACAGTGTAGACGCTATGACTGCCGATTGGACGCGTCTGCCCCACGATTTGTTAGCCCGGATCTCCAACCGCATTATAAACGAGGTACAAGGCGTTAATCGTGTAGTCTATGACATTTCCTCCAAACCGCCGGCCACCATTGAGTGGGAATAATTTAGAACTTGCACGTCGTTTGTTTCACCTTTCGGGCCTGGTCTTATTGCTTGTCCCTTATTTTTTCGGAGACAAGGCCGGTTGGGTCTTTGCCCTTTTGGCCCTCTTGCTCACGATATTTGATTGGTGGCGCCGGCATTCTCCTTTAGGACAGCGCTTTTTGCGTTCGGTAGCCGGTAGACTGATGCGTACTTACGAGACCAATGCTCCCGTGGCTACGGTATATTATTTTTGGGGGCTGGCCCTGAGCTTTCTCCTCTTTGGAAACTCTTGCGGTTGCCTAGCCCTGGTGGTCCTGGCGGTAGCAGATCCCCTGGCTGGCCTAGGAGGCCGTTTGTGGCCCACCCCGGCCTTTTTACGTAAAACCCTAAGCGGGACCTTAGTATGTTTTGTGTCAACCACTTTGATCTTCTGGCTCTGGAAGATAACCCTTCTGAAGGCCTTAGGGGGAGCGATACTTACCGCCCTGCTTGAGAATCTTTCCCCTGTAGACGATAACCTGGTCTTACCCTTAGGGGTTGGTGCCCTTTGTCATTTCTTCTTTTAAGAACTGCCACAGTGTTTCTGGTATCTCGGCCCCTACTTCTAGGACAAAACAAGGGTGAAGGGCTTTCCTAAAAGGTTTTAGCTTGGGGGCGTCTTTTTCGGTGGTGATAAAAAAATCGGTCTTATATGTCTGGGCCAAGGTCGTAAGGCTAGCGATATCATCTCTTTGGTAATAATGGTGGTCGGGGAAGTGCCGCCAGGCAACAGGTTCTATATTGATACTTTTAAGGACCCTACGGAAGGATTCGGGTTTGGCCAGGCCACAGAAGGCCAGGGCCCGGCCGTGGGGGGTAACATAGTTCCTTTGAGGCCAGTCTTTAAGAGGGATTATGCCCCTTATGGAAAAGGGCACCTCAAATAAGGGACGACCCAAGGCCATAAGTTCTGCGGCCAGTTTGGCACTACCCTTGGGGTAGAGATTGGCCTTGGTAATGAGAAAGGCGCTGGCCCGTTTTAAGGCCGTAACTGGTTCACGGAGCCTCCCGGCAGGGAAGACAGCGTCTTTTAGGGTGTAGGGACTGTCTGCGGCAAATAAGACCAGGTCTAGGTCTCGAGCCAGGCGTAGGTGTTGAAAACCGTCATCAAGGATGAGTACCTGAGGGTTAAATTCTTTTAAGGCCAGGACACCCGCAGCGATTCGGTCTCGGCCGATAACCACCGGGACACCAAGCCTGCTAGCCATAAAAAAAGTCTCGTCTCCAAGGAATGCTGGATCGGCAAGGGGGCCATGCCCTCGCGAGGCTATAAAAGGGCCCTTGGTACGGCCCCCATAGCCTCGACTGATAATCGCTACCGAATAGCCTTCTCTTTGGATTTTTGAAGCCAAAGCCATGACCAAAGGGGTTTTACCCTCTCCACCTAACGTGAGGTTGCCTATGCTTATTACATAAGCAGGCAAGGCAAAACAGGGTAAAAGCCCTCTGAAATAGGCCTTTTCTCTGAGCTGCATAATCTTTCCGTACAGATACCCCCATGGTCTTAAATAACGGCGAATATTTTGCCAGAAGCTGTCCAGGCTCATCGGGGTAGCTCAAAGGGGGCTTCTACCAGGGTATGGTTTGGACTTCTTTGGAGCATTATAGGGGTGGCGTTGGGTACGGGTATCTTGCGGTAGGCAGAAAGGGGTAACCGCAAATAATGGAGCAAAATAACCCTTACTACCACCATATGGGTGACGATAAGGCTTGTGTGTCCTTGTTCCTGCTGAAATACCCTTTCACAGCCCCTGACAGCCCTTCTGAGGACTTGCTCTAAGGTTTCACACCCTTCCAATCTAAAGAGATGGGGTGTCTTGGACCAAATTTCGTACTGTAAGGAGGGCTCTTTTTTTAATTCCGTTTTCTTTTTGCCCTCCCACGGGGGGATATTTATTTCGAGGAAGTCTTCGTCGGGGACGATTTCTACAGAGTTTTCCAGTTCTTGAGCCACCAGGCGCGCGGTTTCCATGGTGCGGAGGAGGGGACTTGCGTAGATGCGCCTTATCCCCTCTCCTCGGAGTTTTTGTCCGGCTTTTTGGGCCTGGTGGCGTCCTTCTTCGGTGAGGGGCTCTGGAGTACGTCCGGCAAAACGCCCTACTATATTAGCCTGGGTTTGTCCGTGCCTTAACAGCCAGATTTTGGTCATGGCGCTATTTTAAGCCAGGCCCTCGCGTTTGGCCAGCTCTACCAGACGAGCAATTCGGTCTTGAATAGGGGGATGGGTAGAAAAAAGCTGCATAAGCCCCTCACCCTTTAAAGGGTTTACAATAAACATTTGTGCTTGGGCCGGGTTTACATTCATGGGCATTTGGCGGTTCCAGGCTTCCAGTTTTTCAAGCGCGCGGGCTAAGGAAAGGGGGCAGCGACAAATTTTGGCCCCGGTGGCGTCGGCCAAGTATTCGCGACTACGGCTCACCGCAAGTTGAATAAGGGTGGCGGCCAAGGGGGCTAAAACGATCATGAGGATTACCCCTATAAAACCTAAAGGGTTATTGTTTTCTTCGTCATCGTGGCCCAAACCCCCAAAAAACAAGGCCCATTGAGCCATCTGGGCCAAATAGGCAATGGCGCCGGCCAGTACGGCCGCAATAGAAGAAATGAGGATGTCCCGATTTTTTATGTGGGAAATTTCGTGGGCCAAAACCCCTTCTAGTTCGTCTCGGTTGAGAATTTGCATGATTCCTGCGGTAACCGCTACGGCAGCATGCGAAGGATTTCGGCCAGTGGCAAAGGCGTTAGGGGTCTGGCTGGGAATGATATAGACCCGGGGTTTAGGTATCCCTGCCTGCCGGGCAAGTTTAGCCACTATCTGGTGAAGCTCTGGGGCTTCGGCCTCCGAGACCGGACGCGCTCCAGACATGGCCAGGGCCATTTTATCGGAAAACCAGTAGGCAAAAAAATTCATTACCGCCGCCAAAATTAGAGCCAAAGTGGCTCCTTGACGCCCACCAATGGCGTCTCCCACTACGACAAAAAGGGCCGTGAGGGCGGCTAATAATAAAAAGGTTTTTAGGGTATTGGTGAACATAATCTTCACCTCTCTTTCAAGATAGTGTTTCATTTTGAATCAAAATTATAATCATAAAGACCGAAAAGAGAATAGGCCGTTGGGGTCTAAATAAGCCCAGGCATGGGCCAAACTCATGAGATAAAAGGCCGCTGTTTCTGCTCGAAGGACGTATGGCCCAAGGGAGACCGCAATAAATCCCTTCTCCCGCAATCTTTGGGCCTCCTCAGGGGTAAAGCCCCCTTCGGGCCCCGAAAGCAGGGCCAAAGATTGGCCTTTAAACCCGTTTAAGACGGTTTTTAGAGATAAGGAAGTTTCTTTTTCGTAGGCAAAAATTTTACGTTCGGCCGGAATTTCTAATTCCCAAAGGGGCCGTAGCGGTTCGATGGTTAGGGCCCATAACCTCCCGCACTGTTTTAGGGCTTGTCTGCTGCGGGCTTCGAGTTTAGTCCTAAGATGATCTGTGGGCCGTAAAACCGTGTGCTGGTTATAAAAGGGCTGGAGTTTAGTAATACCTAGTTCCACGGCCTTTTCCGCCAAAAAGAGGGTGTAGTCTTTTTTGAGGAGGGGAAGTATAAAAATTATCTCTTTTTTGGGGGGTGGTTCTGTACGTCGCAATTTTAGGACCTTTATCCAGACCTTTTTCCCCTTTATGCGGGCAATGTGGCCCTCAAATTCTTGACCTTTCCCGTTGATTAAAGATATCAGATCCCCTTCTCCGAGACGGAGGACGTGTAATAAATGGTGTGCTTCGCTAGGGTCTAGTTGTAGGGTGTGTCCAGGGCGGGCATCGCCGGCCCAAAAACGATTTAGTTTCGGTATAAGTTGATTATTGCCCATTCTGCAAATTCGGGATCTACTTCCACATGGATTACGCTAAGGCCCAGTTCTTCGTAGGTCTTTTTAAGATCTCTAACATCTTCTTTCAAGAAACCTGACAGTAGGAGGTGCCCCTTGGGTTTAAGGAGTTGGGCAAGATATGGGGCTAGCGATTTTAAGGTGTAGGCCGAGATATTGGCCAATATCAGATCAAAAGAATCTTTTATTTCCCACAAAGGTATATTAGCGACCAAAAAACGGTCATATACCCCGTTGCGGGCGGCGTTTTCTCGGGCGCTTTGAACAGCCTCGTAATCTATATCCAGGCCTAAGGCCTTGGTGGCGCCGAATTTTAAGGCGGCAATGGCCAAAATACCGGTACCTGTACCTACATCTAGTACAGTGGGTGATATAGAACGGGGCTGGTAATACTGTTCAAAGAGTCGCTGGATGTTTTTGAGTACTAAATAAGTAGAGGGGTGATGCCCGGTGCCAAAGGCGCGTCCCGGGTCAATTTCGATGATTATTTCCCCTTCTTGGGGGCTATAGTCCTCCCAGGAAGGTTTGATAACTATTTTTTCCGTTACTTTGAGAGGTTTAAAGAATTCCTGCCAGGCACATTCCCAATCTTCCTCCGGTAAGGGGTTGGTCTCTATTTTTACAGAGTGCAGTTCGGGAAATATTTCCGCCAGGGCCCTTAGATATTGGTCAAGCCTTTTTAAGAGATTAGTTTCTGTCTGTTCGGGGGCTAAATAGCCGGTGATTTTTACCTGGCGGCCACCATCAGCTGTTTCCTCTTCGGCCCATTTTATCCCCTGGCCGGTGAGGTCGGTCAAGTATGTACCTACGGCATCAGCTAGGTATAGGGGTGTGGTTATATTTATTTCGAGCCAAATACGTTGGTCTTTGTCTTTCATCATTCATATAATCAAGCATAAAAGACTTGATTTTTGAAGGGGTTTCTGGCATCTTGCGGCCCATGAGGACGGAAAGCTCTAGTGTGTCCACAGAAAGAGGAAAGTTATTTTCCTGGCCCTGGTTGCTCTTCCCGGTGGTGACGGCCTTTTTAACGGCTGTAGTGATAATATTGCTGTGGCATAATTACCAATTAAACAAAAAAATCGTCTCTTTAGAACAGCAAATTATCGCTCTTGAGCTCCGTGAGAGAGAGCTTCAAAGCCAAATCGACCAGCTAGAGAAGGAAAAACAAGAGCTTTTACAAAATGCCGTGGGACTTTTGCGGCAAAAGTCTACCCTTATGCGCAAGCTTATGCGGGAGCTTGGGCTTTCAAGATATGTAAGACGTTTGGGTAAGGTAACCAAGGGCCAAGGTGGTCCTTATCTGGCCCCTACAGAACAATATAAGCTCCTGTTGGAACGCATGGACAAATATTTAAAGGTGATGAAACATGTCCCTTTAGGTAAGCCTTGCCGGGGTTATATTTCTTCCTACTACGGCTTTCGAAAAGATCCCTTTACCAAAAAACGGGCCTTTCATGCCGGCATAGATATCGTTGGTCCCTATGGCGAGCCGGTGAGGGCCACGGCCGACGGGATTGTGTATCGCTTAGGGTACCAAAGGGGTCTTGGACGTTACGTGAAAATTCGTCATAAACACGGTTACATCACTGTATATGGCCACCTTTGCAAATACATAGTTCGTCGGGGGGAAAGGGTAAAACAGGGCCAAATTATTGGTTATTTAGGTAATACTGGTCGTAGTACCGGTCCCCATGTCCATTATGAGATCCGCTATTGGGGTAGGCCCATAAACCCTCTCAAATATATACGTGCAGGACGTAAACTTGCCCATCTTACCCAATAGAAAGGCAGAATATCTCTTGACGCTTGGTTTTTCGCTGTTTAAATAAAAGGCATGTGCCGAGGTGGTGGAATTGGTAGACACGCTGTCTTGAGGGGGCAGTGGGCGTAAGCCCGTGCGGGTTCGAGTCCCGCCCTCGGCACCACCCCCTCCTTAAACCTCTTTCTACAGCTCGTCAGGGATGGTCTTTAGCCCGGCAAAACGTGGTTCATGGAGAGGTAAAATAATGTC
>JALSKZ010000027.1 GCA_026988575.1 Thermodesulfobacteriales bacterium | reverse complement strand
AACGTGCGGCAAGGCGCCTTATGGCCAAGGGGCATACCGTAGTCTGGGTGGCGTGGAATAAATATATTTTCGGGCTCATTTCCCTTGCGGATGCGCTACGCGAAGAAGCCAAAGAGGCGGTAGCCAAGTTAAAGAGAATGGGGCTTGAGGTCTATATGCTCACAGGGGATAACAAAAATACCGCCAAGGCCATTGCTGAAGAATTAGCGCTCGATGGCTTTTGGGCCGAGGTCTTGCCTCAAGAAAAGAGTCAAAAAATAGAAGAGTTACGCCGGCAGGGTAAAAGAGTAGCCATGGTGGGAGATGGGGTAAACGATGCGCCTGCCCTGGCTGCTTCAGATCTGGGTATCGCCCTATCTTCGGGCACAGACATTGCCCTTGAGGCGGCTGACGTGGCCCTTATGCGGCCGGATTTAAATTTAGTCCCCCGTGCCATAGGGCTTTCCCGGAAAACGCTGCGGGTAATCAAACAAAATCTCTTTTGGGCCTTTGCCTACAATATCCTTGCTATCCCTATTGCCGCAGGCGTGCTTTATCCTTTTTACGGGCTACGCCTTTCACCACCCATAGCCGCGGCGGCCATGGCCTTAAGTTCCGTCTCGGTGGTTTCCAACGCCCTGCGCCTGCGGCGCATCAAGCTCAACTAGGTTTGGTCTTTTAACCAAAAAGAATGATTCCTTTTTATTTTAAAGTCCTCTATTTCCGATACTAATAACAAAAATATAGAAGGTGGAAGGTCATATATGTTGTCATCAGAGCAGGTGCAGTTATCAGAGTGCGGATTACCTCGAGAGGTAAAGCGTAGAAGGCGGCGCATGATTCTTTCGCGGATTCCCGAGTGTCTTAATAAACGTATAGTGAAGGCGTTATTTTGTTCCCGTAAAGAAGATTTTTTCGAGGCCTTTAATCTTCTTTACCGTCGTTATTATGAAGTGGGGCTTTTACCCTCCTTGCCCGAAAAAATTTTTTTTACTCCATACCAAGCGTTTCCTTCAAGTCGTGTTTGTATAGCGAGAGATAGAAAAACCGGCCGAGTTACAAGTACCGCTACGTTAGTATTAGATTCAGAATTAGGGCTACCAAGCGATGCTCTTTACAAAGACATTATAGATAAATTGCGTAAGGATGGTCGCATACTCGCTGAATTTACTTGTCTTGCAGCAGAAACGGATATTTACAGCAGAAATGGTCTTTTTTATATATTTCGCTTACTTTACAAGTATGCAGCCCAAAACGGTGTAACGGATCTTGTTATTTCTGTTCATCCTAAACACTCCACTTTTTACGAGCTAACTCTTCTTTTTGAGCGTATAGGCCCCCTACGTTATTACCCACATCTGGTCAATGCCCCCGCGTATCTTGAAAGGCTTGAATTAATCACGGCTCAAAAAAGATACAAAAAGGCCTATTTGTCCTTTGAAGAAGGAAAAATTATTGTTGACTTTTTCTGTTACCATACGTATCCAGAGGATATTTCCGAGCTCAGTAAGCCCCGCAATATGACCTTAGAAATTTTTAGTTACTTTTTTCTTGAGCGGACGAATAAATTCTATCAGCTAGATCCTAGATTTCAGCAATTTTTTCAAAAAGTTTATGCACTTGATGGACCGGTAAATAAAGCAATTTCAGTTTAGATTGAGACCTTTACAAAACACCTTTCCTTAAGGCCCGTTCAAGGATCCATTCCTATTTTTCGTTTCCAAAAATGGGAACGGATCCCTTGCGGTTGTGCTTACAATACTGATCTCGGCAATTTTGCAAAGGTCTCTATATGTCAATTGTGTGGTTATAAATTATTAAGTGTTCTTTTGGTAAATATACCCATATAGATCTATTTTTTTCTAGCTTCAATTCGTTTTGTTTTTCTTTTGTTATAAAAGAGTATACTTTCAGGCCATTAATGTCTAATATAGCACAAATAATAGGTCCTTGATTTATTAGTTCTCTTATATGTCCTCTAAAGCAGTTCTCGTCTTTGGCTTGTTTTTCTATTAATACGTTTTCAGGATGGATACATAGATAAACTTTTTGACCTTTTTCAAATGAATTATATGTATTTATTATTAGATTTAACTCTTTTGTTAAGCATTTTTCATATATTTTTACTATATTTTTATGGTTATATTTCAAAACTTTCCCTTTAAATATATTCTTTATCCCTATAAATGATGCTATAAATTTCGATTTAGGATGATAGAAAATTTCTTCTATTTTACCAGTTTGTTCTATCCTCCCCTTATGGATAATTGATATTTTATCAGCTAATTCTATTGCATCTGATTGATCGTGAGTGACATAAATGGTTGTTATTTTGGTACTTGTTTGAATTTGTTTTAGTTCTTTTCTTAATTCATCTCTTTGCCAAGCATCAAGATGACTTAATGGTTCATCAAGAAGTAAAACTTTTGGGCTAAAAATCAGTGCTCTCGCTAAGGCTACTTTTTGCTTTTCTCCACCGCTTAATTGATGTGGATATTTATATTTATGCTTATTAAGCTTAAAAAGTGTTAGATATTTATCTACTAATTTTTTTATTTTTGTTTTTCTAATCCCTCTTGTTTTAAGAGGAAAAGCAATATTTTCATAAACGTTTAGATGGGGGAATAAAGCGAAATCTTGAAATAAGAACCCTATTTTTCTTTTCTGAGGAGGAATTTTATTCATTACGATATTATTGAATATTACCTGTCCTTTGTCAGGCGATATTAAACCAGCTATTATTTTTAAAATGGTAGTTTTCCCTTCGCCGCTTGGTCCTAATAAGACGTGGAATTCTCCGGCCTTTATTTCGAGGGTTAAGTCTTTTAAAATTATTTGCGAACCGAATTTTTTGCTAATTTCTTTCAACAGGATATTCATCTCTTTCTTAATAGGAACATTTTTTTATCGACAAATCGTCATCATGAAGCGGT
The DNA here is from genome assembly GCA_026988575.1 of Thermodesulfobacteriales bacterium. GTDB lineage: Bacteria > Desulfobacterota > Thermodesulfobacteria > Thermodesulfobacteriales > Thermodesulfatatoraceae > JALSKZ01. The sequence continues at coordinate 17,563 of JALSKZ010000027.1, read as the reverse complement.
CTGCTCCCCTTTTGGGTCATCGCGAGGAGGCCCAAAGCCTGCCGTGGTGATCTCTTTCCTATGAGATTGTTTCGGTCGCTTGGCTCCCTCGCAATGACAAGTAAAAATGTGACGCTCGCCATGATTATGTTTAGATGTCATCTGTCTCGTGTTCCTAGTAATATTTTTTATGAAAATTTACTTTTAATTATTAAAATAATTAAAGAAGAAAGGGTAATTAAAATAAGAGCTAAAGCAATAGAAGAAGATAAATCACCACTCATGGCTTGAGTATATATTGTTATAGTCATAGTAGACGTCTTTTGAGGTATACATCCAGCAACCATTGCCGTAGCACCAAATTCACCTAATGCTCTTGCCCAAGTCATAATTATACCAGATATTAGTTCTTTTCTAGCCATAGGTATAATAATATAAAAGAAAGTATAGCTAGGCGATGCTCCCAATGTAGAAGAGGCGTCCAATATATCTTTGGGGATCTTAGATATTCCTTCTTTTACCATTTTGATAAAAAAAGGAGAAGCTACAAAAAGTTGAGCAATAATTATTCCTTTCTTGGTAAAAATTATTTTAATATTCCAATCGTATAATAATTTACCTAAAAGGCCATTAGCACTTAATAAGACCAAAAGAGCAAGACCAGATACCAGGGGAGGTATAATAATTGGTAAGTCTAATAATGTATCTAATAGCTTTTTAAATTTCAAGTTACTTAAAGCCAAAATATATGAAACAGGTAGCCCGATAATTAAGGTAATTATAACTACTATTAAGGAGGTTTCCAGACTAATAAAAATAGAATATATGACTAAAGGTGAATTTAGTTGATTAAGAAATTCTATAAAAGATGTGCTGATAAATAACGAAAATAATACAGTAAAAATAAATAGAAAAAAGAGTATACTAATTGTATAAAGAATAAGTTCAAAGAAATTTTTATTTTTCTTTACGAAGACATGAAACATAGACGGTTTAGTCCAATTAACTTTGCCGCTCCAGCTATAGTAGTGCCATAAAAGTATAGTAAACGATTGTATTTTTGAGCAAAATTAAGTATATCTATAATAGATCCATTTACAATAGTTGAGCCAGTAGCTAGAACTACATCTACTCTTTTAAACAAATCTTTAATGTTTTCTCGTGAGCCATAATTTATATATACGTTATATTTAATTCGATTAATATTTTCTTCATCTTTATCTAAACAAAAGACATTTGAATTAAAGGCTTTAACTAGAGCTTCTAAAATTGCTGGTTGTAATCCTATTAAGCCTAAACTCAATTTATGGCCATATTTATTCTTTAAGAAAGCAACGATTTTTTCGGCACATATTTCCGGATCTTTATCTTTACAATGTATAGTAGTTAAATCAGGATATAGATAACGAAGAACAGCATTTAATGATGATATAAAAATAGCACGATTTTTCGATGTGTTTAAGGGCAGGCTAAAAATATCATTTAGTTTGCCAATAAATATCGAAGGCGAATCTGTATAAGCTTGGCCTTTTGCATTTTTAAAATAAGCTTCTATTAAAGATTCTTTGCCCTTTAATAAGGGAAAATCATTTCTTTCAGGGGTTCCAATGGCTTCTTTACTATTTAAAATGCGAGTTTTTATAGTTATTGGTTCGGACGACAATTCGAATTCTTTTACTAAAGAGCGCAATTTTTGCTGCAATTCTTTATATAGCATAGTTTAACCTCTTTCCTGTTTCTTAGAATTTATAAAAAACTTGAAAAACGAAATAGTCACTTTTTTTATGGAACCCGGTATTTATAAGGGCCTCTTTAGGTAAGAAACGACAAAAAGCAAGCTGTATCTGTAAGTTTTTTCTTAAATTCTTAATTAAGAAAATGTCTAATTCATTTCCTAAGTGAGAACTGCTAAAATTATGACCTCTATTTTTAACCGGTTTACCAGTAAAATAATACCAGTAATCATTTTTTTTGTCTAAATAGAACCAATGAAAATCGAAATATATCTTAGGGAAATTAGAATTTAAAAGCTGATAGCTGATTTGATAGTCTTTAATATTTTTCCAGCAGAACATATTCATTCTGCCATAATATTTGGCTTTTCCTCCAAATATACCATCAAATGTTTGTATTTTGTCATCATTTGGATTTTTATCTCCTGAACCGACAGTATATTTTAACCACATAGCTTGTTTAAAAAATAAGTTATATTTTAAACCTATGTTTATATAGTACCCATATGCTTGTACGATATCCATTTTTGATAAATAATGACCAAATTGATAAGCATAAAGTCCATTAAACATAAAAGAATATTTATTTATAGTATAATCTTTCTTTAAATAAAATCCAATTGTATATCGTTGTTCTTTGGGGAAAAAATTACCATATTTATCTATCTTGTCTTTTTTATTATATTTATATATCCAAAAAATATCGAATAAAAAGGGAACTTTTTTTATTTTAGTATATATACTATATACATCATAAGGGTAATGTGTATCTAAAAAAACTCTTGGTAAATAAAATATCCTTTTTGCATAAAAGATATCTGTATTAAAATACTTAGAAAGAAAAGTAAATTTAACTACATCCCAAGTATAACAACCTACGTTTCCCCATGATCCAGGACCAAATACATGCATGTCTCTATATGCTAACTCTTGTCTCCCAATCTTAAATCTTATAGGATATTTGTTAATTTTGTGTTCTATATAGAGCTGTCTAATATCAAAATCATTTATGAAAGGACATTTTCCTTTAAAATCTTTTAATTTTAAGCGACAATCAATACAATTCGAATCTTGAAACTGCAAAAAAAATTTAGTAAATTTATTACCATTAGATTTAAGATTCAATCTAAAGCGTTCCAGTAAATAACTATCGACGAAAGGAGTATATGCTTTAACATTGTAATTTTTAATGTGTTCAAATCTTAATCTTAAACTACCGTCTATCTGAGTCGATAACTTATTAGCAAAAATTTTAGGGGTATTTATCAAGTAAAAAATTACGAAAAGGAGAAAGAAGGTTGCCTTCTTCATAAAATCCTCCTAATCTAATATAGAAAATCCGTATTTCTTAAAGAGTGCTTTTCCTTGTTTACTAAACAAAAAAGAAATGAATTTTTTTGCAACTTTTTTATTTTTTGAATCTTTTAATATGCATACAGGTATTATGTCTTTTTCGTTAAATTTGTCTGGTATTTTTATTATTCTTACACGGCCTGATTCTAAGGCATCGACATGCCATACAATACTTGCGTCTGCATTTCCAGCTTCGATCCAATGTACTAATTGTTTGATAGTTACTCCATAAGCTACGATATTTAAGTCATTTTTGTTTATTTTGGCTTTTTTAAATATTCGGTTAGTTACTCTTCCTATAGCACAAGCTTTATCATCACCTATTACTAAAGTTACCTCTCTTTTTTTTAGATCATAGAGATTATTAACCTTATTGTTACTCAGGGGCGTAATTATAACAGGTATATGTTGAGCAATTGGTTTACAATATAATATATAACCTTTACTTTTTAATATATTGGACCACTTTGACCCTCCTGGTATAAATAAATCTGGAGTCTGTCCTAATAAAATTTTATTACCAAGTCTACCAGAACCTTCATAATCGTATATAACCTTGATACCATACTTCTTTTCAAAAATCATGCCTGCCTCATTTAAAGGTTCTTTCATCCCTGCACCTGCAAATATTAATAATGTTTTTTGCGCTAAACAGACATCTGCAATAATAAATAAATAAAGAGATAAAAAAGTAGCTATCGTTAATGATAAACGCATAAATTTAACCTCCTTTTATTTTACAAATTCCACAAAAATTACATTCCAAAATCTACAAATTCTTAAATTAGTTTAAGCTTATCTCGTTATATATAAATGTACATAGCGATCAAGCTCCTTTTTCAAGCGTATGCCTCCAGAAAGGGGTTATTTGTTTAGTGTTGATTTGAACTTTTTTAAAAATTCACTTTTTTATGCCGCTTTTTACTATTTTTTGGGGGGGTATTTTATAAAAAATTAAAAGGCCACTTTTTATTTTTAGCGGGCTTTATTTAAAGTCTTTTTTGGTATAAGTATTTCTTCTATACTATTAGTGGTTCGTCTTTTATTGGAGGAAACCGTGGGCCGCAAAAGAGTTTTAGTCGTAGAAGATGAACCTTGTATTCGGGAAATTTTAGAAGAATTTTTGGATATTTTGGGTTTCGATGTGGTATTGGCCTCAAACGGCAAGGAAGGTCTTATTTTGTTCCAAAATAGCGATAATTTTGATCTATATCTTCTTGATATCAAGCTACCCAAATTGTCCGGGCTGGAACTGGCCAAGCTAATTCGCGAGAGAGACAAGGAACACCCCATTGTTTTTCTCACCGGGCTTATGGAGTCACATATCGGATTTGAGACCTCTAAGATCTATCGTGCTTACCACCTCAAGAAACCCATAACCTTTGCCGATCTTAAAGACATCTTTCAACAGGCAGGTCTGTTATGAAACGGTTATTTGTTTGGTCCCTCGTTTCTTTTTTGTCATTGATTGTGCTCCCCGTTTGGGCCCTTGAGCCAGATTTTTCTATCTTGAAAAAGCAGCTTATTGCCCAAGGGTTAGATGAGGTCTACGTTTCTTCTATATTTTCTCGTCCAGAGGTGCGTTTTCTACCCCAAATTATGCCTCGCAGGCTTTTACACAACGAATACAAACTTCCTTACGAGAAGTTTTTAGCTCCCGAAAGGATAGAGCGGGCGCAAAAATTTTTAGAAACTCATCGTGATCTTTTGACCAAACTCGAAAACAGATATGGGGTGCCCAAAGAAATATTGGTGAGTATTTTCTTAATAGAGACAGACTTGGGCCGACACCCGGGCAAATACCGTACTTTTAATGTGTTGGCCAGTATGGCGCTTTCGGCCCAATGGGAAAAAGTGCGTGTCTATCTTCCTCAAGAGATCCCCCCGGCCGAGGAAAAACGCTTAAAAGCTTATATGCGTCGCCGGGCGCGCTGGGCCTTTAAGGAATTATGTGCCTTGTTAAGGCTTTCTAAGGCCCAAGGTTGGGACCCCCTTGCTTTTAAAGGGTCGATTTTTGGGGCCTTTGGTTATCCCCAGTTTGTGCCTACCAGTGTTGTCTCCTTCGGGGTCGATTGGGATCAGGATGGACGTATCAATTTATTCTCTTTAGGTGATGCCCTGGCCAGCATGGCCAACTATTTGGCTAAACATGGTTGGAGTAAGACTTCTTCGACAGAACAAAAATTACGGGTCATTAAGACTTATAATCATAGTCAACCCTATGCCGAAACCGTTTTAAAGGTAGCTGAGGCCTTAAAGAATGCCTCCCTTGCCGAAAGAGATTAATAAGCGCCAGGCACAATTAGCCCGTTTTTTGCGAAAAAAGGGCCTTGATGCGGCCCTAATACGTTATCCTCTCCATATATTTTACTTTTCGGGGACTTTTGTTGACGGACACTTGCTTGTGACAGCCCAAGGGAAGGCGCTTCTCCTTGTTTACCGTCCTTATTCAAGGGCCTGTGAAGAGGCTTCGGTAGAAGAGGTCGTTCCTTTTCGTTCTCTAAAGGCCTTACCTGGCCTTTTGAGGGACTTTGGTATCAAAATTATCGGCTTAGAGTATGACCGTTTGCCGGTAAAAGATTTTAATCGTTATCAACAATTACTTACCGGGTTTGTCTTGGAAGATATTTCAGACATTATATGGCGCTTGCGGGCCCGGAAATCTCCTTACGAGATAGAATGCCAGCGTAAAGCCGCCTCTATGCTGGCCGAAGCCTTAGAAGGAGCATTGAAAAATTTTTCTCCAGGTGTCACAGAGCTTGAAGCAGCGGGGTATCTAGAGGCCTCTTTGCGTCAAAGGGGACATCCTGCCCACACTCGTGTGGCCCGCTGGACGCAGGAGTTGGCTTATGGACATGTCCTTTTTGGGAACAACGCCACTTTCCCCGCTTATACGACCACGGGGCAGGGTGGGGCAGGCGTAATCGGTTTCCCCCAGGGGCCAAGCTTTAGAAAGCTTTATCCAGAGGACATAATCCTTATTGATTATGCTGGCTGGTGCGAAGGCTATATGGTTGATCAAACCCGCATGTTTTCCTGGACTCATCCTTCCCAAAAGGTCTACGCCATCTACCAAAAGGTCCTAGACCTAATGCAGGAACTGGAGGAAATGCTAAGACCCGGGATATACGCGGAAGAAATTTATAACCAAGCCCAAAAATTGGCTAAAAGTCAGGGCTTAGAGGAATACTTTATGGCCCACGGGTCAGAAAAAGTGCCTTTTGTAGGCCATGGAGTGGGGCTTGAGATAGACGAGTGGCCACCTATTGCTTCGGGGGTTAGCCTCCCCCTGGAAGCTGGCATGGTTGTTGCTCTTGAGCCTAAATGTCATGTGCCTGAACTGGGTGTAATCGGTGTGGAGGACACCTTTTTGATCACGCAGGAAGGGGCCCAAAGACTTACTTTTTTTCCCCGAGAGTGGAAAAAACTTGGTATCTAAAATTCTAGAAAATTTCGGAAAAATTTGGTTGACCTAATAAGGTTTTTCTCCTAAGAGTACAAGAAACTTTAGGGGATACATTACTACCGTGCCGGATACAGAAGAATTTATTAAAAGGAGGTTGGCTTTATGAATAAGGCAGAATTGGTGGCTAAAATGGCCGAAGTTGCGGATTTACCCAAGGTAACTGCGGAAAAGGCTTTAAATGCTTTTATAGAGGTCGTTACGGAGGCGCTCAAGGAAGGCGACAAGGTTACATTGGTTGGTTTTGGCACCTTTAGTGTTTCTCAACGGGCAGAGCGTATGGGGCGCAACCCCCGTACAGGTGAACAAATTAAGATCCCGGCCCGTAAGGTAGTAAAATTTAAACCTGGTAGTAAGCTGGAAGAGGCCGTAAGCTAATTATGGTGGGGGGATTTCCCCCCACTAAGTCCTTCTTATTTCGACCCCAGCAGCAGTAAAAATCTTTTTCGCTAACTCCATCAAGAATAACTTTTGTTCGGGAGTAGCCGGTGCCATACAGGCACATCGGACTCGTTGAAAGGTACGAGCTAAAAACTCAAAGTTCAGGAAATTTTCTCCTACCTCTACGGCAAAATAGTGTGGTTGGCATTCTTTATGTTTTAATTGTATAGGGGTAAGGAGCTCTTCGGGTATAGGGATCCAGTAGACGTCATCTACCACCGCTGGTTGGGTAAAATGCGGCAACACCTCTTTTAAACGAAAAATCTCCTCTTTGGTTAATTTATCAATTTTTAGTCCTTGCACCTTTTTCTCCTCTTTTTTCTTCAAAGGGGCCTACTATTATTTCTTGAGGCTTGCCTTTGCGCAAGATGGTCAATTTGAGGTGATCTTCAGGTCCTTTTTGATAGAGGACAAGCTTTAAGTCCGCCACATTATGTACGGCCTGCCCGTCGGCCTTTATTATTAAGTCTCCCTTTTTAATCCCTGCTTTGGCCGCGGGGTGGTCAGGCATGACCGCCTTTACCGCCAACCCCCGTTTTTCTTCTTTGATAAGCACTCCCAGGAGGGCAAAGAAAGGGGCCTTCTTGGGCGGGGGAAAGAGGATAAAATCTCCCGCTCCTGGTGTTAAAGTGCGCTCTCCACCGAGTAGGATGATGCTATAGGAATTTATTCCCCGTTTGTCTATTCTAGAGGGTATGCCGTAGCCATAAATAATATGTTCCTCGCCTGCCAAGACCACCATTTGGGTGTCAGCGTGTTTTTTGAGATAATTGGCTATGGTCTGGGCCATGGTTTCGTCCCAAATCAACTGGGCCTGGTAAAAATTTTCGAATTTCTTTACTTTAGGTAGGTTTTCGGGATGAGCCTTAAATACTTGTCTTAAAAAGGCCCTATAGGCTTGATTGTCAAAATGAAGTTCAGGAAGGGACTTTTTCTCCTTAGGAGAAAGGGCCTTAAGGCCTCTTTGGGCCACTTTGTCAACGATCTCTTTGGGGGCGTTTAGGGCTATGACAGGGATTTTGTGGGCGCGAGCGTAATCTAAAATGGGTTTATAAAGGCGCCAATTGAACCCCCAACGCTTAAAATATTGAGTATCCCTTAAAAAGGATATTTCATCAATACGCCCGGCTATATAGTCGTCTAGGTATTTTTGAAAAGGGCGTTGAAACATTTCCAGCCCGAGGGCAAGCTTCTTATGCCCGTTTTCGTATAAACACCTGATTATGTCTAATTCGGCCAGGTGGTGGCTATATTGATCGTGTTCTTCTCCTACAAAGATAACCCGGCTCAGGGAAACAAAATGAGTTATCTCTTCCAGGGTGTGCATCTTGCGCAGGTTTATTCCCCAGGTCTCCTGGTTCAGTCTAACTAGCTGACCGTGGGTATAGTGGGGAAGCTCTCTTTGGGTGATCTTTCCCCCCTTGGCCGCCACAAGTTGGTAACGTCCTAAATGGACAAGTTTGTTAACCACCCCTAACAGAGACTGTTTGTCCTTGGCCTTTACCCAAACCAGGATATTCCCCGGGGCTGAAGGATTCTTTTCTACTTCTATAAAGAAATCTTCGTTACTGGCCCCCCTAAAAAGGGTATGTAGTTGGGGAGGGAGGTCTCCCAGATAAACTACCGCCTTAAACGACGATTCAGGGCCGATAGTTTGTGTGGTAAGGGCAAGGGGCTTGTGTCGAAATAGTTGTAAAAAGGGCAAATAGACGTTTTTACTCTCTTGATCTTTTACCCTAAAGATTAGATCTGGGGCCCCAAACAAGCGGGCCAAAACCGGTGGATACTCAGGAGGGCTCAAGTAGCGTGCCAAGCAATATTCTGGGTCTAACTTGGCCGAAAGGGGCTTTCCTTGGAGGGTCACGTCCAAATGTGTGCGGGGCCCATCAAGAGAGATTAAAAATCTTTTACTTTCTTTGCTAGAGCTGATCTCCACGGGGACCTTTAGCCGGTAGTAAGGGGCCTTTTGTCTAATTTCAAGACCGATAACGTATTTCCCTCCTTTCAGGGGTAGTATACGCCCCTGATAAAGCGCCAGGCGGGCAAGACCAGGTCTATCCAGCCATTGGTGGAAGAACCAAGACAGATCTTTTTGGGCCACTTTTTCAAAGGCCCTTTCCAAATCGTCCCAAGTACACAAACGAAACTTGTTGGTCCTATAAAAGAGGCGAAGGGCCTGGTAAAAATGATGGTCGCCTACTTCTTGACGAAGCATGTGGAAAAAAAAGGCTCCTTTTCCGTAGCCAATGGCTTGTAAGGCCCTATCCTGTGCCCTCTCTCTAAAAGAACGCAAAGGTATGTCTGTATAGGCATGTACATAGCTCTGGTAGTTTACCAAGAGCTGGTGCCTGTAATCAGGCCCTTGTCCCTTTTCTACAGCATGTTGATGATCAGCCAGATAGGTCACCAGACCTTCGCACCAATTCCCCTGTTGCCAATCGACAAAGACCCCGTTGCCAAACCAGTTGTGTAAGATCTCGTGGCGTAAAGAAGTATCTGGAATAAAGGGGAGGCGAATCACAGTTCGTCCCAAAAGAGTCAAAGATGGATAGGCATAACCCGTTTCAAATATGTTTTCTACTACCGCAAATCGTTTGTAAGGATAAGCCCCTAAGAGACGACTGTACCGTTCTAAAAAGAGACGTGCTTTCTGAAGATAGATTTTGGCTAGTTTAGGATCGTTTTCCAGGAGATATACCGCCACGGTGAGGCCGTTTTTTTTGTTTTCTAATACATAAAATGGTGCCGCCACTAAAGGGGGCGGGGGGGAAGGGTGCGGAAACACAAAGTGGAAAAGGGCCTTCTGGTCAGGGTGAGAGACAATAATCTCGTCTGCTGGGGCTACAGCTTCAAATTTGAGGGGCACAGATACCCTTAGGTCATAAATAGCTGGTTCGTCCGAGACAGGAAACCAATTGCCGGTTAAAACCACCGCTTGAGGTGAGATCACGTTAATAGGGACGTCTTCACGGGTAAGGAATACAAGGTGTAAACGGGTTTTTTTGGTGACCTTTATTTGGATTAGGCCGCTAGAAATATCAGGTCTCCAAGGTTTGCCCTGTAAAGAGGCCTGTTTTATCTTAAGGTTTTTCACTTCTAACCGGGCTGTCTTGCCCGGAGGGATATCAACCCATACCTCACCTTTTACCTGGTGTTTTTTTACGTTTACGGCGGCCTTGAGTTTTATGTGAATATGAGCAAGGGGTTTTCCCCAGGAAAAAGAGGGACTAAAAAGCAAAACCAGACATAGTAACATTAAGGGCATACTTTCCTCCTTGGAGGATTTGGCATTTTCATAGTAGTGAGCGTAGCGATTAAATGTCTTATCTTCAAGAGCCCTTTCACAAGGATCTACTAAAGGGACCCTCGGGGATAATCGATCTTTTGGAGATACTACCCCTCTTTGTAAGAGCACAACAAGCCCGAGACTAGGAAAAAGGCTGCCGTCCAAAAGAGAGCGCTCTTAAAACCAAGATAGGGTATTAAGAGGAGCGAGAGGGCCAAGAGGACTAGCCCCAGGTGTATGAAGCAGGAACCAAATTTTTTTCCAAAACCCTCGTAGTGAAAGTGAAGTTTTCTGCCCGTTATAAGGAGTATTAGGGTGATTAGTTGTAAGGCCCCGGTAGGCAAGAGGACTAGGATAAGAGCCAAACGCCAGTCTCTTACTATCCACCCGGTTATAAAGAGTAAACCCAAGGCCAGGGCTACGTAATAGAGGAATTTCCAGGGGAGGAAACGTCTGGGTATACATAGGGCTAGCACCAAGAGGATACCCCCTAAGAGAGCCGCGGCCAGGCGGTTTAGCACACCTTCGTAAAGGCCCTTTTGGGCCGGGGCTAATTGGCCTAGGCCCAATAATTTAAAATAAAAAGTGCTGCCCAAGAGTAAAAGGGAAAGTAAGAACATAAGGCCTACGGCCAAAAGGATTAGGATGAAGTCGTAAGAATAGCGGTCTTTGTGCATATCAGTGTACCGTATGTTGCCCTCCAAAGAGGTAAGAGGCTATTACCGTAAAGACCATGGCCACAAAACTCAAAATACCTAAAAGGGCGGTAAAGCGCCACATACCCCGTCGGGATAAATAGAGTCGGGCGTGAAAATAGGTGGAAAAGACCACCCACATCATAAGCGAACTTGATATCTTAGGGTCCCACCACCAGTTGCTTCCCCAGGCCTCCAGGGCCCAAGGCAGCCCTACTAACATCCCTAAGGTGAGGGCAAGATAACCAGGCCGTGCCGTAAAATAAGCCAGTTTTTCTATTTGCAGGTCTTCATACATAAACATACCCAGACAAAAGACAAAAAATAATTCTAAGGTGGCGTAAGCTATCAGTAATAAAGGGGGGTGAATCCACATATAAGGGGCGTTGTAGTAGAAAATTAGTCGCGGATATAATTTTAAAAACACTATGATCCGTTGGTGAGCGGAAAGCGGGGCCCACCAAGGCGATATCTCTGCCAAAAACTCGGGTAAGGGATTACTTAAGGGGTGGAAAAACAGAGAGAGAAGCAGAAGATGGAGGGCGCTAAAAAACAAAAGGCCGTAGCGAAAGAAATTTTTAGACAATTTGGGCCAAGCCCAATAGGCCAGGAGAGAATAAATCAAAAACCAAAAGAGATATTTTTCGTCTCCCAGCCAAGGCGGTGGGGCAAAACGAGGCGGTTGAGAGGGATGGTAAAGGGGGAGTTGGAACGCATAATTTTTACCCATACCCAGAAGCCATTGATTTACTAGATGGGCTAGGTCGGGGGGCAATTTTAATACCACGGTTTGATAGATGCTCAAATGTAGATAACAAAGGGTCAAAAAAACACCAAGAAGCGTTAGGGCCGAAGCGCCTAGATAGAGGCGGCCGACTTTTTGAGCGCGTGCTGGGTTTTTGCCTAAATAAAAAATAACACCTATTCCACTAAGACCCACTAAAAATAAAATAAGCTCCCAGCAAGGCCCTAGCCATTTTAAAACAGACAAAACTTTAGATAAGGCCAAAAATTCCGTGGTCATTTTTTAGTTGCCTTTAGTAAAATATTTCTTTACTCCTAAAACCTCGTGCTTGACAAGCTTCTGATTCTTTTGTTTAAAAAAAGGAGAGCATTCAAATATTAAAACCGTCCCTCGTTACCTGCGGCACCTTGGATACGTTTGCAAAAACTTTTTAGCACGCCCTAAAAAGGCGTTGTTAGCTTATAAGAGGAGGATAATATGTTTATAACCAAAATTGGGCAAATTCCTGCCTTGGCGGAAAGAGAAGATCTAAGAAAGGTTGCGAGTCGTTATCCATTAAAGGTGTCTTCATATTATTTGGATCTAATAGATGTCCACGATCCCCATGATCCTCTTGCCAGAATAGTTTTACCCCATCAGGATGAATTTTGGGAGTGGGAATGGGGGAGTATAGATCCTTCTAAAGAAGGAGAATATACTGTACTGGAGGGCCTTCAACACAAATATGATTCCACAGTGCTTATGCTTATAAGCAATCAGTGTGCCGGGCTCTGTCGCTACTGTTTCCGCAAACGCCTCTTTATCAATAAGAAGTCCCCTGAAGTACTTAAAGACCTAGATGCTGCTCTACGGTATATCAAAGAACATCCGGAGATCACCAATGTTATTCTTTCTGGCGGAGACGCGCTAATGCTTTCTACACCGAAATTGCGAGAGATTTTAGCCCGGTTGCGCGAGATCCAGCACGTCCATATAATCCGTTTAGGTACTAAAGTGCCGGCCTATCTCCCCCAACGGATTATTTCTGACCAAGATTTACTGAATTTGATCCAAGAGAGCTCTTGGCCCACTAAAAAGATCTACATAATGGCCCACTTTGATCATCCTCGCGAACTCACTCCGTTGGCTATACAAGCCTGCCATAGCCTAATGCGCTGCGGAGCGGTGGTAGTCAACCAAACGCCCCTTATACGGGGGGTAAATGACGATCCTCAGGTATTAGGAGAGCTCTTTAAGAAACTTTCTTTTTATGGAATTGCTCCCTATTACGTCTTTCAATGTCGTCCAGCCCTGGGCAATCGTCCTTATGTGGTCCCCATTGAAGAGGGATATCAGATTTTTGAGGCCGCCAGGGGCCTTTGTTCCGGGTTGGCCAAAAGGGCCCGCTTTACCATGTCCCATTTCTTGGGGAAACTTGAGATATTAGCCCTTACCGAGGAGCAGATAATCTTTAAGTTCCATCGTGCAGCAGACAATCGCAATACAGGAAAGATCCTTGTATATGAGCGCAATCCAGAGGCCTACTGGTTAGACGATTATGCCAAGCCTTTAGCGGTACATCCTTTGGCGTATGATACATTGTTCCCCTCTATATATGTTTAAAGGCCTTTTTGGTGGCTCATTTCTCTAAATCGGGGCAAAAATACTACGGGTATCAAGGCCAGGGTTATGGCCCCGGAGACAAAAAGTGGTACGCCATAACCCATTTTGGCCCCTAGAGGGCCAAAAATTAGGGCTCCGGTAAAATTGCCCAACATAATGGCCAGGGTGATAAGCCCACTGTTGCCTCCTATCCGTTCTATACGAAATAGTTTGGCAATACCTACATAGGAGAGCACCATTATGGTGCCGTCTCCAAAGCCGTGTAAGAGCCTAAAGGCCAGACTTACCGGGATATATTTTATGACCATACCCATATGGCCCAGTCCTGAGCACAAAAGTCCCAGGGCGGCCATGCGGTAGAGATCTTTTCCCTTGTCCAGGAGCAGCCCCCCTGTTACCGAGGCCAGTCCCACTACGAAGAATTCGGCCGACATATAAAGCCCCATGCCTATTAAAGAGAGGCCCAGGTCTTCACGTAAAAAGAGCCCATAGCTGGTAAATTCTGCCCCCCAATGGAGGTAAAAAAGGTAAAGCCAGATAGCAAAAAGGAACACCTTTGGGTCTCGAAAGTCGTGCCAGTAGGTCTTGACTCTAAAGCGGGCGGTGATGGTAGAAGGCAGTAAAAACCATATAATAGTCAATAAAAAATAAAAACAACCTACGGTCCTTAAAGTAGATACGAAGTCATACCGTTGGAGCAATATCCCGCCCAATAGGCCGCCAATGGTGAAACCGAGCATCCGAGCCCCGTTAAAGAGGCCATAAGTCTTGGCTACTTTACGGGGCAGACTCTTTAAGAGAAGGGCATCCAGACTTACCCGAAACAGATTGAGCCCTAGCCCGTAGATTAGATAGGCCCCAAGAAATAAAATAAAGGACCGGAGGATACTCTGCGATAGTAACGAAACTCCCATGAAGAAAAGGGCCAATACCACCAAATTGCGGGCCGGTATCCGATCGCTGGCTAGTCCAAAAGGGAAAGAGGTAAAGATAGAGGTGAGACTAAAAAACGCGTAAAGTAGGCCGATTTGTCGCCCAGAGAAGCCGAGGTCTTGTTTTAAAAAAAGGGGCATAAAAAAGGCTGTAGTAGCCAAGGCTAGGGCAGCGGCCAAAGAGAGAAAGGACAGTATACCTAAAGTGTGGTAATGATATGTTTTCTTTTTCAGGGTCCACTCCTTGTCTATTTTGGGAAGCGGTCTTTAAATATAGGCTATGTTAGTAGATCTGCATATGCATACCTATGTTTCCCCTTGTGGGGTCATGCATCCCTATGACCTCCTTAAGCAGGCGCGTTCCCTAGGGCTTGATCTCCTTTGTTTGACCGACCATTTTACTACTGCTGTAGGCATAGAACTATCAAAAATAGGGCCTATCAAGGACATGAAAGTATTTGTGGGGCTTGAGTATACCGCCCCTGAAGGAGACTTTATCCTCCTTGCCCCTAATCTTAGTGATCTACCTCGCGGACTTTCTGCTCACGAAGTCCTCACAGAGGTACATCGCCTTGGCGGTATCGGTATATGGGCCCATCCCTTTCGTTGGGGTAGACAACCAGATGAAAGGCTCTTAACTGCGGGGCTAGTTGACGCCATTGAGGTGTTTAACGGGCGTACTTCACCGGCGGAAAATGCTGCGGCCCTAGAGCTGGCCCGAAAGTTTGGCTTACCAGGGGTAGGAGGAAGCGATGCCCATATGCCTGATGAGATAGGCACCGTAGTAAACGAAATATCCCGCGAGCTCTCTACTCTTGACGAGTTAATCGAGGCTATACGGGCTGGGGAGTTGAAGCCCAAGCGTGGTCCAAGGTCTTAGAGCATCTCTTGGTCACTTAGGGGGTGTAGATTAGTCCCTCTAGGGTATCCCGGATTTCCTCGGGAGGCACCCAACGGATACCAAGTTTATCGGCCAAAGTAAGGATCCCCCGGTCTGCCGAAAGCAATAGGCCGTCTAGTTCTAAGGCCAAGAGTATGAGTTCTATATCCTCTTTAGAGTCTACCACTCCTTCCCGCAGGGCCTCGCGATATTTTCGTCGCAAGGCATTGATGATTTCGTCTGGTTTGCGATGTGCCGAAGCCCTTACCGCTTCTTCAGCTACCCTCAGACCCTTGTTTATACGTTGACGTAAATCATCGATGAGTTCATACAACAAAAAGGCAGGAATCTGTAATTCATATTTTTTGGGCGATTTGACCCGAAAGATGGCCCTGGCCCGCGGGGGTAACTTGGGATGCTTTAGCATCTTTTTTAATTCTTCGTAAACCGAAGCAGGCATATATACCCTGACTTGAGGGGCCTCCGCAGCAATTTCTAAAAACCGCGTAAAGGCCTCTGTGGGCGAAGCCCCAAACTCTCGATAGACATCCGGGTTGGTAAAAATACTAGTGTCGGGGATGAGGCGTTCTCTTTCTCTTTCTAGTTCGATGATGCGCCTCCACGCTACTTTTAAAGCGATATTACTAACGAAGCTTCTAGTAGGCAAGTTTTGTTTGCCTATTGGGCCTTAATCGACGTAAAATAACTTAAAGGCCCAAAAGGCCTGAGAGATTTTTGGAGGAGGGATAAAGTGCGTTGTTTTACATTACCATGGCCTTTGGATACCGGAGCAGAGGTTAGGGACCACGTAGATCTCCCTGGAAGCAATATTGTTTACGATTTTCATGGAGATCCTTGTAATGCCGATCTTTACATTGTTATGGAAGGCAATCAATTTATGGTCTTACCTGACCTCTTAGAGGCCTTTGAAAAGTTTGTCGGGCAAGACATCAAGGTATTTTACGTAACTTTGCCTCCTCCGCGCTTTCGTCCTCTAATTCAGGGTAAGGGCCTAGCTGTTGGGAACTTAATCTTTAACTTTGTCCCCCAAGTAGTGATGGGACCGCCAGATTTTATGTCTAAAATTAGAGACTTTGTTTCTTCTCCCCAAACTTTTATCCATAACAGGGGAGTGGTATTGGTGGTAAAAAGGGGCAATCCCAAAAACATTCTTGGTCCCGAAGACCTGAAGCGGAACGAGGTAGTGGTGGCCATTTCCAACCCAGAAACCGAGATAAACTCCTTTAATACCTATCTTGCGGCCCTAGCCGAGATTCCTGGTCTAGAAGAAAAGATACGAAAAAAAGCCGTGTTTAGCCAAGTGATTCACCACCGAGAAATCCCTGCGCTTATTCAGGCTGGTATAGCCGACGTGGCGCCCCTTTATTACCATTTTGCCTATTATTACCAGAACCCTCGTTTTTTTACCGAGCCCTTGTTCGACTATATTGAGTTCCCCGGGGGAAAAAGGGCCATAAGTGCTTACCAGGTGGCCCTTATGAAAGGGGCCGAAGATCATCCCTTGGCCCCAAAATGGGTTTCTTTTCTCCACACCAAAGAAGCCCAAGAAATTTACGAGACTCACGGGTTTGTACGGTGTAAGTGAAAAAATCACAAATTGTTTTATTCTTGACATATAGAAGACTTACCGCGTATTAAAAGAAGAAGATAATACGCAATAAATCCTAAAAGTGTTTGTTTTCACAAATTATTGACAGGATTATGAGTGGGCATTAAATCGAGAAATTCTAACAATAGGAGGTCTTAATGGATAAAGACAAGGAACTTATAGCTAAGTATGCCGCAAAAGACGATGATTTACGCAAATTGGTAGAGCAACACCGCGCCCTTGACGAAAGGTTAGAAGAATTTCACCGTCGTCCTTATCTAACTTCCGAGGAAGAACAAGAAAAGAAACGTATTCAGGTGCAGAAATTGGCCCTAAAAGACCAAATCATGGCCATAGTGGAAAAATATAAGAAGATGGAGGAGGGAAGAGGATAGTGTCTACTAAAATGACTGGTGCACAAATCATAGTGGAGGCCCTAAAGCGTGAGGGTGTGGATATTATTTTTGGTTACCCTGGTGGGGCGGTAATTGATATTTACGATGAGCTTTATCGTACACCAGAAATAAAGCATGTATTGGTGCGTCATGAGCAAGGAGCTACCCATGCTGCTGACGGGTTAGCCAGATCTACCGGTAAAGTAGGGGTATGTTTAGTTACCTCTGGGCCAGGGGCTACCAATACCGTTACAGGCATAGCCACGGCCTACATGGATTCCATCCCCCTGGTAGTCTTTACTGGACAAGTGCCTACCAAACTCATTGGTAACGATGCCTTTCAGGAGGTAGACATCACTGGTATAACCAGGCCTTGTACCAAACACAACTTTTTGGTCAAACGTATAGAAGACTTGGCCTGGACTATTAAAGCGGCCTTCCATATAGCTC
>JALSKZ010000026.1 GCA_026988575.1 Thermodesulfobacteriales bacterium | reverse complement strand
AAGAGGTAGATATTGGCATATTTACTTTGCGTCCGCGGGGACTTCCTATCCTTAGACAGGAAACCATAGTAAACGAAATCTATCTTATGCCCGCTCCTGCAGAGCTTCTCTTTCAATACGATGCGGTAGTTGATCTCTCCAACATGACAGGCTGGCCCATATTTAAACAGGAAATGATAGATTTTTATTTACAGGCTATGAGTATAGACCCGCAAAGTGTTTCTCCTGAAGAAAAGCGCTGCTTTGTAAAACTTAACGAGCTAGTGGTCAGGGAGCTTGAGCCTGTAGTCAAAGCGCTTAAAACCACTGGAAGGCCCTTGCTTCTTTATCATCCTATTAGCTCTTCGCCTATCCGTTCTGTTCCGCAAGAGCTTATAAGTGAGCACCTTAACCACATATTAGACACTAAAGATTTCTTGGTTGTTTCTTTATTGCCTATAAATTTTGAACATCCCAGATTTGTCAATTTGCATTCTTTCTCAAAAAAAGGCTTTGATTATTTTGCTTATCTAATTTCGCAGATGGATGCCGTAATTACGGTAGATACCGCGGTTTATCATGTGGCTGATGCTTTTTCTGTGCCTACGGTGGTGCTTTTTACTTCTATTCCTCCTGAACATCGTATTAGCTATTATCCTTTTCAAAGAGGTTTTTTAATTGGCGGAAAAGAAGGCAAACCGCTTTTTTATCGTCATGCTTCGGATAAGGAAGAAGAGATCCGCCAACTCACAGAGGCCTGGCGTAGCGCTAAGATAGATAGAATTCTTGAAGCTTTAAGGGATTTAAAAAAACTCAGGGAGAATATCGCAGTTGTTACCTGCCCGGTATGTGAGAACAAAGTGCCCTTTATTCCAACGGATCGTTATCGGACATATCGGTATCTATACTGCAACAAATGCGAAATCGAGTTTGCCTGGCCAAGAAAAGGGCACGATTATGAAGAAGCTTATCAGGCTGGAAAAACAGATGTTTCTAATTATGGACGCTATATATCTTCTGATAATGTAGAAGATCATTATATTGCTTATATTTCTCAACCTCGTTTTCACAAAGTAAAAGAATTTTTAGAGTTGCTTCCAGATAAAGAAACTCTTCTTGATGTTGGTTGTGCTAATGGTTTTTTTGTTCGCTATGCCCAAAAAATTGGGTTTAAAGCTTATGGTATTGACGCTAGTAATTCAGCTATAGAGTGGGGTAAAAGATCTTTTGGTCTCGAAAACTTTTTAGCTTGTGCCTCTTCTTTGAGTGATTTACCTTTTTATTTTCCGGGTGAATTTCAAGTTATTACCGCTTTTGAGATTTTAGAACATCTTGAACAGCCAGAAGATTTTTTGAAAGAAGTGGCAAAATATCTTAAAAAAGATGGCGTTTTTATTTTCTCAACACCGAATCGGGATACGCTAGGAAGAAAAGCGGGGCAAAAAGATGAGCGTGTATATTTTATTAACGGAAAGAGAGACCAACCTCCTGATCATCTAACGCGCTTTACGGCTTATTCTCATCGCGTGTTAATTGAAAGGGCAGGATTGCGGCTACTTTGGCAGTATACCGTGCCGCCTCTTTCAGGAGATATTTTAAGAGCCTTAGGTGATCGTCTCAAAATTCCCAACCTTACTATAAAGCTGGATGAAAACAGGCATATAGAACTTCCAGGAGATAAACTCAAACCCATGCTTGGCAAGGCTTTTGAAGCTTTGACCCCTTCACTTCAGGAACAAGGTCTTTTTCTAATTACGGCAGCTATTAAAGATGTGCCGGCTCACTGAAGAAGATGTTGCTATGAGACCTTTGCAGAATACTTGGGATCCTTTACTAGACCTTAAGAAAAGATGTTTTGCAAAGTTTTCTTTTAATATTTTAGGAGGTAAAATGTTAGATTTTAAGAATGAACCTAATATTTTATTTGCCTTTGGACATCCAAAATCTGGGACAACATATCTTCAAATGATTCTTAACACCCATCCAGAATTGTCATGCCCTTCTGAGCATCAATTTTATTTCTTTATTAAAGAATTACCTAAATTGTTGGATAACTATAATAAGTTACTTCTTTTAGTAGATCAAAAGACAGCTAATCAGGGAGCTTCTCTTTTTACTGGTGAAGATTTGGATAAACTATTTTCTTTTATTGTTTATTTAGCGGCTCTAAGAGGTGCAAAAAATAAAAAAGATATTGATAAAATCAAATGGTATGGCATTAATGATAATGCTATTATTAATAGACTTTTTATTTATATTAAATTGTTCCCAAATGCTAAATTTATTTGTATAGTACGCGACCCTCGTTCTATAGTGGTTTCATCTTGGTATCATAATTTACGTGTTGAACCAGGTTTTTTGCAAAATCGCGGTAAAAATAAAGAATACTGGGCCATGCAAGTTGCAAATTTTTGGGTTAGAGATATGCAAAATGTATTAAATTTTGCTGAAAACTTTTCGGAAAAAATACTTTTGATCCGTTATGAAGATTTGCGTTTAGATCCTTTCTCGAATTATAAAAAGATTTTTTCTTTTTTAGGTGTTAATACTAACGATAATATTATCGAACATGTTATCAAAAAAACAAGCTTTAATAAGTTTAAAAATGATAAATTTTTTCGCAAGGCATCTATTGATGATTGGAAAGAAGAATTGTCTCGAGAAGCCATTTATAATGTTGAGAGCAAGGCTTTTAAAATTATGAAAATTTTTAATTACAAACCTTTTATTAAACCTCCTGAATTAGGATAGACATTGTTTGGTTAGTGTATAAAACTTTATTAATGTGATAGAGTATATGTTCAGGAATATTTTGATAAATAAGATGTTCGCCTATAATTACTTGAGATTCATCTTTTCTTGAATATTTATCAAATACTTTATTTTTGTTTAAGAATCAAGTAATTTTATAATAGTCTTTTTAATAAGTTTTTGGTCTAAAGAGTACTTTACCATCTTTATAATAAAATGATCCTGGAGGTAAAATTTCATCCACTTCAAATTTTTTATTCCAGATCCATACTTCTACGCCAGGGTGTATTTCATTTATTACCTGTATAAAGGACGTTTTCAGTTCTTCTAAGCTTTCTTCTAGTTGTTTCTTTTGGTCTTCTATTTGATTTAGATAGCTTTTTATTTCTATATATTTCTCTTTTATTTTAAACAATAAAAATATTTTTTCTCTTTTTAATTTTTTATTTTTTAAAAGGTAAAGTGCCTTGTTTAAAGTTTTTTCTATTTTTGTTATTATATCTTTTGCCAATAATATTTGTCTGTTTATTTCCTCAAGACGACTTTGTAAAAATTCATCATAACCTGCCTTTATTATTGTCCTTATATGGGCATAGTTTCCTATAGTTTGAGCTATTATGGATTCACGCACATGATATTCCCCTCCTACTATTTTTCCTTTTAATGCTTTTAGTACTCCTCCTACCCTACATTTACAGTTCAACACATAATTTTCTACTATTAAGTTTCCTCCAACTGAAAAAGTAGCGTATTCTGCTACATTTATGGTGGTGTTTCCTTCACATGATATCTTTGTATCTTTCCCTTGAATAAGACCAAGAATAACTAAATCTCCATTGTATACTTGTATAGTGGTATTATTTTCTACTCTTCCCCTTATTTCGAGATCTCCCCAACATTCTACCAGAAATCCTTGTTTGACGTCTCCTGTTAGGGTCAATTTTTTTCCACAAAAATGTATATTCCCTATATCCCAATCAATATCACCATTTATACGATAAGAAGGTAAAATTTTTAGTCTTCCGTTTTTATTGACCAAGACACCACTTTCTTCAGCAATGAGTAATGTACCATCAGAGGAAACTCTTAATCCTGGACCATACTTAAATTGTATTTCTTTACCTGGTAATGCTTTAATTACTTCTCCAAAAACGTTTCTCCCGTCTTTTCCCTTAGTAGGCAATACTTTTCGGGCTACTGCTTGTCTTGCTTTGACGCATACTACGGAATTCAATTCTTTAAAGTCAATTTTGTTGTTCTTTTCCCTTGGGCCGGGTGTCATATCTACTAAAAATTCTATATAACCATCTTGTCCGTTTATAGCTTTTTCGCCTCGGGCCACCACAATAACTTCCTCAGAATATTCTGGCGGATCCAATACCCCGTACGTTATACCTACTTTTCTAAGTTCAGCCTGTAATTTTTGGATATCCCTAAGAGTTAATATTTTTTTGACGCCGGGTTCTGGCTTTAGATAGGCTTTCAAGCCGTCTGAGGTTACATAAAGGCGAAAGCGTCCGCCTAACACAGAGACCCCGTTTTTAAAAAGTTCCTTCCGCTCTGGGTCTGAAGGCATAATAGCAACCTTTTGTGTATGCATTAGTTCACATATCTAGTATTTTTTTATCGAACATAATTTTGGTTTGATTAATCTTCGGGTAGGGCTCAGTATATTTTATCGAGCCGTGGAGAGTCCCCTATCGCCTTTTCGCCTACACAAAGGTAAAAAACAGCTGCCTATTTCGATACTTAACGCTCGATTCTCTCAATATTTGGTGAATTATTGAAAAACTCTATTCGACTTCTTAGAAGTTTTTTTTATATTTGAAGTCATCTATTACTAGGAGTGCAAAACGGCTGACGTTTGAATATAGGCCTGGGGAGCGGGTATTTTTTGTCATGGTGAGCGCGCCCTTTGGGGACCGAACGCAGAGAACGAAGCAATCTCCGGGAGTCTAAGCCACCATGATGATTAATCAAGCAAAAAGTGCTCCCCTTAATAAATGGTAGGAGTTTGGTATGAGGGAAATTGATTGTCGGGGGCTTCCGTGTCCTCAACCCGTAATAAACACCAAAAATGCCCTTGAAGACCTAGATGTAGGAGAGGTTATAGCTGTTTTGGTAGATAATGAAGCGGCGGTGGGTAATGTACGGCGTTTTGCAGAGTCGCAAGGTCATAGCGTGGAGGTGGAAGAGCTTGAGGGTTACTGGCGTCTTTTGGTGACCAAAAAGGGGGCGAGCCAGCCTGTAGGGACTATTACTTGTGCTTACCCCGAGGGAGTGCGCCCTGTGGTTGTAATTGACCGGGAGGTCATGGGGCAGGGGGACGAAAAGTTGGGGCGTATTCTCATGAGGGCCTTTTTGAAGACGTTAAAAGAGGCCTCGGTAAAGCCTGAAAAATTAATCTTTTATAACAAAGGGGTCTTTTTGACCCTTGAAGACTCAGAACTTTTGCCTGATCTTAAGTCCCTAGAACAATCGGGGATAACCATTCTCGTCTGTGGCACCTGTCTTGATTTTTATCAGGTAAAGGACAAGCTAGGTGTGGGGCAGGTGTCAAACATGTACGATATTATGGAAAGCATGCTCAGGGCCGGATTAGTAGTTAAGCCATGATTTACGCTGATCAGGCCGCCACATCCTTTCCCAAGCCTCCGGAAGTTGTGGAAGCGGTTTGCGAGGTGTTGCGTCGTGTTCCTGGTAGCCCCGGACGCTCGGGTCACCGAGGAGCCTTGGCCGCAAGCCGGGTGGTCTTTGAGGCTCGGGAGGAGCTTGCCCAATTTTTTTCCCTCGAGGATGAAAGTCGCTTTGTCTTTACCTCTGGCGCCACCGAAGGCCTGAATTTGGTCATTCAAGGTGTCTTACGCCCTGGGGATGTAGCCCTTGCCTCTGCTGTAGAGCATAATTCCGTGGCCCGTCCGCTTGAGGCCTTGTGCCGACAAGGGCGTATAAGGGTGCACTATGTCCCTTGTAATAGAGAAGGGTTTCTTGATCTGCGGGCCTTAAAGGAAATGGTAAAGACCTTCTCGCCCCGTTTAATTTGCCTAAGCCATGTCTCTAATGTGTTAGGGACTATTCAACCCCTAGAAGAAATAGTCCCTCTCAAAGGAGAGGCCCTTATTTTGATAGATGCCGCCCAATCGGTGGGCCATATAGACATAGACCTATCTCAACTAGCCATTGATTTTTTGGCTTTTTCCGGCCATAAGGGTCTATTTTCGCCAGGAGGCATCGGGGCTCTTTACCTCCGTCCGGGGGTAGAAGAGATATTGCGTCCCTTGAAGTTTGGGGGTACAGGTAGTCGCTCAGAGAGCCTGGAACAGCCTGATTTTTTGCCTGATCGTTTTGAGTCAGGTACTCCCAATCTCCCTGGTATAGCTGGGTTGGCCGCGGGAGCACGCGTTGTGCGCCAGATTGGCCTTAAAAACATCTCTTCTCACGAGCGTTTGCTGGCCGAGACTTTTATCGAACTTATTAAGAAAAATCCTAAGATATGCATATACGGCCCTAAAGACCGCACAAAGGCTACAGGAATAATATCAGTCAACATAGAAGGCCTTCCTCCCTCAGAAGTGGCCAGACGTCTAGATCGAGAATTTGGGGTGATGGTTCGGCCGGGGCTACACTGTGCGCCTTTGGCCCATAAGACCCTGGATACTTTACCTCAGGGTACGGTCAGATTTTCTTTTAATTATTTTAATCGACTATCCGAAGTAGAAAGAGCAGCTCAGGCCCTATTAGAAATAGCCTCATGAAACTACTTTTGACTTTTGCCTCTATCCACTACGTGCTAAAGGCTGAAAAACTCTTGAAAACACGTGGTATCCCTACAGAGATGGTACCTGTTCCCAAAGAAATAAGCAGTGACTGTGGTATGGCCTTGGTAATGGCTGAAGAGGACTTTAAAAAGGTCAAAGATGTTTTGACTGGTAACGTAAGCCCCGAAGGGGTATATCCCTGGGTAAAAACCTAGATCCAAAAGAAGTCCCAAGGGCCTCTTGCTTATCAAGACCAAATCGATTAATCTCCTCCTTACGGGTACTGGTTGGGGCAAACACATGGTTTACATGGCACCTTGACAAATATTATAGGGGTCTGTTAACTGTTAGCCATGTTTTAACGCGTAGACATAAATTTGGTTCCCCTGTGGGTCGCCCCCTCAGGTATCTCCACCCTCAAACGACCAGATACCCACCTCCATCCCTCAGTTTTGACCCACAGGGGGCCATTCTTATTGTCCTTGACACTCCTTTCCCGGGCATTACCTTTTGGAAGGGTTTTAAAGAGTATCTCTGGTAAGGAGATTGGTCGCTATGGCCAAGGATTATTACCAAATTTTAGGGGTGTCACGTAACGCTTCGCAAGAAGAAATCAAAAAGGCCTACCGCCGCTTGGCCTTAAAATATCACCCTGATCGCAACAAGGGTAATAAAGAGGCCGAAGAGCGCTTTAAAGAGATTAACGAGGCCTACGCCGTGCTTTCTGATCCAGAAAAGCGCCGGCAATACGACCAATTTGGTTCTGCTGAATTTCACCAACGCTTTAGCCAAGAAGATATCTTTCGTGGTTTTGATTTTGAGAGCATCTTTCGTGACTTGGGCATAGGTTTTGATTTTGGGCGCGTTTTTCGGTTTGGTGGCCCTTATAAGGGTAGGGCACAACAGTTTAGTGTGGATTTTGCCGATCTATTCAGTCACATTTTTGGTACCAGCCCTGAAGAGGAATGGGGCTTTTCTTCTCGACGTGGTCACAGTTTTCAACAAGGATCAGCTCCCTCTGGAGATTTATTGCTGGAGTTACCGGTGACTCTTGAAGAGGTAGCGCAAGGGGCAGAAAAAGAGCTTTCCATAGCCCCTACAGGTCGTCCCGAGCGTGTCCGTGTGCGTATACCTATAGGGGTAGAGGAGGGGCAAAAATTACGTCTTCCTGCCCTGGGGGCTTACGGGGCCAATGGCCGGAGGGGAGATTTGTATCTTTTGATAAAAATAGAACCCCATCCCCTCTTTAAACGAGAAGGGCTTGATGTATTTTTAGATTGGACGATTCCGTATACCCATGCGGTGTTTGGTACCTATATAGAAGTGCCCACTTTATACGGGAAGCGGGTAAAGGTAAAAGTACCTCCAGGGGCCAAGAGTGGGACCAAATTGCGCCTCAAAGGCTATGGATTACCTGATAGACACGGCCGTAAGGGGGATCAATACATCCGTTTGGGAATAGATGTACCCAAAAAACTGACCAAAAAGCAACAGGAGTTGTTGCGAGAGCTTGCCAAAACAGGCCTCTAATATTCGCTGGGTTACGCTACATGAGGTGGCCCGTGATCTGCGCTACCTCCTGAATCGTGGTTACCACAAGGAGACAAGTCTTAACTTTTTGGCCAACCGTTGGCAGCTCTCTTCCCTAGAGCGCGAAGTCCTTACCAGGGCCGTCTTTTCTCATAAAGAGGCTCGAAAACGAAAACAGCGCAAGCTCTTAATAAAGGAGATTAGAGGGTGTTTTTTGGCCGTTGACGGTCACAACATCCTCATTACGGTAGAATCAGCCCTGCGCAACTTGCCTGTATTTATTTGTGACGATGGTTTTGTACGCGATGCCTCACGGTTATCCCGCAAGTTTCGCTATTCGGACTCTTCACAGCAGGCGCTAGCGTGTATTATCCAGGGGCTAAAGAGACTCCCTTTAAAAGGGGGCGTGGTTTATTTTGACGCCCCCTTATCGCGTAGCGGGGAGTTGGCCGCCTTAGCACGTCAGTATCTTAGCAAAGCCGGTCTGTCCTTTAATTGCGAGGTAGTGAAATCAGCAGACCAAGAGCTTAAAAAATGTCCTATAATCGCCTCTAGCGATACCGTTCTTATAGAGAGCGTCCAAGGGACCTTTGATTTAGCAGCCCATGTCATATCAAAAGTGCTTAGGCAAAAACCAAAGCGCGTCTAAAGCAAGCTACTATTCAGTAGTTTCCATACAGGGGCATTTAGGCACTTGTATAGATCTCGGGCAAAGTTGATCATCCCCACATACCCGGCATAAGGCCCTCTATCCTTGGGTTGGGGAAAAGAAAGTACCGGTACGCCCAGTTTTACAGGGCGCCATTGTTCGCGGGCGTTGGTAAGGACGATGTCTGGTTTAAAGACCCACAAGGCCTCTTCTAGCTCGTGGTCTCCTGGGTTGTCAGTTACTATACTAGTAACCTCAGTAGCTTCCTTGTGGTTATTATCTTTACCAAAGATAGAGGCCGCGGCCACCACCTCACAGCCCAATTCTTTGAGCATCTTCCCTTGGGGCCCCAAACGGTGCGCGCCCAACACAATTAACGCTTTCTTACCCCAGAAATGGCGGCGCCACGGAAAAATCTTGGCCAGTACTTGTTGTTCGCCGTGAGAGATCACTTCTTCTACCAGGGTCTCGGGTAATTCGAAAAAGGCCCCGATCTTTCGTAGCGAAGCAGCAATGGATTTTAACCCGTAGAAGGAGACCTTCATATACGGGGTGCCAAAGGCCTTTTTCATGGCCCTACAGAAATCTTCTGCCGTAGTGCCACAGAAAAGCAAGTTCAGTCTGGCCCGAGACATGGTCTCTATACGGGACCAACTTGCCTCACCGGTGAGAGAAAGATGCACTTTGACTCCTATTTGTCCAAGCAGGTCCTTTAGGACTTTTGTTTCACCCCCTACGTTGTATTCCCCTATGAGATTTACCACTGGTTCCTTGGCCTTGGGTAAAGGCTTTATCAGCTCTAATAAGGCCTTATAAGAAACAGAATGTCCCTTTGCTTGTGAGCTTCCGGAAAACCCCGGACAGGATATCACCTTTACTGGTTTGCCTATCTTTTGGGCTACTTCTTCGGCTACGGTAAGGGCATCTTCTCCAATAAGGCCGGTCACACACGTTATGTATACAAAAGCACCACGAGCCTCAGGGTTTAAGGCAAAGGCCTCTACCAAGGCCTTATAAAGCTTTTGGCGGGCCCCAAAGATTACCTCGTGCTCACGCATGTCGGTGGAAAAAAGGGGGGCAGGGGTACCACGCACCATTTTCCCATAGTACCCACATCCCACGGCTCCATGTACCAGGTGGATGGCCTCCCGCACCGGCCCCAGTACGTACCTGGCCCCAAAATAGACGCAGCTTCGCTGACTCATGCTTCCGGGTTCTGTCGCCAAACCGCAGGACCTCTGCGGCCATATCTCTGGATGAGAAAACAAGAAAGCTTCCATTTGGGCCTCCTTTGACAGGAGAGTTATTTGTGGCCTTAACTCTAGGCCTCTCGAAAAAGGCTAAGGCCTTATTTTCAGCAAGAAGTTAAGCCGTTACCACTTTTTAAAGGGCAAAAATTTACCGTTAAAGGTAACGACCACCCGGTCTCCCTTGGGGTCCTCCTCCTTCTTTATGTCGATAGAAAAGTCAATGGCACTCATTATCCCGTCGCCGAACATCTCGTTTATGACGGACTTTATTGCAGGCCCGTATACGCGTACGATCTCGTAAAAGCGATATATAAGGGGATCAGAAGGTATGGTATCGGTTTCCGCACCGCGCATGGGGATCTTTTGCAGGGCCCTATAGCATTCGTCATCTAGGTTTAAGAGCTCTTTTAGTTTTTCGGCCTCTTCCTTAGAGGCTACTGCCTGGCGATAAAGGAGAGCTGCCACCCAAACCTTATCTCGCCCAAGGGCCTTACCTATTTCTTCATAACTCAAGCCGCTTTTTTCCTTGGCCTGTAAGAGTTTTCTAATAATGGGACAAAATTTGTACTCCATGTTGGCCTCCTAAGTCTCATTTTGGCACTCCCTATAAAACTCCCAAAAGGGGGAGCGCTAAAAAGCGCCCCCTTTATTACTGGTGCGTACGGTCGTCGGGATAATGATAATCAAGAATGGCATTTACAATACGGGCTAAAAGGCGCTCTCCACCTCGGTAGCCGATTATTGGTTCGCGTTGGAACCCTACTCGATCATACACCGGGAACCCGTAACGCACCAAGGGCACCTGGATTTCTCGGGAAATGTTTACACACCGAGAATGTCCCAAGATCACGTCAGGAATATCATTTTTCAGGGCGTATTCCCATTCAAACTGGTCACTGTCATTCATAATGACCGGGTTGTGCCCATACTCTTCGCATACCTCCCGGATAGTGGCCTCAGCGGTGCGGCTCTTGGTGCCTATCAAAATATAGGTAGGGATCATACCGAGTTCACAGACAAAGCCGGTGGCCGCAGCCACAAAGTCCGGGTCGCCACACAAGGCCACGCGTTTGGACATGGTGTAGTGCAAGGTATCGGCCATGGCATCAAGGAGTATACCCCTTTCCCAGCGTATCTTTTCCGAAATAGGCCGTTCCGCCACCTCTGCCACGGCCTTGATGAGATTGTCGGTATTCTTTACCCCGATAGGCATGGTGATAGCCCTTGAAGGTACTTTGAAACGTCTTTCAAGCCAGGTAGCGCCAGCTCCGCCGGCGTCAGGCGAAAGGGCAAAGAGGCCGCGGGCATCTCCTGCGCGGACGAACTCTTCCACCTTGGTGCCTCCGGGGGGATAATAGGGAATGCGGTTGGGCATGCCCACCAGGGGGCAATCAAGGGTGTCACTGATGTCAAAAAGTATCCGGTAAGATACGTCCATAAGGTCCATCATGTGTTTCAACTCACGGATATCCCCTGGCATCATAAACCCAGGGATAAAGTAGATGTCTTCGGTGCTCTGACCAGTAGACTTGGCCAAGGTCTTTAAAAATTCTCTGGCGGCACGATTGTAGCCCTCCACGTGGGAGCCCGCAAAGCTTGGGGTATTTACCACCACAAACTTGACGGCGTCCCGTACCTCAGGGCCCATCTCTTCTTCCATAAGTTCGATAGCTTCATCGAGAAAACTGTTGATGTCGTCGCCAATGACCTCGCTGGAACAGGTGGTTACAATGGAGATGAGCTCTGGCTGGTAACGGCACACCAGGTTTCGCACCCCGCGTATAAGGTTTTTGCGGCCCCCAAAGACCGCGGCGTCTTCGTGAAAGCTTGCGTTGGCAATGGTAGCCGGTTCACGGAAGACACGCGAAAACGTGTAACGCACGTAGGTGGTACACCCCTGGGCCCCCTGGACAAAGGGAATGGCCCTGTGTACCCCCAGGGTCGCCCACATGGCCCCAAAGGGCATGCAAGTACGCGAAGGATCAATGCAGACCGCCCGATTTTTAGCTGGTATAAGCTCCGGGGGTGGTGGTGTGTATTCAGGAGTTAGTGGTTCTTTTTCTATTTTTAAGTTTTTATAGGTAATCCCCTCAATAGGGATCTCTTTTACGTTATTTATCATAACAGCCTCCTTAGAGTTAGTTCTTTAAAAGGCAGCTCAAAAATCTTCTTTAGCCAGCTGCCACACCGGGGCATAAATGGCCTGGTAGATATCTCGGGCAAAGTTAATAAACCCCCTGAATCCGGCATAGGGTCCCTTTTCGTACGAATGGGAGTTTAGGGTGGGCACGCCGAACTTACGCACCAGGTACTTCTCTTTGAGCCCGGTTAGGAATAGATCTGGTTTTCTCGTTTCGATCATTTCTTCGATTTCAAACTCGTTGGGATTGTCAATTACCAAGGTGCCGGGTTTGACGCGCTGGACGATCTTTTCGTAGTCTTCTTTGTGGCCAAAGGTAGTCATACAGGCCACAACCTCCATGCCTAGTTCCGCCAGGGCCTTAGGCCAGTGCCATACGCGAGGGGCTCCTACGTAGATGGCAATACGCTTGCCCTCAAGCTTATTGCGATACCACTCAAGGGCCTTGGCAATAGCGGCCTTTTCCTCTTCGATGACCTCTTCGGCACGTTTTATAATCTTTTCGTCGCCAAACCAGGCGGCAGTGTCGCGAAGGGCCTTAGAAGTTTGCTCTAAGCCAAAGAGACTCACTCCGATGTAAGGCACTTCAAAGCCCTCTTTTATCAAGGCCGCTATATAAGTAGCTGACCTCTGGCAATGCACCACATTTAACTTGGCATCGGGAAGGGTAAACAGGTTTTGAAAACGCGCGTTTCCGGTAAAGACATTCAATATGCGCACCCCTAATTTCTCAAAAAGGGGCACTATCACCACGGTATCCCAGTCGATGTTGTATTCACCGATGAGGTTTATGTCATAGGGGGTCTTTTCTTCTTCTTTCAGACAAACTTCAGGGTGTTGCTCGCGATATTTGATCAGCCATTTATAGAATTGAAAATTAAATTCATGGTGCCCTTTTGACTGGGAGACACCACAGAACCCTGGGGAGGCACAGGCAAAGATGGGTTTGCCCACTTCTTTAGATACTTCTCTGGCTACCTGTTCTAGGTCGTCACCAATAAGGGCGGTGGAGCAGGTATTGTAAATAACGGCCCCTCTGGCCCCGGGGTTGATACGAAAGGCCTCAAGCAGGGCCTTTTTTAATTTTTCTGCCCCGCCAAAGATGATATCTTGTTCGGTCATATCGGTGGTAAAACAGTGCCGCCGGTGGTTGGCCTCGTTTTCAAGTACCCCTGGGCGGGCCCAGTTGTAGGCATTACCCAGGTGGCGCCTGGTTCCCCAGGTGTAATATCCGCAACCAACAGGGGCATGGATCATGTGGATCACGTCTGCTATAGGTCCGCCTACGACCCCGCGGGCTCCGGCATAGGCACACCCACGTTCAGTAAGGTCGCCGGGGACAGTAGGGGCATTGCTCACAGGAATAGTGCTTCTGTCTTCGTCCACTATTATTACGTGTTTGTTTCGTTCAGGGATGCAAATATTGCAACGTAACTGGTAATACGGCATAGGTTTCACCTCCTCTAAGCTTAACAACCAAGACAAGCGATGTTTAAGTCGCCGAGTCCAGGGACACCCAAGGCATCGGCTCGGCAACGTTTACAAGAGAGAAACTGTGGCAGAAAGTTGGCCGCTTGACTCCTGGCCCTGTTAAGTTCCCCTTTGGTAGGGGGTCTCCAGCTACGCAGTTCGCCAAGGGGGATCAAGGGCATAATGTTCATGAGGCTGGCCCCGGCCTCGGCGGCAAGCTTGGCAATGGTGGCCATTTCGTGGTCATTTATCCCGGGCACCAGCACACTGTTTATCTTTACTCTGATGCCTGCTTCTGCGGCTCGGGCTATCCCCTCTAGTTGAGAGTCAAGCAGCTTTTTGGCCCCTTTAGGCCCGGCGATTTTTTCTCTTCCCAACCGGATATACTTTACCAGTTGGGCTCCGGTCTCTGGGGTGGCTGCGTTTATCGTTACCGAGAGAAAAGAGAGCCTGAGCTCTATAAGCCGGGACACCTTTTCTGGCAAGGCCAGACCATTAGTAGCTAAACAAGTCTTTAGCTCGGGAAAGTGTTGACGAACCTCTTTGAGGGCCAGAAAGGTCTCTTCGTTGGCCAAGGCGTCACCAGGGCCGGCTATACCTACCACCTCGATACGGGGTTCGATCTCCAGGGCCTGGCCTATATAGCTTTTGACCTGGGAGGGTTTGAGTATCTTAAGAGTGACTCCTGGTCTATAATCATAGGCACAACCTATTTCCCTTTCACAAAAGGCACACTTTATATTACAAGCTGGTGCTACAGGTAGATGTACCCTACCTACTAAACGGTGGGCCTTTTCGTCAAAACACGGGTGTCTAAGCATGACTTCCTCCTTTAAAATAGGGCTTCTAAGTCCTTTTCTCCGGTTCGGACACGGTAGCTTTCTTCTATGGGGAGCACAAAGATCTTGCCGTCCCCGTGTTTGCCCGTTTGGTTTACGCTTATGATGGTCTTGACCACCTTTTCCACCATGGCTTCAGGGACTACGGCCATGAGCAGGCGTTTGGGTATGAAAGAGGCCTTCATTTGTTGGGCCTTTTCAACGATTTCGGGGCTTACACGGTAGGCAAGCTCCTCCACTCGACCTCCTTGTTTGCCCCGTCCAAAGGCCTTAAAGGCGGTAAAAGAAGGCAACCCCATCTCCGCCAAAGCCTTTTTAGTGGCCAGCATCTTCGTAGGCCGTACAATGGCCATTATTTCACAAAGTTTGCTCATATCTCCTCCTTGCTCTAAAAGATGGTTTATTCGGCGCTTACAATTCAGGTTGCCCGGTGCGGATAGTCCAGGCCTCATTGACCGGCACCACAAAGATCTTGCCGTCTCCGAAACGCCCTGTTCGTGCCGATTCCATAATTACATCACGCACCTTAGGGACTGCTTCGTCGTCCACCACCAGGAGAAGCATGGTCTTGGGGAGTTCGTCATAAACGATTTCGCCCATGGTAAGCCCCCCTTGTTTGCCTCGACCTACCACGTCTATACGGGTCAAGGCTAAAAAGCCAGCTGCTTCCAGGGCATCTACAACATCTTGGGTCTTTTCCGGCCTTACGATGGCTTTGATCATTTTCATGAAGATTCCTCCTTGCTCTCTTTTTTGGCGTAAAAAGACTTTTGCCCTTAAACGATGCCGTATTTCACGACTAGTTCTTCGAGTTCCGGCATGCTCAAAGGTTTGGGAATGACCAGGTTTTTGTTCTCGATGATCCGCCGGGCAAGTTCCTTATAGGCCATGGCCTGGGGGTGTTCCGGATCAAATTCTATGACGGTCTGTCGGTTAAATTCGGCCTTCTGGACGATATTGTCTCGAGGGATGAACATGATCATTTGGGTCCCAATGCGTTCACAGAACTCCTGGATAATTTCTTCTTCGCGGTCGACCTTACGGCTGTTACAAATGATGCCCCCCAGACGCACACCGGTACGTTGGGCATACTTGGCCATACCGCGACAGATGTTATTGGCGGCGTAGATGGCCATCATCTCTCCCGAAGCCACTATGTAAATCTCTTGCGCTTTTCCTTCGCGTACAGGCATGGCAAAACCTCCGCACACTACGTCGCCCAGCACGTCAAAGAAGAGAAAGTCTAGGTCTTCTGGGTATCCACCAAGTTGCTCCATGAGGTTGATGGCGGTGATAACCCCACGGCCAGCACAACCCACCCCGGGTTCAGGGCCTCCAGATTCTACACAGCGAATCCCCCCGAAGCCGATCTTCATGACCTTGTCGAGAGTTACATTTTCTTCGCCTTCCTCACGTAGGACATCGAGCACCGTTTCCTGGGGTTTGCCTCCCAGGATAAGACGTGTAGCGTCGGCCTTGGGGTCACAACCATGAATCATGACCTTTTTGCCAAAGTAGTGGGCAAGGGCGGCGGCCATATTTTGAGTAGTAGTAGACTTTCCTATACCGCCTTTTCCGTAGATACCGATTTTCCTTGTGGCCATTTCGAACCTCCTAATAAAGATTTTTTTCAGAGAGGGATAAGGCAAAAGGTGTGCCAAAGGCCAGAAGCCTTTATTTGCTTGGTTTTTCTGCCTTTTTAAGAGGTTACATAGGGGCTTTTAAAAACTGCCATTGTAAATTTTGTAAGAAAAAATGTATGTTTTAAATGTAACTTATTAAAGTTACAGATTTATTAAAATCATCATGATAGATCTGAGAGGGGAGATTTATGGAACAGTTTTTGCTTAAATTACAAGTGTATGGCGATACTGGATACTACCTTAAGAGAAGGCGAGCAGCGTTTTGGTGTGTATTTTAGGTCGGAGGTAAGGGTCCGTCTGGCTCTTTTTTTACACGACATCGGCGTGGAGGAATTAGAGATAGGTGTAGTACGTATGGATAAAGAGCTATATTCACTATGGAGGACCCTTAAAAAGAAGGGTCTGGGAGACAAGCTAAGCCTTTGGTGTAAGCTTCATCCCAAGGATATTTCTTTGGCCCAGACTTTTTCAGGCATACGTCTTAATCTTAGTGTTCCGGTCTCTCCCCTTCATCTAAAATATAAATTGCGCATTAGCCAAAAGGAGCTTTTAGCCCGGATAAATACACTGGTGCCCGAAGCGCGTAGGCACTTTAGTTTTGTCTCTTTAGGCCTTGAAGACGCCAGTAGAACGCCCAAACGCTTTTTGTTTCAAGTTATTCGTACCGCCATAAAGGCAGGGGTGAGACGAATACGTCTTTCCGACACCCTTTCTTTTTGGAATCCCCTACAGGTCGCCGAGTTGGTCAAGGAATTTAAAAACAATTTTCCTGATACAGAGTTAGGGCTCCATTTACACAATGATTTGGGCATGGCTACCGGAAATGCGGTAGCTGCATTGGAATCAGGAGCCGATTGGGTTGATACCACACTCCTTGGTCTGGGAGAAAGGGCCGGGATAACGCCCCTTGAAGAACTTATCGCCTACTTGGTCTTTCGCCGAGGGGAGAAACGCTACCAAATAAAAATTTTACCCTTGGCAGCCCATTTTGTATCATGGCACGCCGGAGAGACCCTTTCTGCTTTTAAACCCGTGCTTGGGCGAAGCCTCTTTTTCTGTGAATCGGGTCTTCACGTAGACGGCATTTACAAAAATAGGAAACTTTACGAGCCCTTTCCCCCCGAGGTTTTGGGGTTGTCTCACCAATTGGCCCTGGGCGTAAAGTCAGGTCAGGGGGCGGTAAAGGCAAAATTAAAGGAGTTAGGTATAACGGTGTCCGAGGAAGATCTGCCCTTACTATTACAACGTATAAGGGAACTAGCGGCTCATTATAGTAGGCCCCTTTCAGACGCAGAGGTCAAAAGGCTCTGTGAGGAGTTTACCACCCAAAATAGAAGGGACTCTAAGCCCCAAATTAATACAAAACTGACCTATGTGGAAAGTTAAATTAAACAAAAATGTAAATAACATGAACAAAGAATCCCTAAATAAACGCAAGCTTTTGGTGTTACACGAGGCCTGTCAGATCATTGGTAAGGCCCTGGATTTAGATAATGCCCTCCGGAGTATCCTGCGCATCCTTGCCGAGCGTCTCCATATGGAAAGGGCCACGGTAACCCTTTACGATGAAGAAATTGACCGCTTATTTATCAGGGCCTCTTATGGATTAACTCCCGAAGAAGAAGCCCGTGGTATATATGCCCCAGGAGAGGGTGTTACAGGGCAGGTATTTATTACCGGGGAACCCTGTATCATCTTAAATATCCAGCAAGAGCCCTTATTTTTAAACCGCACCAAGGCCCGCTCCTTAAATCGTGATCAAATATCTTTCCTGGCCGTGCCCATTATTCTTGAAGAAAAGACTATAGGAGTCCTCTCTGTAGACCGTCTCTTTGAAGATGGAATAGATTATCACGAAGATCTCCAGTTTTTGGAGATAATGGCCTTGTTAATCGCTCAATTTGTACGCTTGCGGCACATAGTAGAAAAAAGAGAAGCCAGTTTGCGCCAAGAGAATCTGGTCTTACGCACCGAGTTGAAGAAGCGTTTTACCGATTTTATGGTGAGCTCCCGTAGCCCAGAGATGCAAAAAGTGCTCACCCTGGTTCGGCAGGTGGCTAATACGCGGGCCACCGTATTACTTTTAGGAGAATCCGGCACGGGAAAGACTCTTACCGCACGTTTGATCCACGAACTTTCTCCTCGGGCAGGAAAGCCTTTTGTCAAGATAAATTGTGCTGCCTTGCCTGAAAACCTGCTTGAAGCAGAACTTTTTGGCTACGAAAGGGGTGCTTTTACCGGGGCATTTAATAGCAAACCAGGACGCTTGGAAGAGGCTGATGGGGGTACGGTATTCCTTGACGAGATAGCAGAATTGTCTCTGGAACTACAAGCCAAGCTATTGCGTTTTATTCAAGAAAAGGAATTTGAGCGCTTGGGGAGTACTAAAACGCGCAGAGTAGACGTAAGGCTAATAGCAGCAACCAATCAAAATCTGCAAAAATTAGTCCAGGAGGGTCGCTTTCGCGAGGACCTATATTTTCGCTTAAACGTCTTTCCTATCCGTATTCCTCCGCTAAGGGAACGTATGGAAGATCTGCCGTTGTTAATAAATTTTATCATGCGTCGTCTTGCCCGAGAGTATGCCCGTGAGTTGGTGATTGCTCCTGAGGCCGTTAAGCTCCTTGCTCAATATAACTGGCCGGGCAATATACGCGAGCTGGAAAATTTCTTAGAAAGACTTTTCATAGTGTGCGAAAGCGGCAAAGTCACCGCCGAAAGCATTCGTCCCTTTCTGAAAAATAAGATGGACAGAGAAGAAGTATCTTCGCATAAAAGAGAGCCTACGAAAGAAGATATCTTAAGGGCCTTAGAACGTCATGGTTTTATTGTGGCCCGGGCGGCGCAAGAACTGGGACTCACTTTTAGACAACTGCGTTACCGTATTCAGCGGTTAGGCCTTGAAGACCAAATTCCCCTTCGTCGAGGTCGTCCTCCGCATCAGAGATAAAAAGCTCTTTTTAGCGCAAGAGATATGGCCTGGCAGGGTAGGGGCGCAGTCTCTCACGAGAAAGAAATTGTCTTAACTTCTCAAGTTTGGCCGCCAAGTTTTTTTCTTTTTTTACCTCGCCAAAGTAATGCAATCCAAAGGGAAAGTTTTGCAGGAACCAGAACAACCAGAGCTCAAAGCGCTTTTCGCGAAGTTCTTCAGGCAAGTACTGGCTGATTAGTTCCCACATTTTTGTTGGAATCTCCTGAGGAGAGGGCCCAGGGGGTATTCCCCCTTTAGCCAGGTAGCTTTTAGTGTCTCTAAAGATCCAGGGGCGAAGGAGGGCAGCCCTTCCAATCATGACTCCGTGGCATCGTGTTTGTGCCAGCATTTTTTGGGCATCCTGTGGCCCGAACACATCTCCGTTTCCGAGGATTTTAAGCGAGGGAAAGTTTTCCTTTAGCCAGCTTATTTCTTCCCAGCGTGCAGGGCGGCGGAAGCCTTCTTCTGCGGTGCGTGGATGAAGGGTTACCAGTTGAACTCCTGCCTGAATAAGTGTTTCCACGAAAGAAATAAGCTTTTCACGATTATGTTCAAAGCCACTTCTTATTTTGGCGCTAACGGGTTTTTGGGTGGCGCTTCTTACCGCGGCGACGATTTCTGCGCAAAGCGCTGGTTCTTTCATAAGGGAAACACCCCAGCCGTAACGCTGGATAGCACCGCGGCTGCAACCAAAGTTGATATCGTAGCCGTAAAAAGAAAAGCCTTTTTCAAGGCGTGCGACCGCCCTGGCAAAAAGTTCTGGCTCACGGCCAACCAGCTGGGCCACAAGGGGTCGGTCATTTTTCCCGCAAATAAGGTAAGGGTCGTTTTCGGGGTTTTGGTGGACAATGGCCCTTACGTTTAGCATTTCCGTGAAAAAGAGATCACAGCCCCCAAATGAAGCTACCAGCTCGCGCAAGGCCGCGTGCGTAAGCCCTGCCATGGGGGCCAGGGCCAGAAAATTTTTCTCAAGTGTTATGTTTTTTATTGACACTGTATAGTTCCTAATTTTGAATTAATATCAATTTAAAAATATTTGAGGAGGATAGTATGTTAAAGTTTATCGGGGTTTTGGGGATGTTTCTACTTTTAGCCACTCCGGGTTTTGCCTCTGGCGATTTAGAATCTCGCGCTACCAGCATTATCAACCAGAAATGCGCTATGTGCCATTCCACCAAGCGCGTTTACCGCAATAAGGGTCGTTCCAAACAGTGGTGGACAAAAAACGTAAAGCGCATGCGTGAATACGGCACCCAAATGACTGACGAAGAGGCAAGAACCATCGTAGAATACCTTTCCAAGTAAGGCTTGCAAAAAGCAATAAGAAGGCCCGTTCCTTTCTAGTGAAAACGGGCCTTCTTTTTATTATTCAATGGGAGCATATTTTTGTCCGGTAATGCTTTCAGGGATCCGTTCCCATTTTTCGATTCGAAAAATGGGAACGGATCCTGGGAGTCATCGCGAGGCTACGTAGTCGCCGTGGCAATCTTTCCCACAGCCGTCATTACGAGGCGTGCTATCGCACACCGAAGCAATCTCTTTTGCCATTTCGGAAGCTTAGCGACCGAAGCATCCACTCCCTACCACTGTCATTCTGAAGGAGCGCAAGCGACTGAAGAATCCA
>JALSKZ010000025.1 GCA_026988575.1 Thermodesulfobacteriales bacterium | reverse complement strand
TCAACTTTCTCAACCAGGGACTTAGCGATTTTATTGTAAGGCGCATAGAGCTTTGTGAGGGGTTTTTAGAACATTACCGGCGGATGCAGTCACTCACTGGTAAACAATTAGAAAAGGAATTTAATAAATTCACTATCTATCGCACGGCTTTTTCTCCCAATGATAACCAGCCCATCATTCCGGGCTCTTCGGTAAAAGGCGCTTTGCGCACTGCGGTGCTCAACAAAAGGCGAAGTAAGGCCAGAGGGGAGTCTTACCGAGATTATTGCCAGGGGCGCCGTTGCGATAGCAAAAGACTTGAAAGCGAAATTCTTGAATACCCGCGTTATCGTTTTCAGCAGGACCCCTTCCGCTTGATAAAGGTCTCTGACTTTCGCCCCAAAGGCCCGGTAAAGACCAGAATCGTCTATGCGGTAAACCGCAAAAAAGACGGCACTAGTGCCCGCGGGCCTTATCAAATTTTGGAAGTCATCGAGCCCGGGGCGATTTTTGAAGGAGAAATAACTATCCATGATCCTCCTCCCAGAATAAAAACAAAAGATTCTAGAAAAACTTGTCTTATCAGTGCTCCCGTAAGCTTTGAAGAGCTAATCCAGGCAGCAAAGGCCTTTTACGGAGGAGAAAGGGACCGGGAATTTGACGAACTATCCCAAATAGACGCAAACGTGCCCCTCTTTCCCGAAGTAGGCACTCCCCTTAGGCTTGGGCGTCATAGTGGGGCAGAGTGTGTTACCATCGAGGGCTTCCGTCACATCCTGATCCGCGGGAAGGGGAAGAACACCTATCAAGATCATGCCACCACCCTCTGGCTGGCGGGAGAATTTTCCAAGGTCCACAACCCCTCAGGCCTCAAGCCCTTTGGCTGGGTTGTCTTCTACAAACCAGAGTCTTCCCAGAAGACTTTTTCACCAAAAGAAACCAAGCCTGTGCTAGATGTGTCTAAACTTGGCAAGCGCTTTAAGCTGGTGGTCAAAAAATGACCAATTTATGACGCCACCATAAACATGGTCGCATGTACATCCCGCGCACGTTAGAAGCAACGTTCGTAAGGTGTCTTCATTTTTTTCCGGTGGTCTTTGTGGGCGGGGCACGGCAGGTGGGCAAGAACAGATCAAAACGCTCAGGCTCTATTTTTAGGACAACGTCCTGGACTGCTGTTTGGCCGGATGGCGTTCGCCAGAACTTGCCCCTCCCTGTGGGGCTAATTTGAAAGGAGGATTCAATGAAAAAAAAAGCCCCTCACATGGAGGGGCTACAAGTGGAGAGGAGGCTAGGGCAACAGGGGGCTGCCCTGGTATGTAAGCCCCTTGAGGATACGCTCGGCCTTAACCACTACCCTCGCGGGGATACGCCCATAAAGGAGTTTTTCGTTCATGTTCTGGGCGTCATGTATGCACCACCAAAGCAAATCAGCCAAAGCTTTGGCCTTCTTATAGGATCGACCACCATAGGCTTGCTCTTTATATACGATGATCCAGGTCATAGCGGTAATGGG
This sequence comes from Thermodesulfobacteriales bacterium, assembly GCA_026988575.1. Classification (GTDB taxonomy): domain Bacteria; phylum Desulfobacterota; class Thermodesulfobacteria; order Thermodesulfobacteriales; family Thermodesulfatatoraceae; genus JALSKZ01. Next base: position 1,928 of record JALSKZ010000025.1, on the reverse strand, counting down.
ATAACCATAAGGAGCAGAGGTATTGGTTAACGAACAGCGTGTGTCATCGGGAATATCGATGTTAGCCGCCGCGGAAATGGCTTTAAGGGTAGGACGCACAAAGTGTCCCGCCTTGTTCTGTAAAGCCGCCACGGGTATGTGGTTTTTAACGGCGTAAGCAAGCTCGATATAACCTATACAACCTGGAATCTGGCGGATAAGGCCCGCCACACCAGCGTTACCCTTACCACCTACACCGGTGGGCCAACGTACCGCTTTCCCATAACCTACCTTCTCACGCCATTCAGGACTCACTTTGGCCAAATAATTGGTAAAGTTATAAGTGGTCCCCGAACCATCGGAACGATGGGCCACAACAATACGCAAATGAGGAAAATGCACGCCCGGGTTAACTTTTTTCAACATGGGGTTGTCCCAGTACTGGATCTTACCCAAAAAGATATCCGCCAGCACTTTGGGAGTAAGACGCAGGCTTTTTACCCGGGGTACGTTGTAAGCCACTACTACCGCACCTAAGGCCATGGGAATGTGTACAATCTTGGCCGGGGCCTTGGCCAGCTCTTCATCACTCATCGGGGCATCTGTAGCACCAAAATCTACAGTGCGGGCCAGAAGTTGTCTTATTCCACCCCCAGAACCTATAGCCTGATAGTTAACCTTTACACCGGTCTTTTTGTAGTATACATCAAACCACTTGGCGTAGAGCGGGTAGGGAAACGTCGCTCCCGCCCCTAAGAGAGTCACCTTAGCAGCCCATACACCATTGACCGATACGGCCAAAACAAAGAGAAAAACCAAAATACTCACGATCTTCTTACGCATGTGTAAAAACCTCCTTGTCTAATTTTTATTAGTCTGACAGTTTTAACCGATAAGTAACACCCACGCTTTTATCTTTTACGTTAACCACCCTGAGTTCGGCACCACCATTTTCCAGCGTTAATACATTGAACGAAGGATAAGAAAACCCCTTCAGGCGGTGCGAAGTAGCAGTCCCTGCGGTAATAAAGTAGCTACCTTCGAGCCGCCATACCCAGGGCAGATGTTTATGCCCGGATAGGACAAAATCAACCCCCGCTTCCAAACAAATTTTTAGCACATCACCCGCATCCACCGGAATATTACGCTCTCTACCTGTACCAGGGATAGGCAAAAGATGATGATGAAGGAGGAGAAACTTTTTCTTCCCTCCACGCAATTTTTCCCGGATCAGGTCGTAATTTTCGCGTCCTATGTGACCGTCGTCTATATCGGGCTCGGTAGAATCGATACCTAAAAAAACAATAGTCTCGTCTTCGTAAAAGGGATAGCGAGTGCCAAAAAACTCCCTAAATACCTTATCACCTTCATTCCGGGCATCGTGGTTACCAGGTACCACCAGTTGGGGTTGAATTCGTAAGTCCTGAAGGTAATAAGCCACTCTTTCGTATTCATAAACATAACCGTCGTCGGTTAGATCCCCTGTTATTACCAAAAAGTCAGGTTTAAGCTCACTTAAAAGCTGGCGCAGATTTTCGCTCCAGGTCTTTACAAAGTTATATCCCGTAAGGTGCAAATCTGAAATATGGGCAATCTTGACCATAACCCGGCCTTTTTCCTGGTTTTCGTCAATTTTGAAAAGAGAGGGAACCCCCTCTCTTTTCTTTTTTTCTAGAGCTTAGAAGGCCACCTGCAACACCGCCTGGAGGCGATAGTCGTCCTTGGCGTTGGCCCCAATGCTAATCTGGCTTGGCCCACCATAAGGGTGCCCCCATTTCCCGGCAGCCAGGTTTTCCTGATAGTCCGTCTTTTCGTAAGTTATCATAAAGATGTTCTTCTTGTAGAAATAATAGGCCAGGCCAGCCATATAGAGGGTGTAGTTATCTTTACCCGCCCCGTTGGTGAACACATTGTCCGTGTCCGGGTCAAAGCGATCGTAGCGGGCAAAG
>JALSKZ010000024.1 GCA_026988575.1 Thermodesulfobacteriales bacterium | reverse complement strand
CCTGGATGAGGTACTACAACATGGAGAGGCCGCATCAGGCCTTGGGGTATCAGGCTCCATCTGAGATAATGGTAATTGCAGCTTAAGTTGTGCAAAAATCAGGGGGTCATTACATTTCCATGACACCCCATTATTAGGCTCAAAACGAAATAGAACCGAATTTTTCGGAGGGCCATACGAGATTTTAGGAAAATTTAGCTTAAGAGAAGGACCGTTTCCTTTAAGCAGGCTCTCTTCCACCGGGGAGGGAGAAGTCACGGTCCATACGGATCTGGCCGCATCAGCAAATCCGCTTGCACCACGCAGAGCGATGTCTTGCTCAGAATTTCTAAGATTTTTTGAAGTGTGATGGACTAACAACCACGACAGCCCAAAATCTTTTGCAATTTTCTCAAAATGCGTGAAAATTTCACCAACCAGGCTGTTATCGTTTTCTTCCACCCCCAGAAGCCGCATTATGGGATCTAAAATGACGAGGTCAGGTCTTTCCTGCTCGATAGTTTGTTGCAACTGTTTGAAAGCCTCGGTGACTTTTAAACCACTAAGGTTTTTTTTAAAAAGGGGGCCTAAAACACCTATAGCAGGCCATATCTTTAGATTTTTGTTTAAAACTTCTATTAGGTTTAAAAACTGCGGCTTAATGAAGGTTTGCAATCTTTCATTCAAAACTTCTGGGGGGTCCTCAAGGTTGACTATCAGAACTTTCCGGCTTGGACACTCATCTTTGGTGAAGTAGCCACTGATGAGACCAGAAGCCAGCTCCACGCCTAGGTATAGGCTTATCAAGCTTTTACCACGCCCCCCTGCGCCGCCAAGAAAATTCACTGTTCCACGCAAAACAAGAGAGGGAATGACCCAGTCGAGCTGGGGGCGCTCTTTGAATGCGCTCTCAATATCCAAATAATTAGGTGCCTCCTCAACAACCGAGAGCTTCTCCCGCTCTAGCGCCGCCAATCCCGCTCTAACAAAAGCTTCCTGCTCTTCATGAGGAAGCTTTTCGAGAATGTGCACCAAGGCATCGACCGGCATCTACTTAAGCCCTTCACGCAGGATTCTGAGAACTTCAACCCCTGGAACGAGCCGTCTCCGCCCTAATTTGCGCGTTTCAATTTTATTGAGCCTCGACCAGTATCGGACGGTGACAGGTGACACTGAAAGAATTTTAGCCACAGCATCGATAGAATAGAGGAAATCTGGCCTAATTTCGTTAATGCGCTCCATTCCTTCACCTCTTAATACTTAAGCTTTTTAATAAAGTTTAATGCTTGACAACCATTATTGCTATAGTTACTATCAAAGTAGATCGTTACATAAATCGTTACAGAGGAAACAGGGATGCAGGTGAAGGTCCGAGTTTTTGAGAGTTATGCTATTCGGGACGGGTTCATCTTTCCGCTGGGCGGCTACATAGACAAGACTCTTGACAGAAAGGCTATCAAGAAAGCTTTGATCAAGTTTGTGAAGATCAAAAACGAAGAAGACGTCCTTGGGTTTGCTAAAGAATATGGCCTTTTGAATCTCTATGAGATCAATTTCTTTTTTGAAGATCGGACACAAGAACGACCTAAAGGCTTATTTAAAAGCTTCTCAGAAGGCCACACGCTTATATCCTGGAGAGCAAATCTCACAATTCAGGGGATATATAGTCCGGTTATACTGAAATATGAAGACGATATTAGAACCATGACCATTTTCCCTTCTTACGAATTGATCGTCATGGACCTCCTCGGTGGAGGCTATCCCTGGCCAGAACATCTTAAACAACCTAACATCCCTTTTAATCAAATTGTCGAATACTACCGAAGCAGAAAAACTTCAGACTTTATTTATATGCTTGGAGAATATCTTGGTTTTTCAAATAAGGAGCCTACTCTTTCCTGGGCTGGTTGGGTTCGAAGTGTGAAACAAAAAGCAGAGGCTCTTATGAAATTGACTAAAGATGAAGAGGAATACACCAAAAGACAGTTAGTAGAAGAATATCTCCTGGACAAAAAGTTTGAGGCCGATGTAAAGATTTCCTACACCGTTATCAAAAAAGGAAAAGGGGCCTGGCCTTTTGAGGTCAAGACAGAGCTAGTGTTTAAAAGCCTGATACAGGCTTTTATCGGTCTAATTTTCACAAAAGGCATGGTCAAGGCCTGTGTGGAATGCGGGAAGCTTTTTATCCCACAATCCGACAAGGCCATTTATTGCTCTCCAGCCTGTAGAGTTCACCACCATCGGAAAAACAAACAAAATAGGGGGTAGAATATGGCTATACTCATTGAATGCCCCAGGTGCCACACCAAAAACAGCCTTAAACGGGGAACCTGTAAGTGTGGTTTAACTCTTAAGAAGCGGGCGGGGAAGATCTACTGGATAGAATACTATGACCACGAGGGGAAGCGGTGCAGGGAAAAGATAGGACCTTCTAAAGAGGCGGCTGAAGCTCGCCTGGCAGAGGTCAAAAAGCTCAAGGCTGAGAAGCGTTTTATTCCCAAGAAGTTCGAAGGCACTTTAACCCTAGCTGAGTTTTGGGAAAAGCACTACATGCCCTATTGTCGCAGGCATAACTCTGCTAGCTGGGCCAGGCGAAAGGAAGAGGTCTGGAGGCTTTACCTTAGGTCTTTCTTCGGGCAGTCACGCATGAGAGATATCACTCCCGCCAAGATAGAGGCTTACAAGCGCATGCGGTTAGACTCCGGGGCGAAAGGGCCCACCATAAACAGGGAGCTCGCTATGCTCAAAAACGCCTACTCCCTGGCTGAAAAATGGGGCTTTGTGGAAGGAAACCCTGTTAAGAAAGTGAAATTTTTCGAGGAAAACCAAGATCGATGGTATTTCATGACCAAGGAAGAGGCTAGACGATTCCTTGAGCAATGCCCTCCGGAGACCAGGCCTATTTTTGAGTTTCTCTTGGCTACAGGCTTAAGGCTCTCCAATGTGCTGGGCCTGAAATGGGAGCAAATAGATCTCAAGCGTCGAGTTTTGCGCATAGAAGCCTCTTCGACCAAGGGGAAAAGGGAGCTCATTTTGCCTTTGAGCACCTGGGCCATGAACATCTTGAAAAGCCTACCGAGACACATCAAAAGCCCCTATGTGTTCTGTAGGCCGGACGGAAGACCTTACAAGGATCTCCACGACGGATTCAAAGCCGCTTTAAAAAGGGCTGCTCTTCCCACCACCATTCGCATTCACGACTTGAGACATACCTTCGCCTCCTGGGCTATTCAGGCCGGGGTGGACATCAAGACGCTTAAAGACCTCCTCGGCCATACCACGCTTGAGATGGTCCTCCGATATGCTCACCTTGACCTTTCCACCAAGATCAAGGCCGTGGACAAAGTGAACCTGGGGGAAGAAGAGGTCGAAAGAGACCTTGAAGTTTCGTCTCTTAGAGGGCGCTAATGGACACCAATATGGACACCAACCTAGCTTACAAAAATCCGCTTGGGCAAGAGAAAAACCCGCAAACCCTTGATATTCCTTGGTGCGGGAGGGGGGACTTGAACCCCCACGGGGAGGCGCCCCACCGGATCCTAAGTCCGGAGCGTCTACCAATTCCGCCACTCCCGCGGCCCTTTCAAGATTCCATTTCCTGAAGAGCTCGTCAAGAGGGCTATTGCTTTAAAAGGTTCTGTTTGAGGTTCTGGAAGCGGGCAAACCCTTCGGTGATGACATCGAAAAGTTCTCTATCCTGTAGACCAATAACCTTAAGGATGGAAGGGGGAACACGGTAAGAGAGCCCATCGGCGCCCATACCCACACCCAAGAGGTTTACCAAGATATTGGCTAAGGCTACCGTAGCCGATGTGCGCCCTTGGAGCATGAGATCCTCGTCGTGGTGAGCCCTTACCGCAAATATTATTTCCTGCGGAAAACCCCAGCGTCTAAGCAGTTCTGCCCCTACTACCGCGTGGTCTGTCCCTAGGACCATAATTTCGGCTTCCATAAAGGATAATTTCTCCTCCCGCACCAGTTCTTTAATTACTTCCAGCTCTCCTCCTACAAACATGTCCAAGACTATCTTGCCTATATCATGAAGTAAGGCGGCGGTAAAAATATGATCGGCTTGGGGGATTTTTAGTCTTTCACACAAAAGTTCGGCAAAGACCCCGCAACCCAAGGAATGTAACCATACTTCGTAAGGGGAGAGGTTATAGCCACTTAGGGGTTTGTTTAAATATTGCCCGGCACAAGCAGCGATAAGGAAGAAACGGATCTGGTTTAGGCCCAGGAGGGCGAAGGCCTGGGGTAGAGATTCCACCTTGCGGCGTAAACCAAAGTAGGCGGAGTTAACAAGCTTTAAAAAATTGGCGGTAATAGTGGCGTCGTACCTTATGACCTTGGCCAAGTCTTGAAAGTTTACATTTTCGTTTTCAAGAAGCCGTAAGGCTCTAAAGGCCGTTTCGGGGAAGTTAGGTACCGAATTTAATTCTTCAAAGATATAATCTAAGACCTTTACCACGACTCTGCCTCTTTCCCAGGGGTTTTTACTTCGATAATACCCTGCTCTAAGTCTAAATGGACTACGCGAGGGAAGGGACCGCCCACGTGTTCTTCGTAGTTATTGATACCCGTGGACTTAAAAAGTTTGCGGATCATCGCAATATTGATTCCTCCCAGGTCGAAAATAGTGGGCGCCTCTAAGAAACGGGCCCCGCCAGCAATCACAAATTTTGCGCGATTAAAATCGGCCCCTTGTTCCCTTAAGGCCTTTAAGAAAGGTTCTAGACCTTCGTCGGCGAAGAAGAGACTACTGACTCCGTTTGCGTTATTTTTGAGGAGGATTTTGCGTGCCGGAAGTACAAATACCCATAGGCCGCCAATTTGGGCCTGTGGGTCCAAAACAGCCAGGGCAATACAAGATCCCAGACTATCTGTGGCGAGCGTTCCTTTTTTTTTGAGCACTTGGAAAGTGCCTTTCTCAACGATCATAGCCTTTTAGTCTTCTCCCCTTTGACATTGCATAGATATTTATCGGCCGAGTTTCTCAAAACCTGAATACTTTACCCCTCTTCGATACGTAAAATTTTTGTGGGCGCGGTTACTACGTCTAATTGGTTGATTTGGGCCAGCGCCTTTTGGACAGCACTTTCCTGGGCCTCGTGGGTCAACATAACAATGGGTACCGAGCCTCCTTGTTCACGCCCTTTCTGTATGACACTGGCGATACTGATTTCGTGTAGCCCTAAAATACCGGCGATTTTTGACAAAACTCCTGGTTTGTCCAAGACCGAAAATCGAAAATAATACCGACAGATCACCTGGGACATAGGCTTAAGTACAACCCTTTCTAAGGGGTCTATGGCATAAGAAAGGGCAGGAAGGCGTCCAGATATACAGCACCTTATATTGCGGGCCAGGTCTAATATGTCGGCCACCACAGCACTCCCGGTGGGCATCTGCCCTGCTCCCAGACCATATAAAAGGATATCGCCTACGGCATCTCCCCGAATGTAAAAGGCGTTATATGCCAGACGTACCGAGGCCAACACATGCTCTTTGGCAATCAGGGCAGGGTGTACCCTTACTTCCAGGGCGTTTTTTTCCAGCCGACATATGGCCAATAATTTGGTCACAAAGCCAAGCTCTTGGGCAAAGGCCATATCTAGAGGATCTGTATCGCTTATTCCTTCTACGAAGATATCCCCTAGGTGTACTTCTGTACCGTAGGCCAGACTGGCCAAGATGGCCAGCTTGTGTGCTGCATCGAGTCCGTTTATGTCCAAGGTGGGGTCGGCTTCGGCAAAACCGGCCTCTTGGGCCTGGCGCAATACCTCTTCAAAGGCCAAACCTTCTTCTTGCATACGGGTCAAAATGTAGTTACACGTGCCGTTTACAATACCCACCAAAGAAAGGATACGGTTGCCAGCCAGACTCTCTTTAAGGGTCTTTATAATAGGAACCCCTCCACCCACTGAGGCCTCAAAGGCTATGTCTACCTGGTATTTCTGGGCGGCCTGATATATTTCTGGCCCGTGCTCGGCAAGTAAGGCCTTGTTGGCGGTAACTATGTGTTTCCCCTGGGCCATAGCCTTTAAAATAAAGCTTTTGGCTGGTTCTATACCCCCAATAAGCTCCACGATAATCTTTATCTCTGGGTCGGTGAGGAGCTCGTCTACTTTGGTGGTAAAAATGTGGCTAGGCAGGTCTAGGTCTCTTCTTTTATTCAGGTTGCGTACAGCAATTTTTTTGATCTCTAGACGGGTACCTAGGCGTTTTTGAATGAGTTCTTGATTCTGTAAGATTATTTTGGCTGTACCCGAGCCTACCACTCCGCAACCAATTAAACCGATTTTTATGACTTCCATCAGATCCTCCTAGGCTACTTCAGACAGTTTTAGTCGTTTGGCCCATCTCTCCCAAAGGACTAGTTTTAGGCCTTGGTGTTCGGGTTGTTTTAATTCTGGGTCTCTTTTTAGGAGACTAAAGGCCTCTTGGCGGGCCTTGAGTAATATATCATAATCTCGTACCATATCGGCTCTACGAAAAGATAGAAAGCCAGATTGTTTGGTTCCCAAGAGTTCTCCTGGCCCCCTGATCTTTAGATCTTCTTCGGCCACGCGAAAACCATCATTAGTTTCACATAGGATTCGTAGCCTGCGGTAGGCCTCTGATTTTGGGGAGAGCTTTTCTGTAATGAGGAGACAATACGAGGCGCGGGCACTGCGCCCCACGCGCCCTCTTAACTGATGTAATTGGGAGAGCCCAAAACGCTCGGCGTTTTCAACAACTATTACGGTGGCCTCAGGTACATCTACGCCCACTTCTATTACCGTGGTAGAGACCAAAATTTGGATCTCTCCGCGCTTAAAGGCCTGCATTATGGCCTCTTTTTCCGCAGAAGGGAGTTTTCCGTGTAACAAACCCACTTTGTAGTCGGGAAACACTTCCTTCTGCAGGTGTTGGGCCATGGTAGTTGCTGCCAAGAGATCCATCTTTTCTGATTCTTCCACCAACGGGAAGACTATATAGGCCCGATGGCCTTTGGCAAGCTCTTGGCGTACGATGTTGTAGGCCTTTGATCGTGTCTGGCCGGTGAAAAGGTGAGTTTTAATCGGTTTACGCCCGGCAGGTAATTCGTCAATAATAGAGACATCTAAATCTCCGTAAACCGTCATGGCCAAGGTCCTGGGAATGGGCGTGGCCGTCATGACTAAAGTGTCTGGTTCAAGGCCCTGAGCCTTATCTCTGAGTGCGGCACGTTGAAGTACGCCAAAGCGGTGTTGTTCGTCTATGATAACTAATCCCAGGCGTTTGAATTGTACCGTTCCCTGAAATAAGGCGTGGGTGCCTACGATAAAATTTATATGTCCGGCGGCCAGGGCTTCGTAAATACGTCTTTTCTCTCTAGGCGTCCTTGCCCCGGTGAGAAGTTCGACCTCTATCCCCGACAGCCCCGCCAGCTGTTTAAAACCACGATAGTGCTGTTCAGCCAGGATCTCTGTGGGGGCCATAAGGGCCACTTGATAACCATTGTCAATGGCTATCAAGGCGGCCAAAAAGGCCACCACCGTCTTACCACAGCCTACATCTCCCTGGAGGAGTCGATTCATGGGATAAGGGAGAGACATGTCGTGCTTTATTTCTTCTAGGACCCGCTTTTGGGCCCTAGTAAGGGCAAAGGGCAGACTTTTTAAGAAGGATTTAGCCCGCGGGGAGTCTACCGAAAAGGCAATACCTGGCTGCTTATGCAGTTGGGAACGTCTTAGGGCCAGGGCGAGTTCCAGGAAGAAAAATTCATCAAAGGCAATACTTTTATGGTAAATACTGCGGCCTTCGTTTAAGGCCTGGATATTATCTCCCTTAAGGGGAAAGTGTAAACCCCTTACGGCCAGACTCAGGGGGAGGAGTTTTTGACGCCGTAAAATCTCATAAGGAATATAACTTGTCAGATCCTCCGCGTATTCTTCAACGGCTTTGGCCAAGATGCGACGAAGTACCTTGGGGGAGACCCCATCCACATTAGGATATACCGGTAATATCCTACCTATATGGAGGGAAAGGTCTTCTTCTTGATCTGGAAACGCTACTTCAGGGTGGACGATCTCTTTTCGCCCACCAAAGATAGATACTTCACCCGAAAAAACAACCACCCTACCCGGGCGAAAGGTCTTGATAAAGTGCGCTTCTTTGAAATAAAACCATTTGCCCGCCAGTAGGCCTTGTCCGTCAGAGATTACCACTTCAAAGACCTTACGTCTCTTAAAGCGTACAACCCCGGCCAGGACAATCTCTCCCTGTACCGTAACGTGTTCTCCTACGTGCACATCCTTTAAAGGGGTGAAGGAGCGTCGGTCTTCGTAGGCCTTGGGCAAAAAGTAGAGTAGGTCTTCTACACAATGGATGTCTCGGGTGGCCAATTTGGCCCCGAGTTTGGGGCCTATACCTTTTAGGAACTGTACCGGCCGTTCCAAGGCCTCGCGTCGCCATTTGTGTCTGGAGGGGTCAGGAGGAGGGGGAAACTCAGGGAGCTCACCCTCAGGGGGGCCTTCATCGCTTGTTTCGTTTTCAATTTGTTGCCATAGTTTCCTTAGACGGGCCTCTTTTTCCGGCCGGAGACACTGGTCCAGCCCCTCCAATAGCTCTTGACAGACCTGAAAAGTATCTTTAGCCAAGATGTGTTGGGCCTTGGCTAGACATTTTTTAAGGGTTTGCTCTAACCCGCGGATTTTTTCGAGATTGGCAAAGTTGTGGCGGGAAGCAAAGTAAAGGGGCTTAAATATATCTCTTAAGGTGTCTTTTTTTTGAGACATATTTGAAAATTATTCTCCAATAGCTTATTTGTCAGGTGCTGAAAAAGAATTATAACTTAATGATTCATAATTTAGAGATTTTTGTACCAGGAGAAAAGCCCAAAAAAGGCGTTGTTTTTTTAGGGTCTAGAGGATACCGGTTAATTTGTTTGAAAAGAGCCTTAAGAAGGCTAGAAAAAATAAGAATTTTTAAACCTGGCCCAAATTGTTTCGATAAAAAATGAAGAGCCTCTTTTAGGGAGATCAAGATATGGCTATTACCCTTAGACAACTAGAAATATTTTTGGCCGTGGCTGAAACAGGTCATGTAACGGCAGCCAGCCGCCGGGTGTTTTTGACCCAATCTGCCGTAAGTATGGCCCTGGCGGAACTAGAAAACCTCCTTAATGGGCCCCTTTTTGATCGTCACGGGAAAAGGCTAGTCCTTAATGATAGAGGGCGTTTGCTCCTACCCTATGCCCGAGAAATCATTTCCAAAGTAAAGAGCGTGGAGGCCTTATTGGCAGAAAAAGAAGGGGTAGTGGCTGGTGAACTACATGTGGGGGCTAGTTCTACTATCGGTAATTATGTCTTACCCTACGTGATTAGTGCGTTTAACAAACAGTATCCTCAAGCCCATATAAACATGATAGTGGCCAATAGCCGGCAAATAGAACAGGCCATAGAAGACAGCAACATTGATCTGGGGTTTATAGAGGGTTTAGTCCATAGTAGCAAAGTAGATTCTATTCCGTGGTTAACAGACAAGCTAAGTATAGTATGTGCACCTGATCACCCCTTGGCCCAAAAAGCAAAATTGGATAAAAAAGACCTTGAGCAGGCGCCCTGGATAATGAGAGAAGAGGGTTCAGGTACCGCAGAGATCTTTAAGAGCCAAATCTCCAAATACCTCGACCGTATTCACATTATCATGGAGCTTGGCCATACAGAGGCCATAAAAAAAGCTGTGGAAGCGGGTATGGGGCTAAGTTGTCTTTCCACCCTTACCATTGCCAGAGAGCTGGAACAGGGGTGGCTAAAGGAGCTAAACGTGGCAGAACTCAAGATTACCCGTCAGCTACTTATAATTTTACGCAAAGACAAGATTCGTACGCGCCTATTAAATAAATTTATGGATTTTTGTGAGCTTATTAGTACCTATTATGCCTCAGGCGAGGTCTCTCTAAATTCGCCAGCCGAACTAGCGGATCTACTCGATCGCGAGGTCCTTAAAGAAAGGGCTGCTTGATAAACACCTGCTTTTGACCTTTTTGTTGTTTTTACGCCCTTTTTACTTGCGAAAAACGCTTCTTTTGGGTAACCACTCTACGGAAAATTACTACACACAAGGAGTAGTCTTATGGACGATACGAAGATCTTGCTTACGGAAAAAGAGCTTCCCGAGGCGTGGTACAACATCAATCCCCGTTTACCTAGCCCCCCAGCCCCTCCTCTTAATCCGCAGACAGGAAAGCCTGTACAGCCTGAGGAGTTAGCGGCCATTTTTCCCCAGGGCCTTATTGCCCAAGAAATGAGTATGGAACCTTGGATAGAGATCCCCTCCGAGGTACACGAAGTATATCGCCTGTGGCGTCCTACTCCCCTTTGTCGTGCTCGCCACCTTGAGGAGGCTTTGGGGACCCCTGCGCGTATATACTACAAGAATGAGAGTGTAAGTCCTCCAGGTAGTCACAAGCCCAACACAGCAGTGGCTCAGGCCTATTTTAACAAAAAAGAAGGTATTAAGCGCCTGGCCACGGAGACGGGAGCAGGCCAGTGGGGGAGTGCGCTTTCCTTTGCCTGTAGGCTTTTTGATCTGGAGTGTACCGTATATATGGTAAAGGTAAGTTACGAGCAAAAGCCTTTTCGAAAGAGTCTCATGCACATCTGGGGAGCTGAGGTCTATCCTTCTCCTTCTACGAGAACTCAGTCAGGACGCAAAATACTGGAGAAAAATCCCCAGAGCACAGGCAGTCTTGGTATAGCTATATCCGAAGCCGTAGAGGATGCGGCCACCCACGAAGATACCAATTATGCCCTGGGCAGCGTATTGAACCATGTACTCCTCCACCAGACAATCATCGGCTTAGAGGTGCAAAAACAATTGGCCCTAGTGGAGGAAAGCCCTGACATACTCATCGGCTGCGTAGGTGGAGGGAGCAACTTTGCCGGTTTTGCCTTTCCTTTTATCGGCGATATCCTTGAGGGCAGGCTTGAGGCAGAAGTAATTGCTGTAGAACCTACCAGTTGTCCTACCCTTACCAAGGGGCTTTACCAGTACGATTTTGGAGATACAGCTGGTCTTACCCCTTTGCTTTTGATGCATACTTTGGGTCATGCCTTTGAGCCACCTGCCATCCACGCCGGGGGGTTACGTTATCATGGCGATGCCCCGCTGGTGTGTCAACTGGTGAAAGAAGGGGTAATAAAGCCTCGGGCCTATCCCCAGAACCCCTGTTTTGAGGCGGCGGTACTCTTTGCGCGTACAGAGGGTATTGTTCCGGCCCCCGAGACCAGTCATGCCATAAGGGCTGCCATTGATGAGGCCTTAAAGTGTAAAGAAACAGGCGAAGAGAAGGTCATTGTCTTTAACTTTAGTGGCCACGGCCACTTTGATTTGGCCTCCTATGATGCTTATTTAGCAGGAGAGCTTGAAGATTTCGAATATCCCGAAGAAAAGATCAGAGAAGCCTTGGAACACTTACCCAAATTTCCTACGGGTTTGTAAGCCGCCAGGGCGCTTGGGGTATGGTGTCTGAAGTGTAACAGCCGTAGTGGCGGATTTGTTCTGCCATACCCCAGGCCGTCAGATACAAGGCCTTTTCCAGGCTGTCCCACTCCCCAGGGGGTAGTTTGCCCCTACTCAGATGCATACTACCATAGTCTATAGGGTAAGCGGGACAGATATTCCAAGAACCACTAAACTCCCAAACAAGAGTTCTCTTTTTCAGATAAAAGACCTTAAGGTCAAAATTTAAATGCCCCGGGGCGCTTTTAGTAGGGAAAAAGAGTGTAGCCCGGGGTATAACTATGAGAAAATCAAACCCTTTTTGGGCCAAGGTCCTTAGGGAAGGGGTGTAAGATGAGCCCAGTCTAAGGTCTTCAAAGGCCCCGGCTTGAACAAAGGCCCGGTAAATTATTTCTCCTACGCGCCTTTTCCAGGCCTGGTTTAGACCCTTGGCGGGGTAATAAATGATGGCTTTGGCCTTGGTCGGACATAGCGGCCCTTTGGGTTGGGTAAAAAGATCTATTTGGGGACTGCTGTCACAACGCTGGTTTGAAAAGTTGATCTCGTCTATAGGGTTGCCCGAATAGGAGCATCCCCATACCCATAAAGAAAATGCTAAAGCTATTAAACCACCTATGCGCACGGCTAGATCCCTAAACACTTAGTCCGCTAAAATCTATCGACTTGTCTAGGTTGTTTCTGTAGTGTTAGGTAAAAAACCCGTTTGTCCTTTAGCTAAAACCCTTTTGGAAAAAAGGCAATGAAAAATAGGCCCTATGGGTTGAAAAAGACAGGTGCTTTTGTTATGCATGCCCAAACCCTTGCTGGAGGAAATACATGGAAGTAGACCAACGTATTCGTCGCCAGATTTTACGGGCCCTTAAACTGCGGCCCATGACTTTTTGGGAATTAATAAATTACCAAGATGCCCATTTAGTAGAATTTTTTCAGGTAGTGCAATCCCTCATAAAAGAAGGAATTTTGAAGTATAAAGACGGCTATTTGGCCCTCCGAAAAGAGGTAGACCTTTGTCCCCTTCAGGAAACGGTTTGCTCTTGTTGTGGAGTGGGGGTAGAGATAAAGGGGCTTTTTGAAGATGTATATCAGCGTTTTTTAGAGGTAAGTAAAGACAGGCCCCTTCCTACCAGTGATTACGATCAGGGTTTTATTAGACCAGTTGATACCTTAAAAAGGGTGGTCTACCTGTATCAACGGGGCGATTTAGAGGACACAGAGATCTTTATCCTGGGCGACGATGATCTTTTCTCGGTGGCGGCAGGCCTTACGCATATGCCCAAAAGGATAGTAGTGGTAGAGATCGACCAGCGTTTAAACGATTTTATCAAGGAGTTTGCCCGGAAAGAAGGCCTGAAAAACATAGAGGTCTATAATTACAACGTCATCGAGGAGTTGCCTGGGGTGTTAAAAAATAGTTTCGATGTCTTTGTCACCGACCCGGTGGAGACCAAAAAGGGGCTAAAGCTCTTTGTAGGCCGCTGTATAGAGGCCTTGAGAGGGCCTGGTGCCGCAGGTTATATGGGGTTTACTCATCGGGAGGCCTCGTTGCGTAAGTGGTATGATTTTGAGAAATTTATCCTTTCGGCGGGCCTTGTGATTACCGATATTTTACGCGATTTTACCATTTATCCAGAGACCGAAAACCGCTGGGATGATTTTTACCGTACCTACGAGATCATGCACAAGATGGATTTACCCATTCCGCAGGTAGATTGGTACAAGTCTTGTTTTGTCCGTTTTGAGGTAATAGAAGGCCCTCAACTCCCTGATTTTGAAAGGCCCGAAGAACTTCGGGAGCTTTATTTTGATGAGGAGTCTTGGGCCACCCCCTTGCCCTCTTTTTTAGAAAAAAAAGAAGATTAGAGCCTTTTTTCTACTGCCCGCGCGTGGGCCTCAAGGCCTTCTAGACGGGCCAATTTGGTAACCGCCCATGCTTCTTCTTTTAGGGCCTCTGGACCATAGGCGATAAGGCTTATCCTCTTGAGGAAAACTTCTACCGAGAGGGCGGAGGCGTATCTGGCACACCCCATGGTGGGGAGCACATGATTGGGCCCGGCTATATAGTCTCCCACCGCCTCTGGACTAAATTGTCCCAAAAACACGGCTCCGGCGTTTTGGACCCTGCTTACCCACTTCCACGGGTCACTTACAGCCAGTTCAAGGTGTTCAGGGGCCAAAAGGTTGGCCACCTCCAGGGCCTCATATAGGTCTCTTACCAATAATATGCCGCCTTGAGAGTCCAAGGCCTTTTGGGCTATTTCTTGTCGCGGCAGTTCTCTTAGCTGTTTATTTACTTCGCTTAGGGTCTCTTGGGCCAGGGCCCTTGAGGGTGTCAATAATATGGCGGTGGCCAGGGGGTCGTGTTCGGCCTGGGATAGCAAGTCTGCCGCCATCCAGGAGGGGTTTGCGGATTCATCGGCCACGATGAGGATTTCGCTCGGGCCGGCTACCAAATCAATCCCTACCTCTCCCGCGATTATCTTTTTCGCCAGGGTCACATAGATGTTCCCTGGGCCACAAATTACTTCTACCTTGGGGATACTTTGGGTCCCATAGGCCAGAGCAGCTATGGCCCAGGCGCTTCCCAGTCTGTATATTTCGTCTACGCCTGCTTCAGCGGCGGCCACCAGCAAGGCTGGACTTAAGGCCCCTGTTTTATTAGGGGGACTTACCATTACCACATGCTTTACTCCTGCTACTTTGGCCGGTACCGCCGTCATGATCACCGTAGATACCAAGGGGGTCTTGCCTGCCTGGCCTCCAGGTATATAAAGCCCTGCGTGTTCTACAGGGCGAACCATTTGGCCCACAATGCTTTCGTTGGTCCGGGTTATAAACCAAGACTTAGGCCTCTGTTCTTCATGAAAGCGCCTGACGTTGGCTACAGATAGTCTAATGGCCTTTAGGACCTCGTCGTCAATCTTTTGGTAGGCCTCTTTTATTTCCTCTTCTCTTACCCGTAAGTCCTGGGTGTCAAAGACTGGACAATCAAATTTGCGCGTATATTCTACTAGGGCCTGATCGCCCCTTTCTTTTACCTGGGAGATAATCTCTTCTACCTGAGAGATAAGTTTTTGGGGTAGGCCCTGAAAGCGATATAGCAAACGGTTTAGAAAGTCTTTACCCTGGGGGGTGGTGAGTTCGTATATTTCCATTTTAACCTCCTCGGTTTTTCTGGATCCCTTTCTTACCATCTCCTAGAGGGCATTAAAAGTCTCTTTTAATAGGTTTAAAAGGCGGCAAAGAGGCGGAAAAATTTTCCGCCTAGGAAAAATTTTCCGCCTGAGAGAAAGTCTCTTTTTCTTTTCTATCCGATGCCCTCAGGCCTTTTGGCCTTCCTTACCTTGGCATAAGGCTTGCTTTATTAAAAGGGTGCTATGCAGGCCCTAAAATTAAACCCCCAACTTGGTTGGCTTGAGGCCTTAGAAGGCACGCGGCTTTTAGAACGCAAATTAGCGGTTACTTCGAATAATCTGGCCAATGTGGACACCCCGGGCTTTAAAAAAGATTTGTTGAGCTTTCGTGAGGTATTGATGCGCAAGCAAATTGAAGGCTGGCGCACGTTCAAAGAAGTGACACTTAAGACAGATTTCCAACAGGGGCCTATAGAGTTTACAGGAAACCCGCTGGATATAGCCATTGGAACCGAGGGTTTTTTTAAGGTGCAGACCCCTTTTGGGGTTGCTTACACCCGGGCAGGTCACTTTCGCCTGGACAGTGGGCGCCGTTTAGTTACCCCAGAGGGGTACCCTGTATTAGCCGACGGGGCCCCCCTGGTAGTAGATCCAGGTCTAGCCAAAGGGGGGGTTATTACCTTAGACAACGCCCGTTTTCTGGTCTCTAGCGACGGGACCATCTCTATTGACGGCACCATGGTGGGGCGTCTTGACGTGGTTACCTTTAAAGACCTGGGACAGTTGAAGAAGTACGGTGAAAACCTATTCCTTGCTCCCAAAGGAGCCCAGGAAATTCCGGTCCAGGATCCAAACCTTCGTCAAGGTTATCTGGAGGGTTCCAATGTGAATCCCCTAGAAGAGATGATCAACCTCATAGAAATACATCGTGAATACGAGGCTCAACAAAAGGCCTTAAAGACCCAAGATGAGACAGCCAATCGTTTATTGGAGACATATGGTCGATTCTAGTTCAGACAAAGGAGGAGTTTAGATGATCAGGAGCCTTTGGTCTGCAGCCACAGGTATGCAGGCTCAACAACTACAATTAGACGTTATCGCCAACAACCTGGCCAATGTTAATACAGCGGGTTTTAAGAAGAGCAGGGTAGATTTTGAAGACCTGCTTTACCAAAAATTAAAGCTTGCAGGGGCCCTTGATGCCGAAGGCAACCAGGTGCCGGTGGGCATGGAGATAGGCCTTGGGGTGCGGCCAGTTGCGGTGGGTAAAATTTTTTCTCAGGGCGAATATGAGCAAACACACAATCAGCTTGATCTGGCCATCGAGGGGCGTGGGTTCTTTAAGGTCTTGGTAAACGGCGAGGAGTTTTATACCCGTGCCGGGCACTTCAAGGTAGATCGTGACGGCTATATAGTGACCCCTGATGGGGCGCGGCTTCAGCCCGAGTTTGCCGTACCCAACGGTACCGCGCGCCTAGAAATTACTCCCGATGGGGTGATCAGTGCCCTTGACCAAAACGGAAATATCCTGGCCCAGACCCAATTGCTCCTTTACGACTTTCCCAATCCCGCTGGGCTTTACGCCCAAGGACGCAATCTCTTCCGGGCTAGCGATGCCGCAGGAGATCCCCTAGAGGGGCAACCTGGGCGTGAGGGCTTCGGCACCATAGCCCAGGGGTATCTAGAAATGTCTAACGTGGACGTAGTGGAAGAGATGGTCAAGATGATCATTACCCAGAGGGCCTATGAGGTCAATTCAAAGAGTATACAAACGGCAGACTCTATGCTCGAACTGGCCAACAACCTTAAACGTTAGGGGTAAGTCATGAAGCGGGTAGGGGCTCTAATTTTGGGGTTCTTTTTTCTTTTTGGGGGCTTAGCCGGGGCCAAAGAGCTTAATAAGGCTTATTTTAAGGGGCTTTTTTGGCATCTGGCCCGGCACCAGTTACCCTGGCCCGCCCAAAATATATCTTTAATCCGTTTTAGGGTAGAACCGGAAGTAATCAGGGTGCCTGAGGGGGCCAAAGAAATTGTCCGTTTGTCTCACCCCCTACACCCAGGCCCTAACACCCTTTTAATAGACTATGTCTATCAAGGGCGCTTACTCCGTAGGGTAAGGGTATTGGGTTCCCTTGAGGTAATGCTTCCGGTGGTGGTATTAACCCGGCCTTTACCAAGGCATGCCATAATAACCTTAGAAGATGTGGCCCTAGAGCGCAGGCCCCTTACGCGACTGCCCAAGGATGTAATTCTCCATCAAAAGGAGATAATCGGCCTGCGGACGCGTACAAGTCTCAGGGCAGGTAGTGTCTTGCGCTCTTCGGTCTTAGAAATTCCACCAGTGATCCATCGAGGGGCCCTGGTGCGGATTGTGGCCCAGGGAAAGAACTTTTTGGTTACCGCGGTGGGGGAGGCACGTCAGGATGGACGTCCAGGGCAAATAATCCGGGTGCGTAATCTGGCCAGTAAGAGGGAAGTTTTTGCCCAGGTGGTAGACAAAAAAACAGTGAAGGTGACATTTTGATGCGTAACATCTTCTGGAGCCTGCTGATAGTCTTTTTTCTTAGTGCCTGTGGGGCACACCAGAGGCAATATCCCTTGCCTTCGGGCCCTGATATTGCCTCTTTGCCGGCTACTCCAGCTACTCCACCCCCTGAGGGGTCGCTTTATTCCGGCACCAGGGCTGGTTTTTTCGAGGATCATCGGGCCCGTAGGGTGGGAGACGTGATCACTGTAAAGATCCTGGAAAACTATCAGAGTTCGATGAATGTCAGCAATAAGTTGGCTCGTTCCAGCAACGTAAAAGGGGGTATTAGTGCCCTTTTTGGTTTTGAAAAGGCGGTGGAGAAACACAACCCCAATTTTTCGGCCGGCTCTATGCTTGGAGGAGATTTTTCCTCTAGCGTTAACGGCCAAGGCAAGCTTTCCAGAGACACCAAAATCCTGGCCACTTTTTCGGCCCGGGTAGTAAAGGTACTCCCCAACGGTAACCTGGTTATCCAAGGGGTTAGAGTCATTAGACAGAACGAAAACGTCGAGTACCTCACTATTAGCGGCATAGTGCGTCCGGAAGATATAGACGCGGACAACAGTGTGCTTTCTACCCAGATTGCCGATGCCCGTGTGGAATATAGTGGTGCCGGTCCGACGGCCTTAACCACCCGCGGTCCGGGTTGGTTTACCCGGCTCTTAGAAAGAGTATGGCCCTTTTGAGGGAAGGTTATGCGCGGTGTAGTAGGAGCGTGGATCCTTGTGACTTTTTTCTTTATGGCCCAGGCCCAAGGGGCCCGGCTAAAAGATTTGGTCAATGTAGATGGTGTAAGGAGCAACCAACTGGTGGGTTACGGTCTGGTGGTGGGCCTGAACGGGACAGGTGATGGCGACCAGACCAAGTTTACCGTGCAGTCGGTGGTGAATATGCTGGAAAGATTTGGCATCAAGGTAGACCGGCAGCAGGTAAAACTAAAGAATGTAGCCGCCGTGATGGTTACGGCAGAGCTTCCTCCTTTTGTGCGTCAGGGCCAGCGTATCGATGTCTTGGTCTCTTCCATTGGAGACGCCAAGAGCCTGCAGGGGGGTACTCTGTTAATGACTCCCCTTAGGGGGCCCGACGGAAAGGTATATGCCCTGGCCCAAGGTCCGGTTTCCATAGGGGGCTTTGCGGCCTCGGGGGCAGGAGGGAGTGTACAAAAGAATCATCCCACCGTGGGGAGAGTGCCCAGCGGGGCCCTGGTAGAAAGGGAAGTGCCCGTCCATTTTAGTAACAAAGGGGTCCTCAGGCTTTCTTTCCGAGAGACCGATTTTACCACCGTAGCCCGGGCCTCTGAGGTCATTAATGCCTTTCTCGGTGGTCCTTTTGCCACTCCTCTGGACGGACGAACCATCAGTCTGGTGGTGCCGTCTAAATATCGTCACCGTGTCGTTCAGCTATTGGCCGATATCGGAGACCTCTCTGTAGAACCCGATGTGCCGGCCAGAGTGGTCATTGACGAACGTACCGGCACAGTGGTCATGGGCGAAAACGTGCGTATCTCCACCGTAGCCATTGCCCACGGAAACCTCAGTGTCCAGATCAAAGAGGGAGCTGCTGTCTCTCAACCGCCACCTTTTTCAGGGGGCAGTACCGTTGTTGTGCCGCAAACCGAAATCAAGGCCAAGGAGGAGAAGGCCCGTTTGGTGGTGTTGCAAGAAGGGGCAAGTGTTGGAGAGTTGGTAAGGGCCCTTAACGCCGTAGGTGCTACACCCAGAGACCTCATAGCGATTTTTCAGGCCATCAAGGCCGCAGGGGCCCTGCAAGCAGAATTGATCATCATGTAGGGGGGAGCGATGAAGTTGGCAGGGTGTCCGGGTCGGTTTTTTAGTGATCTTGAACAAATAAAAGGTTTGGAAAAAAAAGCCCCGGAGAAGGCCTTAAAAAAGGCTTGCCAAGAGTTTGAAGCAATTTTCCTCTATCAGGTCTTAAAAGGTCTGGAAAAGATAGTCCCCCAAGATGGGCTCTTTAAGAAGAGCTTGTCACAGGACATCTATCAAGATCTCTTTTTTCAAGAAATGAGCAACCGTATGGCCAAACGTGGTATTGGTCTGGCCCGGATACTTTATGAAAGTCTAAGCCGGCAATTACACCCTGCCCGTAAAACATTAGAGGCTAGAGAGTCTTTAATTTCAGGAGGGAAAGGAGCTATTTATGAAAAAAGATGCCCAAAATAACAATTTATGGTATCACCTTCGCCAAATCCTTGAAGAAGAACGCAAGGCCATCATTAGCGGTAAGATAGAGGCCTTACTTTCTTGTTTGGAAAGAAAAGAACAACTTTTGGCCGATCCCCGTCTGCGTAATACTCCCATCCCTGAAGATATTCAGGAAGAGATCAACACGCTGGTCAAACACAACCAGGATCTCCTAAAAGCGGGGCTGTCCTTTATAGAAGAGGCCTATCAATTTTTATCAGGCCAGATGACCCAAAAAGTAGGCTATCAGGCTTCGGGCAAGGCTAGGCCCGCCCAGGTTTCACGTATAGTAGACAGTTTGGTATAAATATGGGTGGTCTTTATAGCGCTTTAAACATTTCGAAAAACGCCCTGCTTGCCTTCCAGAGCGCAGTCCACGTCACTAGTCACAACGTGGCCAATGTGGACACCGAGGGATACTGTCGTCAAAAGCTGATTACCGCCCCCAATCTGCCTACTCCCTCTTGTGCAGGCCCCATGGGTACCGGGGTCAAGGTGGAGCAGGTAAAGCGCTATTTTGATGCCTTTCTTGAGGCCAGCCTCAATCTAAAACGGAGTGACCTGGGCCTTATAGAAGCCGAAGATACCGGACTAGATTTGATCCAGGGGCTCTTTAACGAAACCAATACCAAGGGCCTGGCGGCCATGTTGTCTGATTTTTTCAGCGCCTGGCAGGGACTTTCCGACCGTGCCGAGGGCCTTCCCGAGCGCAGAGTAGTGGTAGAAAAAGGAAAGGTCCTTGCCGAAACGGTGAGTAAAAAGTATCAAGACTTTCTCTCTCTAGAACAGAACATTCAGCTAAAACTCAAAGACGTGGTCAACGAAATAAATGACCTGGTCAAACAGATTGCCGAACTAAACAGGCAAATAACGGCCAGCGAATCGGGACTCCACCAGGCCAACGATTTGCGTGATCAGCGTGATCGTCTCGTGGCCCAACTCTCTAATTTGGCCCAAATTCGCTATTTTGAAAATGCTCAGGGGGCCTACGCGGTAGTCCTGGGTAAGGGGCTTAATTTAGTAGACTTAGACAATTATTGGCAGCTGGAGCTCTCAGGCAATGAGGTCTATTGGGTAGGCCACAAGGGCGAAAAGATCCTCTTGACCGGAAATGACGTCACGCAGGGGAAACTGGGTGGGTGGTTGCGCATTATGGAACAGATCTCTGAAGACTGGAACCACGAGTACGTTATTTCTTCCAAGTCTATGTTTACCCAAAAAGGGAGGCTGGTTCGGGAAGATACCACCTGGGAAGACCTGGGTATTCATAGTCCGTTTACCATCCATTTTTCAGGCACCGACCATTTTGGTAACCAGGTAGTAGGGTCTTATTCTTGGACCCCTTCCTCAGGCACAGAAGGTAGGCTTAGGGATTTTTTAGACGCGGTAGAAAAGACCTTTGATTACCAAGTACGGGCCTACATTACAGAAGATGGCCGTTTGGTAGTCAAAGATGCCTACCGAGGACATGGCCGACTATCTTTCCACATAGACTACGGCCCCGTTGATTTTGGGGACTTTGACGATGAGCAGGCTAATCACCGTATCGAGGAGCTGAATTTGGCGGGCAAGTTTGAGCTCTTTGCCGAGGAGCTCATTAGTGCGGTAAACCGTACTCACACCCAGGGTGTAGGCCTTAAGTTTTATGAAGGGGAACTTAAAGGGGAATACCAGGCCGCGGGTGACGGCAAATTAAAGGCCTTGCCTTTTTACAAAGATATTAAGAGAGACGGATCATTCTTAATATGGTTAAAAGATCCCAACGGGAACATTACCCCGGTAAAAGTGGATCTGGCCCTGACCACCGATGCCACCATGCAAGACCTGGTCGACCAGATAAATAACGCTTTAAAAGACCAAGGTTTTGATCCCTCGTCTTCTCTACAGGCCCTTTTTCGCCAAGGGCGTTTGGTCTTTGAGGCCCAAAAAGGG
>JALSKZ010000023.1 GCA_026988575.1 Thermodesulfobacteriales bacterium | reverse complement strand
CTTTTACTGTTATTTTGCGGCGCTGGGCTTAGATGTGCGGGTGGAAGAGGCCACCAACCAGGGCCGTCTGGATATGGCGGTGCTTTTTGAGGGCCGGTGTTATCTTTTTGAGTTCAAGGTGGTGGAGGATGAGCCTGAGGGGAAGGCGCTTTTGCAGCTAAAAGAGAAGCTCTACTGGGAGAAGTATCAGGGCAAGTGCGAAAAGACCTTTCTCATCGGGGTAGAGTTTAGCAAGCGCAAGAGGAATATCGTAAGCTTTGAGGTGGAGGAGCTTTCCTGAGATCGCGAGGGCGTACAAGTCGCCTCGCGATGACGAGTGCGGGAGATATTGCGCAGGTGTACAAGTCGCCTCGCCATAATACCTTTGTCGGGCCAAAGCTGTTCTTATCAGTAAGCACACCCTATAAAGGGGCGCTTAGGTTATCGAAGAAACTTTGATGGTCCTTGTAGAGGGGCAGATATTAAACCCGCCCCTCTAGCGAAAAGGATTGTTTGCTAGGTGTTGTTATGTTCTGTTTGCTTCTGTGGCTAAATTAGTAAAATCAATGGTGCGCTGAGCCAATTCACGGTCAATCATAAAAAGTCCCCCTGGCGCCTGTTCAACCAATTTGATCCGTTCTACCAGGGAACCAAAGGAATCTTCTTCTTCTACTTGTTCGGTAATAAACCATTGCAAAAATATATAAGTAGCGTGATCTTTTTCTTGTTGAGCAAGTTCGGCCAGGTTATTTATCTTTTTTGTGACTTCTTGTTCATGTCGTAGGCCAAATTCTATTACGTCTAGGGGAGATTCCCAGCTGGTTGGAGGTTGGTCAATACCCTGGAGTTCTACCCGTCCGCCGCGTTCGTGGACGAAATTGTAGAATTTCATGGCGTGGATACTTTCTTCTACGGCTTGGGCCTTCATCCACTGGGCAAAACCAGCCAGGGAGATACTTTCAAAATAAGAAGCCATGGAAAGGTAAAGATACGCCGAATAAAATTCCCATTTAATCTGTTCGTTAAGGGCCTTTTCCATGTTAGGGCTAAGCATAAAACCCTCCTTTAATTTTTTATAATTTTTACTGAAAACTTAGTAAAACCCAAGTCTTTTATATGCTGTATCAAGAAGGTAAGGGAGAATTTATCTATCAGAGAAGAGTCGGCTATTTCTAGTACCGCTTCTTGCTCCAGATGACGCACCCTAAAGCTTTCTAAGCCCCAAGCCCGAACTATTCTTTCTGCCTGGAGTATTTGCTGTAAGTATTTTTTGCGGATAGGGCTTCCGTGAGGGAAACGCGTGGCCAGACATGGAGCTGCCGGCCTTTGAGCCTGCCGCAGGCCTCTTTGGTAGGCCCACAGGCGTATCTGCTTCTTACTTACTCCTGCTTCGACCAAAGGAGTCACTACACCGAGTTCTTTTAAGGCCCTAAGCCCGGGGCGATAGGTACTTAAGTCATCTGCGTGTGTACCATCGGCCAGAATGTCAAAACCTTTATAATGAGCTACGCGGAGCAATTTTTCATACATATACTTTTTGCAATAGTAACAACGATCAGGGGGATTTTGGGTAAAGGCTTCCAGGGCCAATAGATCTGCCTCTACGCCCACTACTTTAAGGCCTAATCTCCAGGCTGTTTCTGCTGCCAGAGCGAGGTCTTCAGGGGGGAAAATAGGGGCCTTTATAGTCAAGGCCAGGACATTTTCGGGCCCCAAGATCTCTTTAGCAATACACAATAATACACTGCTGTCTACACCGCCAGAAAAGGCTATGGCCAATTTTTGGTAGCTTCTCAATATTGCTCTAAGGGGTGCGAGAGCCACTTTTTTTCAGCTCCTTCAGGATCCTTTTTAGTTCCTTTAGACGATTTTGTTTACCATAAATGGTGTCGTGATAGGCGTTTACAAAATCTTCCAGAAGGGGCCTTAGGGCGGGCCACTTCTTTTGAGCACGCAAGGTCAATTCAAAGATAGTTTCCCCAGGCTTTTGGGAAAGGCCCTTTCGCGCAAGGAGTTTTAGATATTCTTCGCCAATGTAGTGATCTTTTGACACAGACTTTCGGTGGCGAAGAACAAAGAGAAATAAAGGCAAACCCAGGCCGATCAAGATTATTATTAGCGCTATTTTGGGCCAGAGCTTATAGATAGTCAAAAAGGGGTTATATTTTTGGCTCAAAAATAAGATATAGTCGTTCCATTCTCTTAAAAAATCGTCAAAACTTTTGCCGGGAGCAAAGTAAGGAGTGGGATCCAAATAGACCCAGGAGTTTCCCGTCCAGACTTCGACCCAAAAATGGGCCTCCCTTTCGCGTACAATGTAATAGTGGCCAGGGCTTACCCATAACCCCCCGGCATAACCGGCTACCACCCTTGATGGTATGCCGGCGGTGCGTAACATGAGGGCCAGAGCTGTGGCCCAGTATTGGCAATGGCCCTTTTTATGCTCGAAGAGGAAGTACAGTACAGGGTCTGTATCCGCCTTGCCTGCGTCAAGGCTATATCGATAGTGGGCCCGTAGAAATCTTACCATGTTTCGGGCTGTGGCCAGCGGAGTCGGCTTTATAAGCCCTTCTACCAAAGGCCTTAGTCTGTTTTTTATATTTATGGGTACTTGCAGATATTTTTTCGGATCTAGGTCTTGAGGCCAAGAGCTCGTCCCTTTTACACAGATTTTTACGGGATTAGAAATAGGGTTTAGGCCTAGCCAATTGGCCCCTACCACTACTTTTATCCCTTTAAAGACCTGCTTGGTGGGAAGCCCTAATAAGGGGAGACCTTCCAGAGGCTGGGAGGGCTCTACTAGATAACACATTTTTGTTTTTTTCTCGGGTTGATTTCTAGGGGTAAAGGGTAGGCGGTAAAGTTTTAGCCAGTGGCCTCGGTAATAGGTATCGTAGGTGATTATGCGCCAGCGGGGAAATTTTATTTGGGGGCCGCTTAGCCATACCACCCGGAATACCGTTACATCTCTTAAGTTAAGGGTCCCTTGGGCCAAAGAGGCATTCCATGTCTTCCAAGAAGGTAACTTTAGCAAGCTCAATCTCGACCACGGGATAAGCGTGGCACCAAATAGGCTGACGGCCAGTACTAGCCCGGTCAAGCCAAATCCGTATAAAATCACGAATAAAACCTCTTTAAGGTTTAAGGCCAAATTTTTCCGCCCCAATTGTCCAAACATGGTGGCCCAAAAGCCCAAAAGACCGGTAAGCAAGAGGGGCAGAAAAGACTGGGCCCCATTTAACGCACTGGCGGAAAAGGCCCCCAGAAGGATTAAAAAAAGCATGTGGCCTAAATCACTTGGTTCCCAAGGGCTTAGGGCCTTAACCCCGATCACAATGAAGAGAAAACCTATGACCTTGGACCAGAAGTTTTCTACACAAAGGCCGGGCAGTAGAAGGCCCATCCCTAAAAATACCAAGATGGCCAGTAACCATTCTGGGATAAAAAAGGGCTGTGTTCTTAAACTATTAAGCAGACCGATGACTAATAAGGATCCTAAGACAAAAAGGCCTTCTAGGGGTACATAGGGCGACAAAACTCCCATAATTACCAAGAGGGCCGAAAAAGTGAATAACTTTGCTAAAAGTTGGGCCTTCCCTTTACGCAAGGGCCAGTACCTCTAACAATTTTTGGGGAGGCGTGCCCGGGGGATAGAGCTGTCCGTTGAGCAATAGGCCCATTTTCTTGTTTTCGCGGGCGGCTTTCAATACTAAAAAACAGGCCTTTTGGCGCAAAATTTCTTGGTTGCCAGGGGTAGCGTCTAGATTGAGGATCGGTGTTTGGGATAGGCCTCCGAAATTTTTTACCATTAGATTTTGTTGCCGGGCAGTGGCCTTCCAGTCGATTCTGGTAACGGGCTCCCGTCCGCTATAGAAACCATGCCCTAGGATTTCCTCGCCGGGAATTAATTTTGGTAACCCTTTAGGGTTGTAAAGATTAAATTCCTCCCAGCGGGCAGGTTCCGGCCGGGGAAATACTACAATTTTTATTGTCTTTAACCTCCGCGAGGAGTCAAAAAAACCTAAAGGGAAATTAGATTTAGCCACGGGGCTTATTTGGTATAACCCTCGTTTAGGGAATATTAAGCATAAATTTATCTTTTTTAGGACATAAAAATAGGGTAGGGCAAGGCTGCCGTAGGGGGTTTGGAGATAAAGGGCAAAGCAAGGTCCTTTGTGGGCCAGAGCAACCGCAAAGGAGACCTTTTCCTGCGCAAATATTTTTGGGGGAGGCTCGATAGCCAGCTCTAAGTATCTTTGGTTGAACCAGGCCCCCAGGGCATCCAGGGCCAGAGAAGCCCCTGTAGCCATGCCCAAGAACCCAAGATAAAAGTTACCGGTAATCAGGGCCAAAAAGGTCGATAGTAGGCCAAAAATGGCCCAAATTTTCCCGCGAGGAGTAAAAGACAGTTTTAGTCCTTTTATTAAATGGGTACTGGTATGTCGGCTAAAAAAAGCAATAGACATTGGACGTGTTCCTGAGGGGTTATTTCTTCTCTACTGGGCAAGCGGTAGTAGGCCACCGGTAAGAAGGCCCTTTTTACATCGTCGGGGATGACATAATCTCGACCATTAAGATAGGCCAGGGCCTGAGCTGCCCTTTTGAGGGCCAGAAGTCCCCTGGTGGACAGACCAAACCGGAAAGTACTTTCTTGCCGGGAGGCCTGGCCAATAGAGAGGATGTATTCGTAAATTTTAGGGGCCAGATGAACGGCCTTTACTGCTTTTTGGGCCTTTAAAACCCCTTCAGGATCGAGTATTTGGGGTACTTCTTTGGCCTTTTCGTAATGCCCATCATGGGCCAGAATAAAAAATTCTTCCTCAGGATGGACGTACCCCAGTTCTAACCTCATGGTGAATCGGTCCAACTGAGATTCGGGTAAGGGATAGGTACCTGCCAGATCTAAAGGGTTCTGGGTGGCAATGACAAAAAACGGGGCTGGTAAGTCAAAAGTTTGGCCGCCTAAGGAAACACGGTTTTCGCCCATGGCCTCTAGCAATGCACTTTGGGTACGAGGTGTAGCCCGGTTAATCTCATCGGCTAGGAAGACATGGGTAAATATAGGCCCTGGACGCACTTCAAAGCTATTTCTATCGGGTATATAGATCTCGGTACCCAATATGTCCGCAGGTAATAAATCGTTGGTGAATTGGATCCGGGTAAAGGAACAGCCCAGGACCCGGGCCAAGGCCAAGGCCAAGGTAGTTTTGCCCGTACCAGGTAGGTCTTCTAAGAGGAGATGCCCCCTGGCCAATAGAGTGGCCAGAGCCAGTTCTACTACGCTTTCTTTACCCCTTATGACCTGGTTTAAGACGGTCAATATTTGTTTGAGCCTGGATATAGGCATCTTGTCGGCCTTCCTTCAATCCCATCGGAAACCAAGGAAGTGAGCTTGAAAAAGGCCTAGCGAAAGGGGTAGAGTTCCGCTCCGGGAATGGGTGCCTGGGGTTCGGTAAGAACAAAGTCTCCTCTTTGGATCCAGCTTTTAAGTGTTTCGGCTATTTCTTTTGCTCGTACATGACTAGAAAGAGGCACGGTGGGTATTTCTTTGTCTAAGACCTTTATCTTTCCGCTCTTTAGTTGCGCATAGCTGACCTGGCCGTAAGACCTTTTGATGCCGTTGGGGTAATCGTGTCCATAATCCACCACCTGGGTAAATAAGTCTTCGTCTCCAAGGCCTGTAAAGGCGGCTATCTCTTCATTTAGGATAGGGATAGGAACCCCCAGACCTACGGCCAGAGAACAACCATAGCCCAGGATACTAACTCCCACCAGCCATTTGGGGCTCATTTGTTTCAGGTCGCCAAGGACCATAAGCGTGGCTCCAGGGGTCACTGGAGCGCCCTTTGGCGTTCGTTTTACTTGGAGGTTGCACTGGGTACCGGCCCATATCACGTAACCAACCCCGCCTCCCAAGAAGATGCGTGTGCCCAGACCAATGGTGCGCAAAAAGGGATCATTAAAGAGGGGAGATAACTCCCCTGAGGTAGCATAATTGGCGTTGGCCGCATTCGGGCGCAATACTCCCATGTAAGTGTAGACTGTTTTGTTAGAGAGATTTACGGCACAGTTATAATTTTGATAGGCATTTCGTGGGTTACACAATACGGCATAGGGAAGATCTTTTAAGGTAATTTCCTTTTCTAG
Organism: Thermodesulfobacteriales bacterium; assembly: GCA_026988575.1. Classification (GTDB taxonomy): domain Bacteria; phylum Desulfobacterota; class Thermodesulfobacteria; order Thermodesulfobacteriales; family Thermodesulfatatoraceae; genus JALSKZ01. Next base: position 15,284 of record JALSKZ010000023.1, on the reverse strand, counting down.
ATATTTTCTGGGGTAACAGTGGGTGCCGTAGGATTGGGCCTTGAGAAAAATCGTCTTTCCCGCTACTAGGTCTTGGATAACATGTCCGCCACCGTAACGGAATTCTCCGGGATAAACCTTATTTAAGGGGTCATCTTCAGCTGGTTCCGTAGCACCAAGGTATATGTCTACCGCGGCAATTCCCGCGAAGGCAGGTACTCCATTTAGCCATACCCGGTAGGCTTTGATCCCCGGGACACTGTGTCCAAAATTGATAAAGGCCCCTGAAGAACACATGGGGGCAAAGGTGCCGGTAGTTACTACGTCTATCTCTGCGGCTGCTTCTTCAGGACCGTTTTCCTTGACAATCTTTGCCATTTCAGAGGCCGTTACTACCACGGCCTCTCCGCGACGTATCTTGGCGTTTATTTCGTCTATGGTCTTATTGACTTTGTAAGACATGGATCCTCCTACTCCACTAAGGATACCACTTGATGACCAGCCATCTCTAAGGCAGAGGCTATTGGTTCTAGGGGACATTTTTCTAAACGAATATAGTAGATGCGCTTGCCGGAATGGTGTACGTCCATCCCTACCGAAATAATGTGTCCGCCCTGAGAGCGTATGATGTCGATAACTTCGTCAAAGTTTTCCGTCTGGGAAGGAATTACGTCTATCCGACAGCTGCTCCGTAGTATTCCCATAAGTTCAATAAAGGCCCCAAGGAGATCTGTTACGGTCAAGATCCCCACTAAGCGGCCTTTTTGAACCACAGGCAGACCACCAATCTTATAGCGGTAAATCACCTTGGCGGCCTCGTCTAAAGTGGCTTCGGCGTCAATGGTTATGGGGTTTAGGATCATTACCTCCCTTACCGCGAGTTTGTCCATGACCGACGGGAGGGCATATTGCCTGATGCTACTTTCGGTGACCAGACCTACTATCTTGTCACCTTCTACCACGGGAAGATGCCTTATAGAATGTTTTTTCATGAGTTGAAAGGCATCTTCTACGGTGTTTTCCGGACTTATGGTGATTACGTCTTTAATCATCCAGTGTTTGATACGCAAAGACCTACCCCTCATTACACTTTTAACTCTAAGCCATTATAGCCTAACTCTAGCCAAAGGGAACCACCTTTAAGGGCAAAGGGGGTAGCTATTTTAAAAGCCTTGGTTGCGTCCAGGGTTGGTTAGGCGGCTTCCCGTTCTCTGGGGATCCCTTTGGCCTCGAAGTTTTCCCACACTTGATGCATAAAGGCCTCAAGACGCATGCGGGTGCCCAGGGAGCGTTGCCCATCACAAGCCACCGTAAGTACAGGGATAAGACCGTGGTCTTCGCGCACCCGTTTCAGGAGAATGCTTGCCACCGTACCTGGCATACAGGTAAAGGGGATAACGTTGATAATCCCGTTTACTCCATGACGCAAATAATCTAAGACTTTGCCCACCGATAAAATGGCCTCGCCTTCGAACTCGTCGTTCACATACTCCCGGGCCAGGGCTAGCAAGTGGTCTACCGTGGGTTCTTTAGCTGTACGCAGGAGGTCTTCTACTATACGGGTAAAACGGTGTTCATCTTTTAATTGTACATGTTGTTCAATGATGAGCTTGGTCAATTCACGCAATTTCCACATTCTTTTGGCCCACCTTTTAGCGGTAAAGTTGATATAAAAGATCCACTCGCCTATGGTAGGCAGCCACACTTCCGCTCCCATCTCTTCCAGAACTTTGACCAAGTCTTCGTTGGCAAAACGATTGGCCCGTACATATATCTCTCCGACTACGCCGACAATGGGCCTTTGCCCACGTCCGGACACAGGTATAGCCTCAAAGGCCTCTCTTATTTCATGCATTACAGACAGGAGATCCCTTTGGTCCTCTATGGCTTGAGCGATCTTGGCAAGGGATTCCTTATAAAGCTTCTCCGTAGCCCCTTTATCGATTTCGTAAGGACGTGTTTCTCTAAGCATTTTGTCAAGGATATCTACACATACTACTCCCTGCCAGGCAAGCCTGGTGAAGTTTCCTCCCACCATACCCAGGTCTTTGTAAAACTGGACATTTTGGGTAGGCGAATATATGGGTACGTCGGCAAACCCCAATTCGTCTAAAATCTTACGATGGAGGCGATTATATTGTCCAAATCGACAAGGGCCATCACCTGAAGGCATAAAGAAAGCAGAACGGTCGGGGTCAAAATCGGGTTCAAAGACCTTTTTGAGCATATCTCCGGTGGTCAGTACCGCGGGATAGCACTCTTTGCCGGAAGTATACTTGCGTCCCAAGCGCAACGACTCTTCATCAGATTCTGGTAAGACTTGGGCCTTTACCCCACAGGCCCGAAAGGCAGCGGCTACAATGTAAGCGTGGTCGGACATATGGGGTATAAAGAGGGTCCGTTGTTGATCCGGCCGTACTTCTTTACGTCTCTTCACCGAAGGCTTAGGCGGACTAAGGCGTCTGCCCCGCACACTGTCTAAAAAGGCCTCGATACGGGTGACTACCCCTGCATCGGCGCTGTGTTCGTCTATTTCTAGTTCTAGATACGGTTTGCCCCCCAGGAGCTCTTCAAAAAAGTGTAGGATAAAAGAGTCGGGCCCGCAGGAAAAGTTGGTGAGGAATAGGGCATATAGATCGGGATGGTCGCGAATTATATGGGCCGCCAAAAGGAAGCGTTGACCATAGCGCCAGTACATGTCTTCAATAGCCGAGATGTCGTCTACCTGATTCAGGGGGAGCATGTCTACAGGGATGCCCACTACACCAAGACTTCTTATCTTGTTGTGAATAGCTAGGTTTGCCCCAGGATCGCAGGCGTTATAAGGACGGCCTACGATGACGATGGCAGGCTCCCCAGGCCGTATCTGGGCCAAGATTTCCTGCCCCCGGCGCTTTAGCCAGGCCTCAAAATCTCGTTGGGCTTTTTCGGCTGCTTCCCAAGCCCTTTTGAATTCTCCAAAGCCTACCCCTAACATCTCTGCTATCTTTTTTTTCTCCGCCTCCAAGACCCTCCGGTTGCGACCAAAATGAAACACCGGGCTCAGTACTTCTACGCCCATGGCTTTAAAATCAAAGGAGGCCTGAACAGTTGAAGGGACACTTTGTACGTAAGGACAAACCTTACCAAAGCCCAGGCGTGGATGATCTGAGGGAAGATCTACAATATAGGGAATGAAGAGGCGTTTTATCCCCTTACGCAGTAAATCTAACACATGGCCGTGAAAGACCTTTACCGGGAAACAAGTTTCCGCAGCTATCGCCTCACAGCCGGCGTTTACTAACTGTTTATTAGTAGGCTCCGAAAGCACAGGCCTAAACCCCAATTCTTGGAATAGCGTGGTAAAAAAGGGCAAGCGTTCAAAGTTAAATAGCCCTTGAGGTAGGCCTATTTCCCCTCTAGGGGCTTTATCCAGAGGCTTTAGGTAGGAGAGCAGTTTTTCCTGACGTTCTAATACCAAATTGGGCAGGCTTTTAGGGGGCCTCCGATGGTCAACCTCGTAGCGCTCACAGCGTCCTCCATAAAAATAGGGAGGATTCCCCTCGATGGATACCTTGCGTATCTCACACTGGTTGGGACAGGCTTTACATTCAAAAGTGGAGATCTGGTAACGAATATGAGACAAATCAAAGCCGCGGAAACGACTCTCGCCCTTGGCTTCTTCTTTGGCCAACAAGGCTACACCTATGGCCCCTGTGACTTCGTGGTCTGAAGGTACGATAATGGGTTTGCCTAAAACCCTTTCAAAGGCGGCCACTATACCGGCATTAAAGGCGGTGGCCCCTTGATAAAAGACCTTTTGCCCTATTTTCCGACCTTCTACCACCTTGTTCAAATAATTATGAACAATGGCGTAACACAGGCCACCTATTAGATCCTCTTTAGGTAGACCTTGCTGTTGGTAATGCAAAAGATCAGATTGCATAAAAACCGTACAACGTTCGCCCATCTCCAGGGGGGCTTGGGAACGCAAGGCATAATTACCGAATTCTTCTATGGGTACGTCCAGGCGAACGGCCTGTTCTTCAAGGAAAGAACCTGTTCCTGCAGCACAGGCCTTGTTCATGGTAAAGTCCACAATAGCCCCCTTTTCTAAACGTATAAATTTAGAGTCTTGTCCACCTATCTCAATTATGGTGTCTACCTCAGGGTCAAGACTTGCTGCTGCTTTGGCTTGAGCGGTAATCTCGTTGCGAATGACGTCTGCGCCTACAAAGTCGCCCACCAAATATCTACCCGAACCCGTGGTGCCCACTCCTTTTACTTTTACCCTAGGGGGTAATTGTTTGCGTAATTGTTGTAGACCTTGCTTGACACTTTCCAGCGGTTTGCCGTGGTGGAGGGCATAGGTCTTACAGAGGAGTCGGCCTTCTTTGTCTAAGGCCACAAGCTTTGTGCTTACTGATCCTACGTCAATTCCCAGATAGATTTCTGTTTCCTCTGTGGTGGGGACACGCACAGAAGGCTTAGTCTTCTTGTTTACCTTATAGGGTCCTAAGGGGGGAAGGCGTTTGGGGCTCGTTTTCCGATTTTTTAAATATTCCTTCAATACTTGAGCCCCCTGATAGGGAGCAGCAAAGCGGCCTTCAAGTCCATAGAGGGCTGCACCGATGGCCCCCATGATGAAGTGATATTTGGGGATGATTAGTTCTCCTTCTTTCAGATGGAAAATCTCTTTAATGGCTCGGCGCACTCCAGGATTTGCTGCTACTCCTCCTTGAAAGACTATAGGTGGCTCTACACGACGCCCACGGGCCAGATTGCTCTTTAGGTTCCTTATTATGGCAAAACAGAGCCCGGCAATTATCTCATGATCAGGAACGGCTGCCTGTTGGAGGTGTATCATATCGGATTTGGCAAATACGGTACAACGCCCGGCAATACGAGGAATATGGGAGGCCTTAAGGGCCAGCTGTCCAAACTCTTGAATGGAATAACCTAACCGGGCGGCCTGTTGCTCTAAGAAAGCCCCTGTGCCCGCAGCGCACATGGTATTTAAGGCAAAATCTTTGATCCGAAAACGGCCTTGTTCGTGGGAGATAAAGACCATTTTGGAGTCTTCACCACCAATATCAATAATGGTCCTGGCCTCAGGGTGAAAGTGTTCCACAGCCCGCGTGTGGGCCATGACCTCGTTAACAAAGCCCACTTCTAGGATCTGGGAGATGAATTTACCGGCTGTGCCTGTACAGGTTAATCCCCCAAGCTTTTCTCCAAATCGTTCTTCTACTTGACGTAGTAAACGCTCTGCTGTCTCTACCGGCTGGCCATGGGTCTTTTGATAGTCGTGAAAGAGGATCTGCCGCTCTTCAGACAAGACAGCCACCTTAGCCGTACCTGAGCCCACATCTAAACCTACGTAATAAGCCATATCCCCCCTCCAACACCAAGTTTTATCTCAAATATAATCATTTGGTCCCTTAGGGAAGGTCTACTTCTGGCCTTTACTCTTACACCTTATTTACATTAAGATAATAGCAAAAAATTTATCCAAGGGAGAAAAATATGTCTGAAGGTGAAGCCCTTACCGAACTGAGAGGAACCGATCGGATCATCGTACCCGTAAAACTTGAACCAAACACCAAATTTGTATTCCAATGTGGTCCTGGGGTCCCCTGCTTTAAATTGTGTTGTTCGGATCTCTATTTACCCCTTACCCCTTACGATATTTTACGCTTGCGCAACCGCCTCAAGTTGACCACCGACCAATTTTTGGTCCTCTATACCGAACCCTTTATTTTGCCAAAGTCCAAGCTCCCTGTGGCCCGTCTTAAAATGCGTAATGACGAGCACCGTACCTGCCCCTTTGTGACGGAAAAAGGTTGTAGTGTCTACGAAGACAGGCCCCTTGCTTGCCGTTACTATCCTTTAGGCCTAGGGATCTTTCGCAATCGCGACGCCGGAAAGAACGAAGACTTTTATTATCTCGTTAAAGAAGGCTTTTGTCAGGGACTAGATACTGGTCCAGAGATGACGGTAGAAGAATACCGTCGTTCCCAGGGGATCCCCGAAATGGAAGAGCCCGTCTTGGAATGGGCCGAAATCGTCATGAAAAAGGAGTCGCTAGGGCCTATAGATGTACCGCAAAAGAGCCTGGAGCTGTTTTTCATGGTAAGCACAAATCCCGAGCGTTTCCGTAGCTTTGTCTTTCAAAGCCGCTTTTTAGAAATTTACGAAGTGGATAAGCAGACCCAAGAGCGGATAAAAGAAGATGATCTGGCCCTCTTACAGTTCGGCTTTAAGTGGCTAAAAACCGTACTTTTTGGCGAAAATCTCGTTAAGCTTCGTCAAGAAGTACCTAAAAAACGTCGTCTTAAACCCGTTTAAATTTTTGGAGCGTTAACTACCTAAAATTTTTTGGAGATATCGCTCCTTAGATTTTTGGGAGATATCGCTCCTTAGCTCCATGGCAGGGAAAACTTTTTCCTACAGTGGGAAAAAGTTTTCCCTGCTTTTCTCTTTTCTATTTGTGCTAACCCTTGTTGATACCGTTTCTTCAGCTTGGTCCTTTTTTTGCTTATTTTTCTCAGCAAAATAGATCTTTGGAGGCTAGCCATGCGTGAAGGGCAAGATAAGGGGGCCGATTTTAATGTTTGGTTTGAAGAAATGGCGCACTTAGCCCAACATGATCCCCAAACCTTTGAAAGCCGGCGGCAAGAACTGATTGAGGAGGCGATAACGCAGGCTCCTCCGGATAGGCAAAAGCGATTAAGGGCCTTGCAGTGGCGTATAGACATGGAAAGACAAAGGGCCAAAACCCCTTTAGGTGCTTGCCTTAAGATCTATGACATGCTCTGGGATTTTATTTATGCCCCAGGAGGCTTTTTGGAAGCGGTAGAGAAATTAAAGAGATTGGCCTGGGCCCTAAAAGAAGGACGGTCGGGCACCTTAAAAGAAATAACAGAATGTGGCCCCGATCATCCTTCCTCTTCGGCCAAGATAATCCCTTTTCCGAAGGCTAAGAGAAAGAGTGGGTAGGCTTTAAAGGGAATATCAACACCTGGTAAGGTAAATCTCCTCTATGGGGAGGAATCTTCGGGGATCTACTTCTTTACCCCCAGAATAATTTTAGACCCCCCGGTGGGGGTTAGTTCTTTGGTTACGTCGCTAAAAAAACGCCTGAAAAAAGGCACTTCATCCCGGGCAAAAGCGCGGTTTTCCGGGGAGCCCATGCTAGCCAGCCGGATATAATAAAGCATCTTTATAAAGGGATGTTTGGGTTCACAGTGTTCCATCATAACGAAGACGCCTCCTGGCTTAAGCACCCTTTTTATCTCGGCAAAACAGGCCTCTCTTGTTTGGGGTTGGAGTTCATACATAGCGTGTGAGCACGTTACGGCGTCGAAACTTGCGGCGACAAAGGGGAGCCTTGCCACATCAGCCAGGACAAAATGCACGTTTGAAAGCTTCTTTCTCTGGGCTTTTTCTCGGGCCTTGTTAAGCATGCCCTGAGAAAAATCCACCCCCACCACCAGGCTCTCTGGCCCAAGCATTTCTCCAGCACAAAGGGCCACGGCGCCGGTTCCTGTACACAAATCAAGGAGTCTTCCGCCTCTGGGGGCCTTTGACCTTTCTACGATAAGACGCCTTAAAAAGGCCCGTTTGTCCTGGCTGTGAAGGGCAATGATGCGGTCATAAAAATGGGAAAAGACGTCGTAATACTTGCGCCTGAAGCGTCTCATACTGACCTCCCGAAAAGGTCTCCCTGCTTAAGCACCTCCTGTGCCGGCCTTGAAGTTACTTCCCACGGAACACAGTACTCAAAGGGGAGATCCGGATTCTTACACCCACACACCCGCACGGTAATACCATAGGCCTTACCTATCTCCCGGAAGAGCTTATACCCCTTTTTCCTTATTTCAAGGCGGGCAAGTCTGGTGCGTGCCGAGGTAATACAATTGGTGTAGGGCTCCCCCTTAAAGGCCAGGTGGATTGGTCGCCAGATATCTGGCGGAAGCCTTTTGGGCATCTGTCGGGCAAGACCTGGACGCAGGACAAGATAACTCACCGAGACTTCAGCTACCCCGGCCCCAGCCAGATGCCGCATAAGGGACTCTATGGCCTCGGGGCTATCCGTTATCCCAGGGATCACCGGATCAACCCGCACCTGAGGGGATAGCCCCAGGCGAGCGGCCTTTTCTACCTGGCGCAGGCGCAAGAAAGGAGAGGCGGTGTGTGGCTCAAACAACTTGTGGTAGGAAAGATCAAGGCTTACCAGGCCAAAACGCGCTTTAACCAGTCCCTGATACTCGGCAAACAAGCTCCAGCACTCTTTGGGGATACGCCCCTTGGTGAGAAAAGAGACCATCACGCCGTATTTCAACAAAAGCTCCATGGCCTTGAGGGTGGTTTTTAAGATTGCACCATGGGGCTGAAAGGCATCGCTTGCTGTCGAGAAGGCAGCGGCTTTGGGTAAACGAGCCCTAAGCTTGCCCCTTGCAAGCTCCTGCCGTAAAAGCTCAGGCAGATTGGCATAAAGGTGTACTTCTTTTTGTGGGGTCTCTGGAAAGGTGCGTGCGTAGCAATAAACACACTGGTGCAGGCAGTTTCTGGTTACGTTGACCGCAGGGATCCCCTTTAGGCAACCAAAGGCCGGGGCTTTAAGCACTGCTGACTTTCGGTTAACTGCCACCACCTGCACCAAAACAAATTTACCGCTCAAGAAGGTAAAACACAAAATTATGGTTGGGATCCGTTCCCATTTTTCGTCCCGAAAAATAGGAACAGATCCTTGAATGTTGATTAAAAAATGCTCCCAGTAGTATAGGCGAACAAACGATAAACGGCCTTGCGACGGATCTCCTAAAGATTTTGGGAGCTCCTTTCCTGAATGTCACGTTCATGTTAATTTTGCTACCATGAGTTTTTATCCGTTTTCAGCCATAGCGGGCCAGGAAGAGGTAAAGCTTGCCCTAAAGCTTGCTGCGGTCTCCAAGGATGTCCGTGGGGTCTTACTTTGTGGCGAAAAGGGCACAGGCAAGACCACCGCGGCCAGGGCCCTGGCGGCCCTTCTTCCGCCTTTATCTTCTGGAAAAAAGGCGCCCTTTGTGAATTTGCCGTTAAACGCCACCGAAGAATCCCTTTTTGGTACGATTGATCTCGAAAAGACCCTGGCGCAGGGGAGGCCCTTTTTTCAGCCTGGGCTTATTTCTCGGGCCCAAGGTGGGGTGGTTTATATCGATGAGGTAAATCTCCTTGCTGATCACCTGGTAGCCGCGCTCCTTGACGTGGCTGAGTCTGGAGAAATAATCGTGGAAAGAGAGGGGTTTTCTTTGCGCGAGAGCGCATCATTTGTCCTCATTGGTTCCATGAACCCGGAAGAGGGCTCCCTGCGCCCGCAGTTTCTCGACCGCTTTGGTCTTTGTGTCCTGGTTACCCACGAAGAAGACCCGCTTCTGCGGGCCGAAATAATCAAACGGCGCCTGGCCTATGAAAAAGACCCCAAGGCCTTTTGCGCCTCCTACGAAGACCAGGAAAAGGCCGTCAGGGAAGAAATAATTCAGGCCAAAGAACTCTATCCCCAGGTAGCCCTCCCAGGGAAAATTAAGGTGCTGATTGCCGAACTGGTAAAAGAGGCCAATGTAGCGGGCCACCGGGCAGAGCTTGTGCTTGCCGCGGCAGCGCGCGCCCATGCCGCGCTTTTAAAACATAAAGAGGTAGCTGTGGAAGACCTTGAGGTCGTGGCCGAGATGGTGTTACGCCATCGCCGGCGGGAAGTCCCTAAAAAGGCCAAGCCCAAGGAAAAAGAACCTAAGGACCAACCTCAGACCCAATCAAAAAAGCAAAATAAGCCTGAAAGGCAGGAAAATTACAAGCATTCTGAACCGCCCAGGCCGCAAAAAGAGCTAGAAGACCTACGCGGAGACCAGACGAAAGAAGAAAAAGGCCCTCCGCAGGAGCTAACCCCTCAGGACGGAAAAGATGAGGTCCACGAGATCGGGGAGATCTTTGCCGTAAGACCCCTTGAAGAGAAAATACGTACTCGGTCAAAAAACATTGTTTCAGGCAAGAGAACAAAGGGTTTGGGTCAGCGGGGGCGTTTTGTGCGGGCGGTTGTCCCCAAAGGCCCGGTAAAGGACATAGCCCTTTTGGCCACCCTTAAGGCCGCAGCACCTTTTCAGGCCCTGCGAGGGGTAGGGGCTGGCGAGCGGCTTGTGATCAAGACCGATGATCTGCGTGAAAAACTGCGCAAGGCCCCCAGGGGGCGGCTACTTGTCTTTTGTGTTGATGCCTCGGGTTCTATGGCTGCCGAGGCCCGCATGCGGGAGACCAAAGGCGCTATCATGAGTCTTCTTCTTAACGCCTACCAGAAACGAGACCGGGTGGCCATGATTGTCTTTCGCGGAAAAGAGGCAAGGCTTGTGCTTCCGCCCACAGGCTCTGTGGAGCTTGCGGGAAAGCTTTTGCGGGATCTCCCTGTCGGGGGTTCAACCCCCTTGCCTCATGCCCTTTACTTTACCGCTAACTTTTTGCAGAACACCCTGTGCAGGGACCCTAGGCTTGCGGTGAGCGTTCTTTTCATCACAGATGGGCGTGGGAACGTCTCTTTTGGGCACGGAAAGCCTCAGGAGGAGATAAACGCTTTCGCCCGGAGGCTTAAGGAGTTGTTCCCTGAAGTTAATTTTATCGTGGTGGATACAGAGACAGGCCTTGTGCGCCTCGAGATGGCCAAGGAACTTGCCCGAATTTTGGGGGCGAGATACTTCACTCCAGAGGCCTTAAGGGCTGAACGCTTAGCCGAAATTGCCCGCAGCCATACTATTGCTGGAGCACAAGACAGGTGACCTTTATCTTTAATTTGTTGTGATCTATAAGTTGGAGAGGTTGTAGAGGGGCCGAAAGGTAAAAGGCTAAAGGCGAAAGGCGAAGGGTGGTCAGCTATCAGTGAGCAGTGATCGGTGATCGGTAAGAGGTAGAGGTTCTAGAGGTTGTAGAAGTTCTAGAGGGTTCCTGAGATCGCCACGGCGACTACGCCACTTCGTGATGAAGGGTGTGGGGCGAGATCGCGCGGGCGTACAACGCCTGACATCGTTAGGATCCGTTCCCATTTTTCGGAACGAAAAATAGAAACGGATCCCTGAAAGCATTATCGACTAAAACATGCTCCCATTAATAATCAAGGAGGTTTTAGATGAAACGCTTTGTATATCCCTTTGCCGCTATTGTGGGGCAGGATGAGATGAAACTTGCCCTCATCTTGAATATCATCGATCCCTCGCTTGGCGGGGTGCTTATTCGTGGTGAAAAGGGGACAGGCAAATCAACCATCGTGCGCTCCCTGGCGGACATACTTCCTGAAATAGAAGTGGTTGAGGGGTGTCCTTTTTCCTGCGATCCTTCCCAACCTGAGGAATGGTGTCCTGAGTGCCAGAGACGCTTTAAAGAAGAAGGCAGTCTTCCCAAGATTCGTCGCAAGGTGCGGGTGGTGGATCTTCCCCTTTCGGCTACCGAAGACCGTCTGGTAGGTACCATCGACATTGAACGCGCCTTGAAAACCGGGGAAAAACACTTTGAGCCCGGCATCCTGGCGGCTGCCCACCGTGGTATCCTTTACGTGGACGAAGTAAATCTCCTTGAGGACCACCTGGTGGACCTCCTGTTAGACGTTGCCGCCATGGGGGTAAACTATGTGGAGCGAGAAGGAGTAAGCTTTACGCACCCGGCCCGCTTTGTGCTGGTGGGTACCATGAACCCTGAAGAGGGCGAACTTCGCCCTCAGCTCCTTGACCGCTTTGGCCTTTGCGTACAGGTAGAGGGTTTAAGAGACCCGAAAGAGCGCGTGCGCATTATAGAGCGTCGTATGGCCTTTGAAAAAGACCCTGAAGCCTTTCAGCGTGAATTCGCCGCGGAAAACCAGGCCCTTGCCGAGCGTATAGTTAAGGCCAAAGAGCGCTTAAAAGACATATCCCTTCCCGATGAAATGCTTTATGAAGTGGCCAAACGCCTCATTACGCTAGGTATTGATGGCCATCGCGGGGACCTGACCGTTATCAAAGCAGCCCGGGCCCACGCTGCCTTTTGTGGGCGCGATGAGGTAACCGAAGAAGACCTGAAAGTGGCTGAGGCTCTTGCGCTTCCTCACCGCCTGCGCCGTCGTCCCTTTGAAGACGTGGGGTTTTAAACAGGATATTTTTTTTACGAAATAATTACGGGGCAGGCAAGGAAGTGCCAGAGAGGGTTAAGTTGTCATCCTGAGCCGAAGGCGAAGGATCCATATCATCGACCTGTGGATGTTCCGGTACCCTGCCCTTTCGATAGACTATACTGAGACCAAGGGATTCGTTCTTTTTTTTCGGAGCGAAAAATAGGAACGGATACCGAGAGCAGTAAAAAAGGTGTTTAGCTAAATTTATCTATTAGTTCTTGTTTGTTGCGGACATCTGCTTTTTTATAGACGCGCTGTAAATAGGTCTTTACCGAAGAGATAGATATCCCTATCTCTTCGGCAATTTCCTTTATACTTTTGCCTTCAAGGGTCAGCTGAAATACTTCTTTTTCGCGCGCGGAAAGCTTTTGAGCAAATTCCTCTTTGGCAGACTTAGTTTGCCAAACTTCTTTTGGTTTTGTTTCTTGGTTATTAAAAGCTTTATTATTTTTGGTTAGCAAAACAATTTTTTTAACGTTGCGTCTGCGTTCGGTGAAATAAAATAACAGAAGCGAAATACCCAATATGATATTCCCGCCGATTAAAATAAAGTCAGACTCGCGGGCCAAGTAGTAAAGAGGCAAAGATGCTGTTACTCCCCAAAATACACAGGCAAAACCTTTAGCAAGGTTTGCAATATAGTTTTCGCCAGTTAAAAATAAATATAGACAAAATAAATCCACAAAACCTACGGCTATTTGAATGGCATACATGCTCAAATTATGGCTCAAGGGCACGTGAGAATGAAAAAACGAAATAGCAAATATCCCACCACCAATGCCTAAAGCCAAAACAAGGTCTTTTTCTTTAGGTAATAAACGCGCAGCCAATAACAACGTAGCTACATAAAAAAGGTTTTCCACACCTAAAAAGATTGCCTCCTCAACATAATGAGGCATAAGCACTATATAAAGCAAGGCACTTAAGAGATAAAAAGAAAAGATAAAAGGAAAATATCTGAACATTGAGGCCGAAGAAGAAGGCGCAGAAGCAGGCAAAGAACCAAATATACCTATCAACAAAAACAGACCAAGACCTATAAACAGGATTTCATTTGGAATTTTAAGGGCAAGGATTAACGAGAGCAAAATATTAGCGAAAATCAAGGCCCAGGCTGCTGCTTTCCAAGGCCTTTGATGGTGGCATAGAAGAGATGCCGTACGCACCATGGCCAGAGCAGAGGTGATGCCAAGCAAAAGCAAGAGCTTTCCATGAAATTGCGGGGCGTAAGGAAAAAGCGCGGTAAAAACACAGGTGAGCAAAAGGGCTACTTTAGAAATTGGGTCAAAATAGCGCTCATTAGGGATTAAGCTAAGCAGGGAAAAAGTAAGCACATGGGGTACCAGCCAGAAGGCAATGGCCCGCGGGCCTGCTGTTGATAAAAGAGCAAGCCCTTGCAAGGGAAACAGGAGCATCCAAAGGTCATAGGCCGCAAAAGAAGCTATACCCAGCGCAAAATCACGATTTATTTTGCCCCCACCCACCACCTCTTGGTCCCTAGTTTTTTTAATTTTAGCGGGTTTACAAAAGGGATGACAACCTGGATGACGTGGTTTTAGGCCAGGTTGACAAGGCTTCCGACTTTATTTTTCCGCCAAAATTCCTCAAAAATGTCTCCCGAAAATTTCAAATTGCTAAATAGAGAATTCGGCCATGTTGCCCAAAACTTTAAGTGAAAAAGTGAAAAGAAGATGGAGGTGGGTAAGAGGGGTAAGGAGAGGATCCCTGAACAGTAATAGTAGAAAAGGAGGGATGTGATGAGGAAGATTTTCCTTCAAAGTCTTTTTTTGAGTTTGATTTTTCTTTTGTTAGTCGCCTTTGGGTTAACAAAGTCTTTGTGGGCCAAAGAATTCGATATAGGCTTGTTAAGTCTCAAAGATTACGATGGTTATTATTACTTCTTAGACCTGGAAAATCTTACTCAAACCAACTTAGGGGTAGCAACAGATTTTGAACAAATAGAAATTTCCTTCTTCCTAGACGACGGGACAGGTTTTTACCAGAATAACTATGTAATTACTCTGGCCAATCCAAATGAAGATAACGTTTATGATGACCTTACTTGGCTTTGGTTTTCTTCCTATGATTCTCAAACTAATACTTACTATGACGGGGAAGACATAGCTGCCCTCCCTGATGGCGAAACCATTCTTAACTTAGTAAATGATCCTTATAATTCGGCCTTGCTTATAGATCCAAACCTTTATATCAAAGACTTGTCGCTTGCCTTCGATTTTACATTAAATAACTTTGTCTATACCGAAAACGGTGTGGATTACGTCTTTTCCGGTACGGTCTCCTACCAGGGTACCCTCCTAGATGACCAGTGGTACCTGATAAGTGATCTTGGTACGGCTTCCTGGTCAACCCCTCTTAAAGTAGATATCCAGGGGACTCCCCTTGGGGGTGCACAACCTATTCCGGAACCGGCTACGGTCTCCCTTTTGGCCTTTGGTCTTGCCTTTCTTTGGTTTATCCCACGTGTAAGGAGGGGGTAAAATGCGGCTTTTGAGCTTGATCTTTTTAGGTCTTCTCTGGGCCCAGTCTTTATGGGCGGCGCCGCAGTTGCTCCTGGTTTCACCGAAAAAAATACGCCTTGGTCATTACGGGACGATCACCGCCCGCGGGCTCGCCCCAAGCCCCGAAGAAAACCAGGTCTTTATCAGACCCCAAGGTTTTACAGAAGCAGTTACTCTTCCCGTGACTAAAGTGGCCCAAACACCGAGAACAGATATTCAGCGACTTACTTTTGTCCTCTCACCAACCATCTTTGAACAAATACCGCGTCGGCCGCTTTCTGCAGAACTTTGGGTGGTAAGCAACGGAGAGAGGAGCAATACTTTATCTTTGTTAATCGTCCCTGCCCCGGTTATTGCCGAAATTAATCCCGCCTCGGGCTTTGTTGGCGATGAACTGGAAGTGACTCTCAAGGTCGCCAATATGCGCCTCAGGTCGCGCGGGCTTTCCCTGAATTTAGGGCCGGGGATCAAGGTGGAAGATCTTTCGGTGGCCGGCCCTGATACCCTTACCGCCCTTTTGAAAATAGACGAAAAGGCCCCGGTGGGGAAAAGGAACATAACCCTGCGGCTTGGACGCTTGGTGGTGCGGGGCTATGAGCTCTTTGAGGTCCTGGCCCCGGTAAGGCCCAGTCTCACGGTCG
>JALSKZ010000022.1 GCA_026988575.1 Thermodesulfobacteriales bacterium | reverse complement strand
GTACCCCGGCCAAAGTCTACCGTAAAGACTTTTTCCAAGTGGATTTGAGCCGTTATGACCTGGTTTTTTGTTATCTCTTCCCGGATCTTTTATTGGACTTGAGGGCCAAATTAGACAGGGAAATCAGGGAGGGTGCCTGGTTGGTGAGCTGCAATTTTCCTGTGCCTGGCTGGAAACCTTGGAAAATACTTCAAGTAGGGGACCCCATTTTCATTTATCGAAAGGGCTTTGCGGAGAGAAGGTCTTAAAAAGGATACTAATCCTTAGCTGTCTTAAGCGGTCTCAGACGTATTTTTTCAGTATATATAGCCCAGAAGATACTTGACTTTTAATTTTTTTTAGTATAAAAGCGTGAACAATCGAAAAATTAAATGTGTCTTTATTAATCGCTATTAAAGCGCTTGAAAAGAGATATATCGCTCCAAAACAGGTTTTTTGTTTCCGGGTTTATTGGGCGTTTTATGCGTGGGTTAGAAAAGACTTTTCCCTTAAAGAAATGTGAGAAAGGTAGAGTTTTTGAGCATAAAGTCTGAATTTTTGTGTATAGGGGTTTACAAAGAGGAGCAGGCGCCTTTTGACAGTAAGGTCGCAGAATGAAATGCAATAGGGCATTGAAAGAGCATTAGAATGAGGAGAGGATAGATATGGCCTATGTCGTAGAGCATGACCCATCCAAGTGTGATGGTTGTCGTTCTTGTGTGAAGGCCTGTAGCGAGGCGCATAATCTCCCTGAAGGTATAGCCAATTGTCAGATCTTTGTCCTAAAGGTTAAGAAGGGCGAAGAGGTCCAGGAGACATACGCCTATTTTTCCTGTATGCATTGTAAACGACCTCAGTGTGCCGAGGCGTGTCCTACGGGCGCGATGCGGCGTGAAAAAGATGTGGTGCTTTTAGAAGGGCGTCTCTGTGTGGGGTGTATGAATTGTATATATGCTTGTCCGTGGGGGGCCCCGGTCTTTAATCCTAATACGGGTAAGGTTTCCAAGTGTGATCTATGTATCGATCGCATTTTGGCGGGTAAAAAGCCTTATTGTGTAGAGGCCTGTCCCAACGAGGCCTTAGTGCTTAAGGAAAAGAAGGCGCCGGCCAAAAAGGCCGTAAAAAAGCCGGTAAAAAAGGCTGCGGCGGCCAAAAAGCCTGCTGGAGCCGAGGCCCAAAAGGACACTGGCGAGAAGAAAGAGGCCCCAGAGAAGCCTCAGGCTAGTGCATAGGAGGCATGTTGTATGCAGATTAGTGTGTCTTTACAATATCTTCCAATCCTTTTAGTAGCGGGCATTGTATTTATTATTGGGGTGGCCATGGTGACCATAAATAAATTCCTCTCGGTAAAGCGGCCTTACCCCGAAAAAAGAGTGGCTTATGAATGTGGTCTGCCGCCTACGGGGCAGCCGCGTCATCGTTTTTCTATAAAATTTTACGCCATTGCTATCCTATTCGTCGTATTCGACGTAGAAGCTGTTTTTCTTTATCCATGGGCCGTTACTTTCGATCAAATAGGTCTTTTTGCTTACGTGGAGATGGTGATTTTTATCATTTTACTTCTGGTGGCCTATTTTTATGCCTGGATTAGGGGGGCGTTTCAATGGGAATAAAGGGTACGGTCGAGGTAGATGAGGGGTTGCGGCAGGTTCCAGGTACAGACGTCTATCTTACAACCTTAGACAAACTCTTTAATTGGGCTCGTACAGGGTCCTTATGGCCGGTTACTTTTGGTTTGGCTTGTTGCGCCATCGAAATGATGGCCGCAGGGGCCAGTCACAACGATCTTGACCGCTTCGGCATCATTTTTAGGGCATCTCCCAGGCAATCAGACGTATTAATTGTAGCGGGTACGGTTACTAAGAAGATGGCTCCTATTGTCCGCCGTGTCTTTGATCAGATGCCCGAACCCCGTTATGTAATTGCCATGGGTAGTTGTGCTTGTTCGGGAGGGGTTTTTAAAACTTATTCCACGGCTCAGGGTTGTGATGAATTTTTGCCGGTAGACGTGTATGTCCCGGGATGTCCGCCACGTCCAGAGGCCCTTTTGGAGGGCATTATCAAATTGCAACAAAAGATAAGACGTGAACACGGACGATGGGGAGCCTTTAGATAATGGGGGAAGACATGTTAGCGGTGGAAAAGCTTAAAGAAGCCTTTGGTGGGGATATTATCCAGGTTACAGAATGTGCTGGTCAGGTGGCTGTGATCGTACGACGAGATCGAATCGTAGATATCTTGCGTTTTTTGCACGATGACGGGGAGCTCCTTTTTGATCACCTGGCTGATTTGACGGCGGTGGATTGGTCAGGGAAAAAGACCCCTCGTTTTGAGGTGGTTTATAATCTCTTTTCCATTCGCTATAAGCGTTATCTTCGTATTAAGGCCCAGGTGCCGGAAGAAGATCCCAGGATTGATTCGGTCACGTGCATTTGGAAGACGGCCAACTGGTTAGAGAGAGAATGTTACGACATGTTTGGCATTATCTTTGAGGGCCACCCAGACCTGCGCCGTCTTATCATGCCTGAGGATTGGCAAGGGCATCCGTTACGTAAGGATTACCCCTTGTTCTTAGAAGAAGATCAAGAGTGGCCAGTTTATCAGGAGGTCAAGAAAAAGGCCCGTGAACTGGCCGTGTACGACTGGTACCCCATGCTCTTAGAGAAAGAAAAGGCCGAAGAGGCCGCCCAGGCCGAGGCAGAGGCTCAGGAGGCAGGTCATGGCACCAACGCTTGAGATCATTAAAAAACAACAGACAGAAGATATTTGGGACGAGCCGTATTTTGTAAATATGGGGCCGCAGCATCCGGCCACCCACGGGGTATTGCGGCTTTTCTTGGAGCTAAATGGTGAAACTATTGTGCGTTGTGATCCACGCATTGGCTATTTGCACCGTGGGGTAGAGAAGCTTTCTGAATTTCGCACCTATGCCCAAGACATGCTCCTTACAGACCGCTTAGATTATATTGCTTCGGCCGCCAATAATGTTGGGTATTGCCTGGCGGTGGAAAAGCTTATGGGGCTTGAAGTCCCCAGGCGGGCCCAGATCTTGAGAGTTATCGCGTGTGAGATGGCCCGTATAGCCAGTCACTTATTATGGCTGGCCACCCATGCTTTGGACATTGGGGCCATGACCGTCTTTCTATATTGTTTCCGTGATCGTGAGTGGCTCCTGGACATATTTGAGATGATGTGTGGAGCCCGTCTTACGGTGAGCTATCCGCGTATCGGCGGGGTGCGTATGGACGTAACCCCAGAGATTATCGACGAACTTTATAAGTTTACCGAAGAATTTCCCAAACGAATCCCAGAGTACGAGACTTTAATTGACGTAAACCGTATTTGGCTGAAGCGGACTAAGGGCATAGCGGTAGTTTCTGGACAAGAGGCGGTAAATCTCGGGCTTACTGGTCCGAGTCTTCGCGGTTCTGGTGTGCCTTATGATTTGCGTCGCAGTGTCCCTTATCTCATTTATGACGAGCTCGATTTTGAGGTAGCCGTTGAGTTCGAAGGAGACGTGTACGCTCGGTACCGTGTACGCATGAAGGAAATGCGCGAGGCCAATAAGATAATTAGACAGTGTCTGGATAAGCTTTCTGGTACCGAGGGTGAGCCTGTGCTTGCTGAAAATGCTCCTGATCTCTTGATGCCTTTTGGCAAAATAAAGAGACCTCAGGCCGCTCCACACCCCAAAAAGGGTTATGTGGTGCGCGGTGTGGAGTTACCTGTGGTGCCCGAGGGCGAGGTGTATGTGGCCACAGAGGTGCCCAAAGGGGAATTAGGTTTTTACATCGTTAGTGATGGTACAGGGCATCCTTGGCGGATGCGCATTCGTGCTCCTTCTTTCGTACATATTTCTGCCATCCCGGCCATGTGTGAAGGCCAGATGGTGGCAGACCTTATTGCTGTCATTGGTAGTGTGGACATTGTTCTTGGAGAATGTGATCGGTAGGTGGGCTTATGGACGCAAAGACTTTATACGATGCCGCAGATCATTTTTTACTAAAGTACACGGGGCTTTCCCTTATTAAGGGGTTGGTGTTGGTGGTGATCACCTTGTTGCATGTGGCCTATGCCACGTATGCCGAACGAAAGGTGATCGGGCGTATGCAGCAACGAATTGGTCCAAACCGGGTAGGGCCTAGGGGGTTGTTGCAGCCCATAGCCGACGTGTTGAAGCTCCTTACCAAGGAAGATATTACCCCCGATTGTGTGGATCGTCCGGTATTTATGATTGCCCCGTTTATCAGTTTGGTAGCGGGAGCGACCAGTTTGGCCGTGATCCCTATCTGGCAAAATTTTGTGGTAGCCAACGTTAATTGTGCCTTGCTGGTTATTTTGGCGCTAAGTTCTCTATCTTCTTTCGGCGTCATTTTAGCTGGTTGGGGTTCTAATTCTCGTTACAGCTTTTTGGGCGGGCTTCGAGCTTCAGCGCAGGTGATCAGTTACGAAATCGCTATGGCCTTGGCCCTGGTAGGGGTAATGATGTTGGCTGGTTCCTTAAACCTGATCGACATCGTCAAGGCCCAGATAAATAGCCCCTTTAAGATGTTTGCGATCCCGCAGATTATTGGATTTTTTGTCTTTATGGTGGCGGCCATTGCCGAGACCAATCGTACCCCCTTTGATCTTCCCGAAGCAGAGAGCGAATTGGTAGCTGGTTATTTTGTGGAATACAGCGCCATGCGTTTTGCCTTGTTCTATTTGGCCGAGTATTTCGGCATGATTGTAATGAGCATGGTAGCGGTGATCTGTTTTCTAGGGGGCTGGTATGGTCCGTTCCCCATTCCGGGGATCCCGTTTTTCTGGTTTTTGGTAAAACTTTATTTCCTAATCTTCTTCTATATCTGGGTACGGGCCACTTTGCCGCGTTATCGGTATGATCAGGTCATGGGGTTAGGTTGGAAGATTCTTATTCCGTTGGCCCTTTTGAATATAGTGATTACGGGCTTGATAAAGGTATTGGCCTAGAGGTGGGAGTGCTATGAGTCAACAAGGAATATTTACGCGCGTATTTCTGTTGGAAATTCTGAAGGGCTTGTCACTTACTTTTCGTAAGTTGTTTGCCAAGCCTGTCACGGTGCAGTATCCGGAGCAGAAAAAGCCTCTTGCTCCCGGTTTTCGTGGGCGCCACGCCTTGGTGCGCGATCCCGAGACAGGCAAAGACCGTTGTATAGGGTGTTATCGGTGTGCGCAGGTTTGTCCGGCACAATGTATTTTTATTGAGACAGAAAGAGACCCAGAGACCCGCAAACGGATAGTCAAACGTTACGAGATCGATGCCCTGCGTTGTATCTTTTGCGGCTATTGTGAAGAGGTATGTCCGGTAAACGCCATAGTGCTCACCGAGTTTTACGAATACTCGGGATATTCTCGCCAAGACCTCTATTTTAATAAGGAAAAGCTCTTACAAAACTGGGATGAATTTATCGTTACCCAGAAGAGGCCTTATTTCAATCCCTTCTGGCGGCCACGTGGGATACCGGTGGAAAAACTTCCAGCGCCAAAACGTAAGGCGGAGGGCGTATAATGGAGACTTTGGTGTTCTTATATCTGGCAATAGTATTGGTTGTTACGTCTCTCTTGGTAGTCACCAACCGCAATGCCGTTCATGCGGTATTGTGGATGTTGGTGATGTTCTTCCATCAGGCCATATTGTTTCTCACCTTAGACGCCGAATTTTTGGCCTTGGTGCAGATCATAGTCTATGCGGGAGCGGTGTTGGTCTTATTCCTCTTTGTCGTTTACATGATCAATCTACGCACAGAGCTTAACATCCGAAACTTTCACGTATTCTGGCCGGTAGCAGCCACGGTGTCTATCGTGATGGGTGTTTTGGCGGTTGAAGCCATCAAAGACTTTAAGGCCGGTCCGGTAGTGGGAGACATGACCCCGGAGGTGATTGCCAAAGTGGGGCACGCCAAGGTGTTAGGTAAGGCTCTATTTACGCAACATATCCTTTCTTTTGAAACGGCGGGGGTGCTCCTCTTAGTGGCGGTCTTGGGAGCCGTAGTTTTGACCAGACGAATTCGTTTCAAAGGGGACGAGGTATGATTCCGATTTCTTGGTATTTGGTCCTTAGTTTGGTGTTATTTGCTCTGGGGGCCTTTGGTTTTATTGCCCGGCGCAACGTTATTATCATGCTCATGTGCATTGAAATCATGTTAAACGCCGTAAATATTTCGCTGGTGGCGTTGGGGCGGGGGCTTGAGGATACAGCGGCCCATCTATTGGTATTTTTTGTCATTGCTGTAGCCGCTGGGGAAGCGGCTATTGGGTTGGCCTTGGTGGTACTTCTTTTCAAGAAGACGCGTGAAGTGCACATGGACGAATTTCGCCTACTCAAGGGGTAAGCTATGACGTACGTGGTTTGGATTCCATTTTTACCGTTAATTGCCTCGATAATTACCCTGTTATTTGGGCGTTGGTACATCCAAAAGAGGGCCCATTGGCTTCCGTGTATCGCGGTATTTGGGTCTTTTCTGTTGGCCATGAAGACCCTGATTGCGGTGATTCACGGAGCCCGGGCTAGTTTTGACCTCTATTCTTGGATTATCGCCGATACCTTTAAAGTGGGGGTGGGTTTTCAGGTAGATCCCCTCTCGGCCATGATGATGGCCATGGTAACTTGTTTGTCCTTCCTGATCCATGTTTACTCTATAGGCTATATGGAAGATGATCCGGGTTATTACCGGTTCTTTGCCTATATCTCCCTCTTTACTTTTTCCATGTTGATGCTGGTCTCAGGTAACAACTTTTTACAATTGTTTTTTGGTTGGGAAGCTGTGGGGTTGTGCTCTTATCTCTTGATAGGATTCTGGTATCAGAAAAAGAGTGCTGCTGATGCGGCCAAAAAGGCCTTTATTGTCAACCGCTTTGGCGACTTTGGTTTTGCTTTAGGGGTATTTTTGGTCTTTTTAACCTTTGGGACCGTGTATTACCAGCCGGTATTTGAGCATGTCCACGAAGTGGCCCACGAGACCATTAGGCTTTTTGGACATGATGTACTGCTGGTGACTTTGATGGCGGTGTTGCTCTTTTGTGGTTCCTTGGGTAAGAGTGCTCAGTTTCCGCTCCATGTCTGGTTGCCCGATGCCATGGAAGGTCCGACACCGGTGTCGGCCTTGATTCACGCGGCCACCATGGTTACGGCCGGGGTATTCTTGGTATGTAGGTGTCATGAAATTTTCGAACTATCAAATGTGGCCATGGCCGTTGTAGCGGCGGCAGGGACTTTTACCTGTTTCATGGCCGCCACTATTGCACCTACCCAGTTTGATATCAAACGGGTCATTGCTTATTCGACCCTTTCCCAGCTGGGCTACATGTTTATGGCCTGTGGGGTAGGGGCCTTTGCGGCGGGTATGTTTCACCTCTTCACGCACGCCTACTTCAAGGCCTTGCTATTTCTTGGTGCGGGTAGCGTGATGCACGCCATGCACCATGCCCCAGATCCTACAGACATGCGTTATATGGGTGGGCTTAAGAAATATATGCCCGAGACCTTCTGGACCTTTTTAATTGCTTCTCTGTCTATCTCGGGTGTGCCGGGGTTGGCGGGCTTTTTCAGTAAAGACGAAATTCTTTGGTCTGCCTTTGCTTCGGTATACCCTTGGGGCAAGCTGGTATGGTTTGTGGGTACTTTAGTAGCTGGTCTTACGGCGTTTTATTCCTTCCGGGTAGTTTTCATGACCTTTTTCGGCGAATTTAGGGGACGTGAAGTGCTCCATGGTCATGAACCCCATGAGTCTCCTAAGGTGATGACCATACCTTTGATGATTCTGGCTGTTGGGGCCGTGGTTACGGGGTGGTTAGGCGTACCATCGGCTTTGGGGGGCAGCAATCACTTTGCCCACTTTATGGAACCGGTGCTCGGACATCCCCATTTCCATCTATCTCCGGCCCTGGAAGAGCATGAGCACTTGGTAGAACTCCTTCTCATGGGTGTGTCTACCGTAGTGGGCTTGTTGGGTATCTATATTGCCTATGTGGTTTATTGTCAGCGGCCAGAGCTTCAGCGTCTCCTGCCGGAAAAGTGTCCCAAGCTTTACCGCTATCTATACCGTAAGTGGTACTGGGACGAAATTTATCTCTACAGCATTATTAAGCCTACGTTGTTCCTGGCCAGGGGGGTAATTCAAGGAGTGCTTGATTCGGCCTGTATTGAAGGCACAGTTAACGGTATTCCGGATCTCATCCGGCGCGGTGGCGAAGGTCTGCGTAAATTGCAAAACGGTGTAGTAAATACCTATGCCCTGATTATGGCCACCGGTGCCGCGGTGGTACTTTTGTTGATCTATCTCTTTTAGGAGGGCTTCCATGGAAGTGGCCTTGCGCATGTCAGATTTTCCATTGCTTTCATTAATTATCTGGCTCCCAGTGGTAGGGTCTGTGATCCTGCTTGCCCTCCCGCGCAGCGACCGGTTAATACGTTGGTTTAGTCTGGTGGTAGCTCTGGCGGACTTAGCGGTCACGTTGCCGTTGTTTTGGGAGTTCGATAAGGGTTTTGTGGGTATGCAGTTTGTGGAGAGGCATCCCTGGATTAAGTCTTGGGGCATCTCCTACTTCTTGGGAGTAGATGGTATCAGTGTCCTTTTCATCTTACTTTCGGCGCTGATTACTGTACTTTGTATTTTGATTTCGTGGGAAGCCGTTACCGAAAAGGTAAAGGAGTTCCATATTGCCTTGCTCCTTACCGCTGCGGCCATGATGGGTGTTTTTTGCTCCCTAGATCTGTTTCTCTTTTATCTCTTTTGGGAGGCCATGCTTATCCCCATGTACCTGATCATTGGTATTTGGGGAGGCCCCAAGAGGCTTTACGCCACTATCAAGTTCTTCCTGTATACCCTGGTAGGCTCGGTCCTCATGTTGGTGGGTATCATCTTTTTATACTTGAAGGCCGGTACCTTCAATATCCTAGAGATAATGAAGCTGGGCCTACCTTATCACTTTCAGTTCTGGTTGTTTTGGGCCTTTTTTGCGGCCTTTGCGGTCAAGGTACCCATGTGGCCGGTACATACCTGGTTACCTGATGCCCATACAGAGGCTCCTACCGCAGGCTCAGTCATACTGGCTGGTATCCTCATTAAAATGGGGGCTTACGGGTTTTTAAGGTTTTCGCTTTCGTTTTTCCCCTTGGCCGCCAAAGCTATGATGTTCCCCATGCTTATGCTTTCGGTTATAGCCATTATCTACGGGGGTATCATTTGTTTGGCTCAAGACGATCTCAAACGGCTTATTGCTTATAGTTCGGTCAGTCATATGGGGTTTGTCACCTTGGGGATATTTTCGCTCAATAGCAACGCCATGGAGGGAGCTATCCTCCAGATGTTAAATCACGGTATCGTTACGGGGGCCTTGTTTATGTGTGTGGGGGTAGTCTATGAGCGTACCCACACCAGGGCCATCAAAGATTACGGTGGTTTAGCCACGGTGATGCCCATCTATGCGGCCTTTTTTATGGTCTTTACCCTGGCCTCTATAGGTCTGCCAGGCACCAATGGTTTTATTGGTGAGTTTTTGATCCTATTGGGAACTTTCTGTTCCAAGAAGTGGGCGGCAGCCTTTGCGGCCTCTGGAGTAATTATTGGTGCGGGGTATATGTTGTGGCTATATCAAAGGGTCTTTTGTCAGGATATTAATCCCAAGGTGGCTGGCTTACGGGATGTAAAGATGAGAGAGGTGTTTGCTTTGGTGCCTATGTTGATCTTAGTCCTATGGATAGGTTGTTATCCGACACCTTTCCTTGGATTCATGCACGAGTCGGTAAGGGCCTTGCTTGATCATGTCAATGGGGCGGGCGCTCCTGCGGCGCCAATAAGTGAAATCATAAAGGAGGGGCTACATGTGGTCCTCCCTTCCTAGCTTCGTAGCGGTGTATCCTGAGACGATTTTGGTGGTGGTGGCCAGCGCTTTGGTCCTTTTGGACCGGGTAGTGAAATTCAAGGATGTCTTTACTTGGATCACACTGGCCACGGTGGCGGTAACCCTAGGGGTGGTCTATTGGACTGTAGGGACTAGCTTTGCCTTTTCCTATGCGGCAGATTCCTACGCGCTCTTTTTTAAGACCATCTTCTTGTTGGTCTTATTATTGGCCACTCTGATCTCTCCAGGCTACGGCAGGGTCGTGGGCATCCATTTTGGTGAGTATTACGGGCTCATGATGTATGCCGTGGCGGGAATGATGATCATGGCTTCGGCCAAAGATTTGGTGCTCCTTTATTTGGGGCTTGAGGTCATGTCGCTTTCCGTATATGTCTTGGCGGGTTTACTTTATAGCGACATGCGCTCGCTAGAAGGGGCCATGAAATACTTCCTTCTGGGGTCCTTTGCTTCGGCCTTTCTCTTATTGGCCATAACCTATATTTATGGACTAACCAGTTCCATAAATATGGAGGCCATTGCCAATTATTTGGGGACTCACGGTTTGTTGGCCAACAAGGCCCTGCTTTTTTCTTTGGCCCTCTTTGCCATTGCCTTTGGTTTTAAAGTGGCGTTGGTGCCCTTCCATATGTGGGCGCCAGATGTCTATGAAGGAGCACCCACTTCCGTGACGGCCTTTATGTCTGTAGGTCCCAAGGCGGCCGGTTTTGCCGCTATGGGTCGGGTGTTTTTGCTGGCCTTAGGCACGGCCAAAGTGGGTTGGACGCACTTTCTGATACCGCTTGCGGTGGTCACGTTCTTTGTCGGTGCTTCCTTGGCCGTGGTACAAACCAATATAAAACGCATGTTGGCTTATTCCTCTGTCGCTCATGCCGGCTATGCGGTCTTGGGAATTATTGCGGGGACCAAAGAAGGTATGTCCGCTACCATGATGTACCTTTTTATTTACGCCTTAATGAATATTGGTGCCTTTGGCATAATTATTTTGCTTCGGCAAAAGGATTTCTTAGGGGAAAGTATTTACGACTTTCAGGGGCTCTCCAAGACACATCCGGTGGCGGCCCTTTTAATGTTAGTTTTTCTGTTTTCTTTGGCCGGCATCCCTCCTACCGCGGGTTTTGTGGGTAAGTTTTATGTTTTCCGGTCGGCCTTTGAGGCAGGACATCCCCTTTTGGTTATTGCGGCTGTGTTGGCCAGTTGTATTGCGGCCTACCCCTATCTAAGGGTGGTAATGCTTATGTATATGCGCCCTCCTGAAAAGGAAGTGACTTTAAATCTTACGGGATATCTGTTTACCAGTTTAGCTATCTCACTTACCGGGGTGCTCCTTTTTGGTGTGTGGCCTGAGCCGCTTATTCACTTTGCCCGGCTTTGCTGTGGACTAGCCCCTTAGCCAAATTAAAATAATCTCCTTTTAGAAAAGGGCCTTTTAGGGCCCTTTTCTGTTTTTGTACCCTACAGCTGGTGTTTCTGGTTCCGATCTATTCTCTCCTTGTGTTAACTTGTCTGTCTTTTTGTCCGATTGTAAGGCTAACAAATACTTGTGGGGGTATAAGCCTTGGCGGATAAAGAAGGCAAAGATCACGAGATTCTGAGCCTTTCTCAAGGAGAGCTAGCCCTTTTACCAGAAGTGAGAAAATTTATCTTTGCCACAAATTTTGTGGAGGACTTTGTAGAATACCTCAAGAGAAATCCCTACACTTCTGCCTTTTTTCAAGATCTTTTTGTCTTTCCGGAAGACGAAAAATTATTTAAACAACGTATTTTTTCTTTTTTTGATGATCTTTTCTCCGATCCTTTGTCAAAAAGATTTTTTGATAAAGCTATATCAGTAGGTCTTTTACATGCCGAATTAGGGATCAGCCCATCCTTTATCTTTATAGCAACCAATTTTTTTTATAACTACTTCTTAAAACAGATGGCTGATAAATATAAACTAGACTCGAATTATTCAGATCATAATAATTTTTGTTCCTTTATGCAAACAACTTTTAAATTATTAATCTATAATTTATTTTTGCTCTTAAGGGGTTTTTTCGAACAGGGCAGGAAAGATGTCGAACGTACTCTAGCAGAACTAGCATCACTTAATCGGTTGTATATTTTACTACGGGAAATAAATTTTTTGATATATGAAGAACGCACTTCCGTTAAAAGTCTTTTTCAACGTGCTTGTGATCTTATTTTTAAGCTTGGCAATTTTTCATTGGTTTGGATAGGTATAGAAGAAAATGAAGGTGAAAAGCTTAGTATATATGCTGCTTCAGGCAATACGGAATATCTGAAGGGTATAAATATTATGCGTGGAGATCCTTTATCTTCCCCCTGGAAGGATTATATCCGAGTGCTCTTAAAAGGTAGTCCTATTATAATTAGTGATATTTGTAAAGAAGCTGAGAAAAATTCTCTCCTAAAGCGTGCCTGTGAGGCAGGATTTAAATCTTTGATAGTTATACCTTTATTCCTTGGTGATCAAATGAGAGGATTGTTACTTATTTATTGTAATAAGCCCAGCTTTGTAAATAATCCTGGAGTCTTTATTGAAATTTCTAGGTCTTTGTCTCTTGCCTGGACTTATATAGTTAATAATATAAAACTTGAAAAGTTATTATTTTCTGATGATCTTACAGGTCTTGGTAATGACCGCTATTTTTTAAACGTTTTAGAAAAAGAGGTAAAGATAGCTGATATAAAAAACGATAAATTCGCTATTATTCGTATAGATGTAGACAACCTTTCTTTAATTAATTTTTCTTTTGGTTATTTGGCCGGCGATTTTCTTATTAAAGAACTGGCTAACCGCTTATTATCTGTTGAACGTTATGTTAATATTGTTTCTCGAACAGGTCCTGATGATTTTTCACTATTGTGTTATTTTAATAATAAAAAACAATTGTCAAATATACTGCTTGAAATCAGAAAGCTGTTAGAAGAACCTTATGTCTATAAGGACAAAATTTTGCATATCACAGTTAGTATTGGGGTGTCTTTATTTCCCGAAGATGGTCGTACCGCTCAGAGTCTTTTTGAGGCGGCTACGGTGGCCTTAAAAAGGGTCCAAAAAGACAAACAGGGTGGGGTTGCTTTTTACCGCGAGGAAGAGACCCAAAAGTTTTTTGAAGAGTTTAATATTATTAAAGAATTAGAAGAGGCGTTTAATAGAAAAGAGTTTGTCCTTTTCTATCAACCGATAATCGACCTAAGTAGCCGCCAAATAGTGGGTTTAGAGGCCCTTTTGCGCTGGCATCATCCTGATAAAGGCCTTATTTTGCCGGGGCAATTTATCTCGGCCCTGGAAAATTCCGGTCTCATTGTGCCGGTTGGACATTGGATCTTTGAAGAGGGGGTGCGTTTTCTAGGACAAATTAGCCACAAGTGCCCTGATATTTATCTCTCATTGAACTTGTCTGTACGTCAATTCAAAGATGGTGAGCTTATTCCTTTTTTAAGGCGTCTGGTGCGTGAAGCCAACATAGAACCAGGCTGGTTACAGATCGAACTTACCGAACGGGTGCTCTTGGAGTGTAAAGAAAAAAATAGGGAGATGTTACAGGAATTAGGCGATTTGGGCTTTAAAATAGCCATTGATGATTTTGGTACAGGTTTTTCTTCCATGGTGTATCTGAAACGCATACCTGCAGAAAAGATAAAGATTGACTACTCTTTTGTACGGGGCTTACCCGATAGCCGCGAAGACGTGGAAATAGTCAAAGCCATTGTTAATATGGCCACCAGTTTAGGGAAAAAGACCGTAGCCGAAGGAGTGGAGACCAGGGAGCAACTGGCTTTTCTTACCGGCCTTGGGGTGGGGGAGGTGCAGGGATTTTACTTTGCCCGGCCCATGGGCCAAGAGGAAATCAAAGAATTTATTGCTTCCTACGATCCCCGGAAATATTTTTGGCATAATGAAAATCTTTCGCGTTGACCACTCCCTCTTATACGTAGTATCTATGCCTTTTAATGAAGAGACCCTTTTTGCGCCGGATATTTGTAGATGCCTCGGTGGTCCATTCTTCTTGGACAGAAGAGATCCTGGCCCGTGTTCCTGGTATTCCGGTAGATGTACTACCACCAGGTCAAAAGCCCAAGATTCCCTTGGGACCTTGGCCCAGGGTGCTGGCGTGGGGGAAGGAAACCCTCTTTTTAACCCGCTTTTTGGGACGTTTTTTTAGACCCTGTCCGGGCACCAAGGCCTATACTTGTTGCGGTTACCGTATTTTCCATATTGGCCAGGGGTGTCCTCTTGATTGCTCCTACTGTATATTGCAGGCCTATTTTAATGAGCCTTGGCTCAGTGTATTTATAAATCTGTGGGACCAAGGCCTGGAGGAGCTTACCGTAGCCTGGGAGGAGTTAAGGCCCGGACAGGTCCTGCGTATCGGGACCGGCGAATTTACCGACAGTGCTGCTTTAGATCCCCTTACCGATCTCAATAGGCGTTTGGTGGTTTTTTTTGCCCAACAGGATCAAAGCGTGCTAGAACTAAAGACCAAGACCACCAACATTGCTACTTTGGAGGGCCTTGACCACCGCCGCCGGACAATTGTGGCTTGGTCGGTTAATACCCCTCGAATAGTAGCCACAGAGGAACACCGGGCTCCTGGTCTTGAAGAGCGTTTAGCCGCGGCAAGTAAGGTAGTCTCATGGGGCTATCCTGTGGCCTTTCACTTTGATCCTATTATCTACTATCCTGGAGCAGAGGAGGAATACGAAGCTGTAGCGCGACGTTTGTTGGAGACCGTTTCTCCCTCTAATATCGTATGGATAAGTCTTGGTAGCCTACGTTATATGCCTGTATTAAAAGACATTGCCCTTTCGCGCTTTCCGTATACCAAGATTTTTAGCGAAGAATTTGTGGTAGGGTTAGACGGCAAGAGGCGCTACTTTCGTGATCTAAGGGTTTCCTTATACCGTCGTTTATACCGGGTGATAAAGGAAATTGCCCCTAATTTATGTGTATATTTGTGTATGGAAAGTCCTGAAGTGTGGCAAGAGGCCTTTGGTTATACGCCCCAAAGCCAAGGGGGCCTTCCTAAATTGCTTGACAAAGCAGCCGTAAAGGTATGTAAGCTCCATGTGTAAGATTTCCAAGATTTTAATCTTGTTCTTTTTCCTGACATTTTTATGGCCGACAAATGCCTGGGCCCTGAAACACTGTCAAGACTGTCACGATGTAAGGCTAGATGAAAAGCACCAGTTTGCTTGTACGGAGTGCCATAGGGGGAGGGACCCGGCAAGAGGAGCAAGGCAGGCGCATAAGGACCTGAGGCGATATCCTGCTTCTCCCCAGTTGATGAAGACTACCTGTGGACGATGTCATCCCCAAGAGGTAGAGGAAATAACTTCTTCCTTGCATTACACCCTGGCCGGAGAGGTTAATCAGGTAAGGGAGATATTTGGTCTCTCCCTCGTATCTCAAGCCGTTGATTTGCCTGTACCGCAACAAATAAAGAGCCTGGATGATCTGGTAAGTGACCTCTTACGTCGTCGCTGTCTGCGCTGTCATCTATTTTATGCTGGTGATGACTATTCCGAGACTCGGCGCGGTGTGGGATGTGCTGCTTGTCACTTACGCTTTGCCCAAGGGCACTTAGAGGACCACCGTTTTGTAAAGGATCCGCCTGATCGTAATTGCCTCCATTGTCATTACGGTAATCGGGTGGGGTGGGATTATTACGGCATGTTTGAACACGACTATCCCTATCAGTTTCGTAGCCCCTTTATAGACGGCCATTTACCCCCAAGGCCTTGGGGGGTGGAGTTCCACGAGCTCACCCCTGATGTGCACCTTAAGCATGGTATGAGTTGCTTGGCGTGTCATACCAAGGCCGAAGTAATGGGCGATGGACATTATTACGCTAAAGAATCTCAGGCCGTCAAGGTGCGGTGTACGAATTGTCATAAGGTTGCTGATGCTTCTAGGGCCTTTCATAACCCCAAGGTATTGTCTAAAGCACGTTGTAGTACATGTCATGCCTTGTGGAGTTTTCAGGATAAGGGGTGGCACTTAATGCTCCAAGAAGATCCCGATTGGGATGATTGGAGTGAATTTTTGGTCCAGGGCTCCTCTGAAATAGAGACTCTCGTGAGGGAATACCTCAAGACCGGCCGTGCAACGCCGGAAATGACCGATAAATTTACCGGCCATTCTCGACCTGGAGTTTGGTTCCTGGGCTTTAGTGAGCGGCGTTTTGAAGACCTTCCTTTGGGGTTTGATTCTCAGGGGAAGCTGGCGGTAGTGCGTCCTATTCTTGACTTACACCTTTCCTATGTAACTGCCGACGGAGAGGTCTTATTTGACGACTATGTACCTCTGGCCATTCGCCAGTCTCCTGAAAGGGCCTATGTGCCTTATGTTCCGCACACCATAGGGCCTGCAGATACCTTCCGTTCCCTTGAAGTCTTAAAGAAATTGGGCCTCTTAAGAGAACTTTTAGGGGGAAAGGGTGCCTTACCGCGGCGTTAGACTTACCCCCCAAGGGGTGGGTAAGGTGCTTTCTGGTAGATTATGGCTCTCTAAAAAGGACTTTAAAGACCGGCATGTCTTGCGCGATTTATCCCCTGGTTGTCTCGTGCGTTTACTTACCCCCGAAAATCACTTTCTGGCGGTGGGTTATATAAATCCCAAGAGTTACATTGTGGGGAGGGTCCTTTGTCGAAAGGATGTCCATATCGGGGTGGATTTTTTTATCGAGCAATTTAAAAGGTCCTTATCCAGGAGGAAAGAGGTTTATCCGACAGAAGAGTGTTTCCGCCTGGTTCATGCTGAAGGAGACTTGCTACCTGGCCTTACCATTGATGTTTACCAACGCGTGTGTGTGGTACAAATAGCCACGGCTGGTATGGAATGTCTGCGCGAGGAGATCCTTCAAGCCCTTAGAGAGATCCTTGCTCCCCAGGCCGTTGTTTTGCGTAACGATTTGCCGGTAAGGGAAGAAGAAGGTCTTCCCCTAGGGACCGAAATCTTAGGCACTGTAAGGGGGCCTTTAAAGGTCCAAATTGACGGTCTTTGGTACGTGGTAGACCCTGTACATGGACAAAAGACTGGTTTTTTCTTGGATCAACGGGAAAACAGGCGCAAGATAAGGCGCTACGTTCGGGACAAGATGGTCTATGATCTCTATTGTTATTCAGGGGCCTTTGCCCTCAATGCTGCTCATGCCGGGGCCCAGCGGATTTTGGCGGTGGATCGTTCCCAAGAGGCCTTGGCCCAGGCCGAAGAGAACGCCCGTTTAAATGGCTTGCACCACAAGATTGTCTTTATTCAAGAGCGGGTAGAAAACTTTTTAGAAAACACCTCCCCTGCCCAGGTGGTTATTTTGGATCCCCCGGCCTTTATTAAACACCGCAGGGCCTTAAAGTCTGGACTCTTGCGTTACCGACAAGTGAATAAACTGGCCTTGAAGAATATTTTAGCGGAAGGAGTGCTTCTTTCTGCGTCTTGCTCGCAATTTTTGAGCCTTTCGGCCTTAAAAGACCTAATTAATAGGGAAGCAAGGGCATATTTGCGGTCGCTTCAATTACTAGAATATGGTATGCAAGCCTTAGACCATCCTCCCTTGATGGCAATGCCGGAGACCTTTTATCTTAAGGCATTGTTTTTGAGGATTTTTTGAGATGCATATACCACACGAGATAGACGTAATAATTGTTGGTGGCGGCAAGGGGTGTCACGAAATACTCCTCCTCTTTGAGGAATACCAACCTCGAAATATGCGTTTAAACATTTTAGGAGTGGCTGATCTCAACCCTAAGGCTCCAGGAATACGTTATGCGCGCGAAAAGGGTATCTTTGTCACCCAGGACTTCCGGGAGCTTTTTGAGCGTTTTCCCCAGGCCGATCTTGTTATTGAGCTTACCGGCGACGAAGAAGTCCTTGAGAAAATCTACCGCTTAAAACCCAAAAAGACCAAGGTCATAGACCACTTAGGAGCCCGTTTGTTTTGGGAAATTATTGCCCTTTTCCGAGAAAAGAGTTTTTGTGAACGTAGGTTGGCTCACATGGAGAGCCTCAACATTACTATAGAGCTAATTTGTCATTTGGCCCACGAGTTACGAAACCCCCTTACGGTTGTTGGGGGGTTAGTCCGTCGTATGGCCAAATATCCCCAATTACCCAAAGAGCTTGAAGAACACGTACGTATTGTGGAAGAACAGGTCAATCGCTTGGAGCAGGTCATTCGAGAATTAACTCAGGTAGCCAAGCCTTTAAAGTTAAAGTTTGTCCCTATTAACATCAATGAATTGGTAAAAAAGGTTTGTGAGGAGTTTCGACCATTACTGCCGCCTAATATCAAGCTTCAGACCAATCTAGATCCAGAGATCCCCGAGATATATGTTGACCCGGACCTCCTTCGTGAAGCCGTATGGCAGGTTTTAAAAAATGCTGGTGAGGCCTTACAAGGCCAAGAAAGTGGTAACATAAGGGTGGAGACCAAGCTTTGTTACGATGTGTTGGCCATTGTGATAGTAGACAATGGCCCGGGCATGACAAAAGAGGTCCTAGAAAAGGCCACTCTTCCCTTTTTTACTACCAAGCCCAAGGCCCCGGGGCTGGGGCTTTATCTGGTACAGAAGATAGCCACCGCCCATGGAGGAAACCTCTATATTCACAGCACTCCCGGTCAAGGTACGGTGGTGGCTATAGAGTTGCCTTTGCGGTTTGTGGAAATCATTGTTCCCCCAGTGTAAAATTTTCTTGCTCACGTTGGCGATTTGGTTAAACTTGCGCCAACTATGCGTATAAAACGTCTGGAGATTTACGGCTTCAAGTCTTTCCCGCATAAGGTAGTTTTGCCTTTTCCTCCGGGCATTTCGGCCATTGTAGGTCCAAACGGCTCAGGTAAGAGCAATGTCTTAGATGCCTTGCGTTGGGTCTTAGGAGAACAAAATCCAAGACGTCTTCGAGTCCGAGAGATGGCCGATGTCCTTTTTGCTGGCGGTAACGGTCGGGCTCCGGCCTTTGCTGAAGTAAGACTGGTGCTTGACAACGAAGACGGGAAGGCCCCTAAAGGGTTAAAAGACCTACCAGAAATAGCTATTACCCGGCGTCTTTATCGTCAAGGGGATTCAGAATATCTGCTTAATAATCGTCCCTGCCGCTTAAAAGATATTGTCTACCTGTTTCTGGATACAGGGGCCCACCCGCGGGCTTATGGTCTCATTGATCAGGGTCAGGTGGGACAATTTGTAGAGTACAGCCCCAAGGAGCGACGGGTATTCTTGGAAGAACTGGCCGGTATGGCACGTTACAAACTGCGTCGGGAAGAAACCAATCGGCAGCTTCAGCGGAGCCGAGATAACCTTGTAAGATTAAAGGATATATTGGTAGAGGTAGAGCGCCGGGAGGCCGAACTGGAACACCAGGCTGAGGAGGCCAGGGCCTACCTTAGTTTACAGGAAGAGCTACGCCAAGTTGAGATACAGCGCTGGGCCCTCGCTTTGAAAGACCTTCAGGGTCAAAAAAGGCAAGTTGAGAAGGCTATTTCCCGAGATAAAGAACGTTTTGAGGCCCTTTTGGCGCGCCAGAGGCAAATTAGTCCCGAATTTGAGGAGGTGGCGGCCCATTTAGAGCTTCTGCGCCAAGAAGTATCCTCTCTAGAGGAAAGCCTATCCAGGATACAAGCTGACCTTAGAAAAAGACGAAGACAACTAGAGGACCTATTGCATCGGCAAGCAGAACTGGAGCGCCGACGTGAACGCTGGGAGGCCGATCTCTTACACCGTAAAGAACGGTTAGAAGCGTTACACAACCGTTTACGAGAATTACGCGACGATAGACAAAAAAGACAGGGGCGTTTGGGAGCCCTGGAAGAAGAGTTGGCCCAGATAAAAGATAAGATCCAGGCACATTCTCAAAAAAGGCGCCTACTGGAGACCCAACTCAAGCAATGCCAACAAGAGCTCATAAAGATTAGACAAGAATTGGGGCGTTTTCGGGAGCGTTTAAACTCCCTAGAACAGGAGAAAGAAAAGATTATTCAGCGTCAAAGGGAGACCGATAAGGCCTTGGCTCTTGTCCACCGGCAAAGACAGGACCTTCTCTTACGCCGGGAAGAAGGGGAAAAGGAGCTTAAGGCCCAAGAAACCCAGCAGGTGAAAATAGAAAATTCTTTAAAGGCGGTGAGGGAGGAGCTTTCTCGACTTAAGGGGGATATAAGTGAGGTGCAAGAGGAACGCCGTTTTATAAAGTTTAGGCTCAAGGAAGTGCGCCACGAAGCTGCTTTTTTGGAACATTTTTTAGAGACCGAGGCTGTGCCTGAGGCCGTAAAGAGGATCAAAGAAGCCGGTTACCCTTGCAAGACTTTGGCCCAAGAACTTTCCCTTCCTCCGCAAGAAGAACAACTGGCCGAATGGGTCTTAGGAGATGAACTCCTGGCTGTATTGGCCGAAGACAAGACCGAAGTATTAAAACTGGCTACCTTACTAAAGGAACAGGATTTGGGTGGGCATATCCTCTGGGTGAAAGGTCCTTTGCCTGATTGGGTAAAGAGGCGTTTGCATGAAGCAAAAGTGGTTGAGGATCTGGAGCAGGCCTTAAGGGCCGATTTTTGGGCCTTTACCCCTGATGGTTTTTCGGTATGTCCAGATGGTCTGGTATCCTATCGTCCAAGGCGCAAAGAGCCGGGAATTTTACAGAGACAGCGGCGTCTCAAAGAGCTCCAGGAAGAAATAAAAAATCTTGAGGAAAGAGATAAGGATTTGCTCGCCAAAGAGCAACGTTTAAAAGAACTGCTCTTTAAGATCCAAAAAGAAGAGAAAGATCTTGCCGCTAAATTAGTAGGGCTCAAGAAACAACTAGAAGAAAAAAGGCGTTTGATAAGCGATCTGGAGCTCAAAATCACCCATCTAGAAGAGAAACAATCTTTTTACCAGACCGAACAGCAACGTTTGGGCCAAGAGAGGGCGGAAATTACGGTCCGTAAAGAAACGATCCAAAAGAAGATAGACGACCTGGTAGGCCGAGAACAAGAGTTACAGGCCCAAGAAGAACAGCTCAGCCAGGAGCTTTCTTCTTTACGCCGCCATCAGCACCATATCTTTGAGGCCGAACGGAGGCTAGAGCTTGAGCTTTCTGGTTTGCGCGAGGCCATACGGAGGGCAAAAGCGGAGGAAGAACGTGTATTGAAGGAACAAGTCCGGGAACAGAAGGCAAGGGAGCAGATCCAAGGCCGCTTGACCGAGCTGGGCAACGAAATAAACGAACTTTTGGCCCAGTTACAGTCTGTGCGAGCGGTTTTACAGGACACAGAGAGGCAGGCAGAAGCTATAGAGGCCACTTATAAAGATAAAAAAGCAAAGTTTAAGGAGTTTGAACTCAAAAATAGGGCCCTAACCAAAGAAAGAGAAGAGCTGCGTTTAGAGATTGACAAGCTAAAAGAACGCTTACACCGCAAAGAGATAGACCTTACCGAGATAGAATTGAAGATTTCGCATCTTTTAGGGCGGGCCGAAGAGGCCTACGGGGTGAATTTAGAAGATATAGAAGTGACAAGCAAGTCCCCGAAAGATTTAGACTCCAGGAGAGGGGAGCTAAAAGAGGCCCTTAGAAGATATCAGGCCGTTAATCTGGCGGCTATTGAAGAGTTGGAAAAGGTGCGGGAGCGTCGGGAATTTTTGCTTTCCCAACGTAGTGATCTGGAAAAGGCTATTGTGGACTTAGAACAGGCGGTAAAACGCATCAATAAGACGTGCAGGGAGCGGTTGCGTGAGGCGTTAGTGCAGGCCAACACAAAGCTTGCCGAAATTTTTCCTTTACTCTTTCCTGGTGGACGTGCCGAACTGAAGTTTGTGGGTTC
>JALSKZ010000021.1 GCA_026988575.1 Thermodesulfobacteriales bacterium | reverse complement strand
CGTTCACGGTTGCGCCTTAAAGCGGTACCCCAGGCCCCAGACAGTCTCGATAAAAGAGGCACAGGGCCCTAATTTCTTACGTAAACGGCGTATATGCGTATCCACCGTGCGGGCATATCCTTCAAAGGAATAGCCCCATACCCGATCAAGCAATATCTCTCTGGTAAGGACCTTTCCCCGGGCCTTAAACAAGGTCAACAATAGGGCAAACTCCGTGCGGGTAAGGTGGATGGGTTCGCCCTTAACAAAGGCCTGATGCCTTGCTACATCGAGCAGCAGGTCGCCTACCCGATAGATTTCGCTCTGGGGGGCTTCGGTCTCTTTAAACCGCCGTAAAATGGCCCGGACACGCAAAGCAAGCTCTCTAGGGCTGAAGGGCTTTATTATGTAGTCGTCTGCTCCTACCTCAAAACCCAAGATACGATCTATTTCTTCTCCCTTGGCCGTGAGGATAATAATGGCTATTTCTTGCTCGTTTTCACGAAATTTCAAATGCTTACAAAGTTCTAGCCCGTCTCCATCAGGCAGCATAAGGTCTAAGATGATCAAAATAGGCCTTTGTTTTTCTAAAAATTCTTGGGCCTCAGAGAGATTGTGGGCGATACGGACAGTATAGCCCTCTTTCTCTAGAACGCGAGAAACCAAAAGGGCAATGTCTTCTTCGTCTTCTACCACCAAGATAGTGTTGTTGGCCACAGATAAAATTTTAGTCTATAAACAAGTCTCGTAGAAGATAAAAACGATAATTTTTATCAACTTTTTCCTATACCAAAAATCCATCTTGCAAGGACCAGAAGGGCGTTTAAAACTTAAAGAGACCTTATAGCATCCGTATTGGAGATCCTTATTTAGGCTTACCGTATGCCTCTTTGTGCAGAAGAGATAAAAAAAGTGCCCCAGGCCCCGGGGGTCTATGTATTCAAAGACGAACGCGGCGAGGTACTCTACGTAGGGAAGGCCAAAGATCTTCGCCAGCGTCTTTTGAGTTATCTCCGGGTAGAAAACCAGTCTCCCAAGACTCAGGTCCTGGTGGCCAGGGTGGAGAAGTTTGAATTTTTCCTGGCCCGCAGCGAAAAAGAGGCCCTGCTTCTAGAGGCCAACCTGATTAAAAAACACCGTCCCCGCTACAACGTGGTCTTGAGGGACGATAAGGCTTATCCCCTGTTGCGACTTTCCTGGGCGGAAACCTTTCCGGGAATAAGAGTGGTACGCCGCCGCCGGCGAGACAAGGCCGTCTATTTTGGTCCGTTTCCTTCGGCGGGGGCCGTGCGCGAGACCTTACGGTGTTTGAGTCAGCTCTTCCCGTTGCGGCGTTGTTCCACCGCCGAGTTCAGACGGCGTAGGCGTCCCTGCCTCTATCACCAAATTGGCCGCTGTCCAGCACCGTGTGTGGGCAAGATATCCCCACAAGATTACCAACGCCTGGTTGAAGGAGCCGTAAAGTTTTTGAGGGGCAAAGGTCACAGCCTAATAAATGAATTGCGCCAAGAAATGGAAAGCTGTGCCGAAAGGCTTGAATTTGAACGGGCTGCGGTGTTACGTGACCGCATTTTAGCCCTGCAAAAGACTCTAGAGACTCAGGTAGTAAGCCTGACGGAAGATATCGACATAGACGTATTTGCCTTGGCCCGGGAAAGAGACAAAGTCTCGGGCACGGTGCTCTTTATCCGCAGTGGGGCCCTTATAGGCAAAAAAAATTTTCATCTTAGCCAAGGGCTGGAAGATTTAGCCGAGTTATTTTCTCTCCTCCTCAGACAATTTTACGACCAGGGCCGATATATCCCCGAGGAGATCCTTCTACCCGTTATCCCCAAAGATGACAAAATACTGGAGGAATGGCTGACCGAACTGGCGGAAAGGCGCGTTTGCCTTCGTACCCCACAGCGAGGTCCTCGAAAGGGCCTTTTAGAGATAGCGCAGCGCAATGCGCTGGAGGCCCTGGCGGCCCGATTGAAGGGAGAGCGCCCCTATGAAGAATTAGCTCAAGAGTTAAAAATGAAGCTCCGTCTACCCCATCTGCCGCGCTGGGTGGAAGGTGTGGATATGTCGAATTTACAGGGGCGGGCCCCTGTAGGGGCAGTAGTCTGTTTCTTTGATGGTCTCCCGGAAAAGACACGCTACAGACGATATCACGTAAGGATGGTTACCGGCCCTGATGACTACGCCATGATGTATGAGGTCTTAAAGCGGCATCTCCTGGGGCGTATGAAAGAAGGACGGTTACCAGACATGTTGCTTA
This sequence comes from Thermodesulfobacteriales bacterium, assembly GCA_026988575.1. Classification (GTDB taxonomy): domain Bacteria; phylum Desulfobacterota; class Thermodesulfobacteria; order Thermodesulfobacteriales; family Thermodesulfatatoraceae; genus JALSKZ01. The sequence continues at coordinate 19,605 of JALSKZ010000021.1, read as the reverse complement.
TTGATGGGGGCAAAGGGCAGCTCCAGGTGGCCTGCACCGTGGTCCAGGAACTAGGGCTTGAATCGCAGGTTGGTCTGTGTGCCCTGGCCAAAGAGCGCAAAGGCGAGGGCGAAAAGATATACATTCCCCGACGCAAAAACCCCTTACGGCTGTCACGCCACAGCGAAATGCTGCGGTTTTTGCAAAGGGTACGCGACGAGGCCCACCGGTTTGCCGTGGGCTTTCACCGTAAAGTACGCTCCAAACAGGCCCTGGCTACGGTCTTGGACCAGATCCCCGGGGTAGGTCCTAAGCGGCGTACCACGCTCCTTAGCCACTTTGGAGATATAAAAGCGCTGCTCCAGGTCCCGGTAGAAGAGATTGCCTCGCTTCCGGGGTTTAACCGTAAAATAGCCACCAGAGTCAAAGAATATCTTCAAGAAAGCTTAAGGGCAAAGGGGTAAAATACGCTCATATCCCCCGGCAGTGAGCTTTATGACCAAATGGTCTTTGGTGGTGGGGAGCCCTTGCCAGTGGGAGAGCTCTTTTAGTTCCCCATTGTCTTCCTTAAGGAGACTGATCTTTAAGCGGGGGACAAAAAATACAGGCGGATGGGGCAATTCTTTTATGGCACTTAAGATATTAGGGGGAAAGTACTGGCCGGTATAGGGCACTTCGGCATAAAAAAGGCCCTGGGGAGTACAATGGTAGACCACCAAGGTCTTTCCTCCGGGGCCAAAGCTGGTCAAAAAGGCCAAAGTATTTGTCTTCCAGAAGAAGAGACTACCTCGCCGGCCTCCAATATTTACCGCACTGGCGTCGAGGTGGGCCACCTGGCGTCGAAGGCCTTCGCTAAATTTGATGAAAGTGGCTAGGTCACGGCCCTGTTTGACGGCTAAAAAATCCTGAGCTACCTCACCAAAGGCCTGGTAGAGGAGCAATAACAGCAATGTCCCCAGCAAAAGGGTTACCAATAGCTCAAGGAGAGTAAGGCCCTTTTTACCGCTGTTTTGGTTGCTGTAAACGTTCACGCAAGGCCCTGATCTTTTCCTTAAAGGCATGCATAACGGCCTCTGCTTCTTGATAGTTGCGTACTACTCTTGGGGTGATAGCCACCAGGAGTTCTGTGCGATCGCGGGTCTTCTTCTGCCATTTAAAAAAATGCCCCAGTACCGGTATATCCTTGAGTAAAGGGACACCGGTTTCGGCAAACTCCTGGCGGTTGTCTATAAGCCCTCCCAAGATTACTGTTTGATTGTTTTTGACCACCAGGGAAGTTTCTATCTTGCGTTTGGTAATAAGGGGAGTGTTGGTAAGACCCAGATAATTTTTTTGCGCGGAACTTATCTCTTGTACGATATCTAACTTAACCAGCCCACTGGAGTTGATGTGGGGTTTTACGTCCAAGATTATACCTGTGTCGCGGTATTGTACCGTGGAGGTGATATTAGGCTGAGAGGCCGAGGTATTGGTGACCTGTTGGGTTATGATGGGCACTTCTTGACCGATCTGGATGCGTGCCTCTTTGTTGTCTGTGGCCAATATAACGGGACTGGAGAGGATATTTATTTGGGACACCGATTGCAAGATATTAAAGAGGGCCCCCAGGTCTTTGGCCCGGTAAAGGGCCATGGTAAGCCCGGTAAGAGAGGCCTGCCCTACGTTTTGGAGGTTGTCAGGAGATATACCGTATTTGGAAAAGGAAGTACCCAGATCGTATTTATCACCCTGGTAGGTAATACGGTTTTTTAAAAACCACTCCACCCCGTGTTGGAGTTCTTTATTAAGGGTTATCTCCATGATGAGCATTTCTATCACCACCTGTCGGGGCAGGACGTCTATCTTTTGGAGTAAGCGCTTAATGGTAAGGTAATCTTGACGGGTGGCCTTTATGACCAGGAGGTTATTACTCTTGTCCGGGATAATGCGTATATCGCCGGCTAAGAAGACCTTGTTTTGGGTCTTTCGGGCAGGGATGATGGTCTTACGCGAAGATGTACTACTCAGTTTGCTCCCGGAAAAGGTCTGCTGTAATATTTGGGCGATCTCTTCGGCGTCTCCATTTTCTACCTGGTAAATAAAGACCTCTTTTTCGGCCAGTTCGCCTTGGTCTAATTCGTTGATCCACCGATAGACCCGCTTTAAGGCCTCGGGCTCGCGGGTAACAATAAGCAAAGAGTTTATCTCTTTTAGGGGGATAAAATCTATAAAGGCATTTAAGCGACGGTCTTTCCAGGGTGAGGCCTCAAAGATCGCCTTCAGATAGTTGGCCAGGGTTTCGGCCTCTAATACCTTGGGTTTATAAAGGGCAAGGGTCATTTGGGACAGCACGTCCTCATCGAGCAGGGTGACAATACGACTCACCTTGGCCACATTCTCCGGGGTATCTATGACCAGCAAGATATTGGCCGATTTGTCCACAAGCACCTTGGCCCCACGGGTTACCAGGGCCTGAACAATGTTGTTTATCTCGGTGACCTTCAAATATCTCGGCCTAAACAGGACAAAGGATATCTCCTGAGGGACAGTGGCCAGTTTGTTGGCGGGCAGTATGCGTACAAGACCAGAAGATTTGACCAGGGCCAGATTATCCAGGGCAAGCACTTGGGCTACCATGTCCATTATTTCACGAGGGGTAAAACTCCCGTGAATGTGTACCGTAATTTTGGCCCGTGCCCCCTGGTCTACGGCATAGTTGACCTTGAGGGTTTCCTTAAAGAGTAGGTCAAGAAAGTCTAGTAAATCAGCACCTTCCATATCCAAAGTCAGCTTTATTTTATTCCCTTCTTTAGATACCGCAGCTGGGAGGTTTTTCGGCCTTTGACAAAGGGCGTCTTTTTCGTTTTTGGCTTCTTGAATAATCACCAGGGCCGCTTTTTTTTCGTGGGCCGGGGTCTCTTTTGGGGGGGAACCCTTGGGCTTAACTTTTGGGGTCTTGGAAGGGGGTGAAGAAGTTACCGGGATAAGCGTATCCAGCGATGCCTGGGAGGGGTGTTTGGCCTGGCAACCGCTCAAAAATATGATAAAGCCCAAAAAGAGTATTATAAAACCCTGCATAGTCTACTCCTTTACCAGGAAAACGAAAAAAGTTTTACCCTTTTTCCCCCTTTATAACGGAAAATTTCTAGATAGCGAAAAGTTTTTCCATTTTCTTCCCAAGAAAGTTCTAGACGATATACCCTATGGGCCTGGAGTTTTAAAGGAACAGCTTCTTCTTCTGCCTCGGGAAGCGTTTTTTGACCCCCGTAAATAGTAACCCATTTATAAATACCCGGACGGAACCAAAATCGGTAGGCATCAAAGCCCCGGATAAGGGTAGCTTCGGAAAGGTCTTTGAGGGGCCCGTTTCGGGGCTCATATCCCAGGGGGTGGTAATAGTCTTTTTCGGCCCCGTTTAGGCGGTGTAGGTTGTCGGGGTCGCGCCAGTCAAGCAGGCTGTCGGTCATAATACGCGCCTTTCTTTCCGAGATGTGGTGTCTTAAAAAGTACTCAAAGAGGTCCTGATCTTCGGCCTGGTTTAGATCCAGGCGGTTTGCTTCTGAAGATACGCTAAGGGAGGCCTTGATGTGGGGGGGGCCTTGAATCTGGATGTTTAAACGAGAAGGAAAGCTACCCTGCCTTTGGGCCTGACGGCACCCCTCTTTCCAGAGGACATGGAGCAAAGAGTCCCGGGTGAGCTCTTCTTGGGCACTGGTGAAAGCGGCGTAGATGAGGCTTTCAACCCCCCTGGTACGCCAAAAAAGGACCCCTACCATAAAAGACAAGGCTACAAGCAAGACCAAGGTAAAGGCTAATACGTAGCCCCGGTTATTCAGGATGCACCTCCGCCAAAAACTGACTACGCGCCAACCGACACACCAGTCGACGCTGGTTGGCGTGATCGATTATCTCCACCTCACCGCCTGTAGAGGCCCCGTTGGCCAGAAATAATACCCCCCAATTGTTTTCTGGTAACGCAAGCAGGCCATGGGCCTTTATTTCGATTTCTTCCGGCACCACAAGACTTTGCTGTAGCTTTTTTTGCCCCCCTTTGGTAAGGAGCCTTAGACTGAGGGTCCTGTTTTGGGGATCGAAGACGAGCAGGATATCTTGGTGTTGGTGAAGGGCCTTAATACGGGCCCCTTCGATAAAATTGGCGGCCTGATAAAGGAAAATATCTTCTTTGGGGATAAAGCTCACCAGGCGGGGGAAGATTAGACCAGCAAGGAGGCTTATCAATAAAAGGACAACAATAAGCTCTAGTAACGTAAAGGCCTGTTTCATAGGTGCTCTTTCGGCCAGACGTAAATTTCCCAAAGGTTGTGGGGGGTAGCCGGCCCTTTTCCCAAGCAAATAGTTAGATGTTTAAGGACGATTTGATCATCTGCAGGATATACCGTAAGATGTTCCTCTCTGGAGTCTATTTTTAGGCTTATTTCTTTAGAACGGGGAATGGTATATTCTGATAGGGCAAGCTCATCGTCTTCGAGCTCTTGGAGGGTAGAAGGGTTTAAGAGGTCGCTTGATAATTGATGGGCGATATAGACCCGAAAAGGGGTAGTAGTGTCAAATATCCTTAGACGTTCTAATAGGCGTGAGGTAGTGTAGTACCCATGAGAGAGCACATAGAAGAACCAACTTATACTCAAGGCCGCCACTACAAAGGCCACAAGTACTTCCAAGAGGGTAAAACCTTTTGCCTGCGCTACCTTCATGGGAGCCTTATTTTAATCCTTTTTTTCTTAGCGGGTAATTCTATTTGCGGTGCCACCAATTTTCAATTGGCCGTGGAAAAAAACCTCTTTTCCCCGCAGAGGCGTTATGAGCCCTATTTTCCCGTACAGAAAAAGGGGGCAAACAAGGACTTTTTAGAGCGTTTTTTGATCTTAAGAGGCACCCTCCTGGAAAACCAACAGCGTTTGGCCGTTATAGAGGTAATGCCCGTGGCCAAAAAGGAACTAGGCCTTGAAGATGACCACCGTAGACGTTTTGTCGTGGCCGAAGGCGAGAGTTTAGGGGAATGTCAGGTATTGGAGATAAAACCCGAGGAAGTTGTCCTGGGAGGACGCTGTCAGGGCTTGACCTTAAGCCTAGAAAATACCCCCGAGCGCAAGCGTTCCGCCCCTGCACCAGCGGTCCAGAATAAATTATTGCCCCGGAAGAAGGTCAAAGCCGGCCCTCCTAAAAAGTCTTCTTCCAAAGGGCAGGTCCCTTTCTTCCGCAGGCCGATTCATCACTTTCCCTTGGACAAACCTCCTGTTAAATAGGGACTATGCCGTACAGAGGTGCTAAAATATCCCTTCTAAGGCGTTTATCTTACGGACGGCTTTTCGTTTATGGTGTCCCGCTTATTCTGGCCCTTATTCTTTCCGGGTGGCTACTTTATCCCTCATGGCAGGCATATACCCTTCAAAAAAGGGTCCTCCAAGAGCGGCAAGCCCTGCTAAGTCGCCTCCAAAAGCAGCTCCAGTACGATAAACCTGCTCTGGAAAAGGAGCTAGCCCAGGCCAAAGATCTGGCCCAGAAGGTCTTTGTGGGACTGGATCCCTACATAATTGTTTCCGAATTAGAAAAAAAGATCGATTCCATACCAGAGATAGGGCTAAGGAGCTTTCGGATCATCAAACGCCAAGACTTAACGCCTTCGGTACAGAAGATCAAGCTGACTCTGGTCTTGGAGGGCGATATAAAGGGGTTACTTACCTTTTTGGAGGATCTAAAGCAGTTGTCCAAGCCAGTAAACATTACGCATCTGATAGTAAGCGTGCGTCACTACAGGCGCAGCTATATCTTAAACATAAATTTGGAACTAGAGGCCCTTTATGCCCCCAAGGCCTTGTGAGGTGGGTTGGTGTTTAGTATTAATCGTCAGCTCTGTTTGATACAAGAGTGGTTTAGACCGGCGCAAGTAGGGGTTTTTTTTGACGGTCATAGTCACTTTTTGGCCGAAGACGAAAAGCACCCTCATCGACGGCCAGCGCGGGCCTTTGTGGCCTTTTCCCACACGCTCCTCTTTTTCCACCGCCTCAAGGTGCCGGGCAATCTTGATCAAGAGGGCCTTTTATCGGCCGCCCAGTTAGAGGCCAAAAGATTTTTGGCCCTGCTTAAGGGCAACCAGGTTTCCACGTTGGTGAGCACTATTTTCCGGCCCAAACCCGAAGAAGTACGGCTTATCTTTCAGGAAAGGGATTTTTTTGAAGAGGCCTGGCAAAAATTGCCCCCGGGGCTCATCCCCTGTGGGGCGGTTCCCGCTGGAGTAGCTTTGCTGGCCTATTTTTACCAAAAAAAACGAATACTTTCCCCGGGCCTTTACTATGTGCGCACCGATGATGCCTACCAGGGCATTGTAATAAAAGAAGACGGGGTGAGAGACTTTTTGCCCACTTCCTCTAGTGCGGCCCAGGCTTATTTGGAGAGCTGGTCGGGTGAGATATTTACCGAACCAGGTCAAGGTCAAGAGATCATAGCCTTAGGGGCCAGGGCCTTACCCCTTTTGCCCCGAAATTTCTTGCTCTGTTTCGATAAATACCCTTTACAGACGCGTCCTAAACCCTCGGTCTCTCTGGTGACCTTGTGGCTACTGCCCCTTTTGATCCTTTTGGCTAGTCAGGGGTTAAACCACAAGACTCACCTCCTAGAAGGACAAAATAGGCAGATAAAGGCCCAGATTAGCCAGCTCAAACAATCTTTAAAGCAGATCGAGAGTTTTCAAGAAAAACGCAAGACCCTCCAACAGATACGCGATATATTAACCCAGTGGCAGGGACAAAAAGTAGACTTGATAAAGATTATTACCAAACTTTCGGCCCTCTTTCCCGAAAATACCTGGGTAAGGCGTTTAGAATTCAGGGCGCCTGATGAGTTACGTATTTGGGCAGAGGGACAAAATGCCCTGGAGGTCTTAAAGGTCTTGGATGCAGATCCGCTCTTTAACGAGGTCAAGTTCCTCACCCCGGTAACTAAAAATACCCGTACCGGCCAGGAGGTGTTTTCCCTGGTCTTAAAGATAGCCCCAGGGGATAAATAGTGCGTTATCGGTACGTAGCAACCACCATGGAAGGCACTATTCGCCAGGGTGAAATCGAGGCCCTTGGCTTGGCCGAGGCCGTGGAGCACCTGCGCACCGAAGGTTTAGTCCCTATAGAAGTGACCCCGGTGCGCAAGGGGATATATTTTCGCCTTTGGTCCACGGACAAGCGGGAAGATATATTGCTCTTTACCGAACAGTTGGCCCGCCTGATTGAAGCAGGGTTACCTATAGACCGGGCCCTGGATATCCTCATAAGGGTCTTTAAGGCCACGGGCAAGACCTTTCTTTGGGAGGTAGCCGAGAATATACGGCGTCAACTTGCCCGTGGCCAAAGCCTTTCCGAGGCCCTCTCCGCGACAGGCATCTTTCCCGAGTTTTACGTGAGTTTGGTACACGCTGGCGAAATTAGCGGTGCCCTTGATGTCATCTTGAAAGACCTGGTCCGGTACATGAAACAGGAACATTCTTTCCGCCAGGAGTTCCAATCGGCCTTGCTGTACCCAACCTTTTTACTGGTTTTCGGGCTGATAGCCGTACAGACGGTCTTGGTTTATATACTCCCCCGTTTTGGGAGTATCTTTGACGAGCTAGGGGTAACACCACCCCTGATTACCAGGGTACTCCTGAGCATAGGAGGCTTCTGGCGCGCATACGGCTGGATCTTTTTGCTCCTCCTATTAGGGGGTTTTTTTGTCTTGAAATGGTTTGTAAGACGCCCTAGGGGCCGTGTAGTGACCGAAAACTTCCTCCTCAGGCTACCCTTTTTGGGGCGCTTTCTCTTCCTGGCCGATATGGCCCAGACTTTCCGTAGCCTTGCGGTGATGATAAAAGGAGGCGTTTCTATACCCCAGGCCATGATCCTTGTGGCTTCGGTGCCGCGGTTTCGGGTCTTTGGAGACTTTCTTTCCCAAACGGCCCAACGGTTGAAAGAAGGCGCCCGTCTTTCCTGGCTCTTTCAAAGCTTTCCCGGGAAGTTCGATTTTGTAGTAAATTTCCTTACCCTAGGGGAAGAGACAGGAGATATGGCCCAGGCCTTTGCCGACCTGGCCTATCTGTGCGAACAGGAGGTCAAGGTCATGGCCAAGAGATTCCTTACCCTGATCGAACCCGCTACTATTTTGTTTTTTGGCCTCCTTTTAGGGGGGATGATTATTTCCATATTAATGGCTATTTTTGACGTAAATATGGGGTTTTAAAAAGAAGGGCTCTTTGTGCTGGAGGTAAGAAAAGATGAAAAGAAGAAACGGGTTCACCCTTTTAGAGCTTTTGGTGGTCTTGATCATTCTAGGCCTTTTGGCCGCTTTGGTGGGGCCACGTTTGGTGGGCAAAGTGGGGCGTGCCAAGACCCAAATTGCCAAGAGCCAGATCGCCCTTTTGGAATCGGCCCTGGATCAATATCGGCTGGACATGGGGCGTTACCCCACCACTGAAGAAGGACTCAAGGCCCTGGTGGAACCGCCGAACAACGAAGAAGAAAAGGCCAAGTGGCAGGGACCTTACCTAAAAAAGAAAAAGGTACCCCAAGACCCCTGGGGGCACCCTTATCACTATCGTTGTCCAGGGGAACATGGAGACTATGACCTCTGGACGTACGGGGCCGATAATCAGCCCGGCGGCCAGGGAGAAAACGCCGATATTACCAATTGGGACTGATGCAGCACTTTGACAAGTCTATTTTAGAAGAAAAGGCCCAAGATATAACTCCTTTAGAGGAGTTAGAAGCGGCCTTTTTAAGGGCCCTAAAGGCCTTTCCCTTCTATTTGGAGGGCAACTTCTATCTGCTCCTCCCTTCCGCCGACTATCTTTATATGGCAGACCTGTTAGAACGTCAGATAGGCCGAGCCCCTCAGGTGTTTTTGGCCGAAGAGGACTACATCCTTGAACTTATCCAAAAGTATTACGAGGCCCCGCCGGAGATAGAGACCGAAGGGTTTGGTGAAGAGGAACCAGAAAATCTGGAACTATTAAGAGATCTTGCGTCGGAGGCCCCGGTAGTACGTTTGGTAAACCGCATTATTCGCGAGGCGGTAGAACTTCGGGCCACCGATATCCATTTTGAGTGTCTACCCCATGGCTTAAGGGTGCGCTACCGCATAGATGGCTTGTTACACGAAATGGCTATTCATCCTAAGAAGCTGGCCGCGCCGGTTATTTCGCGCTTAAAACTCATGGCCGGGTTAAATATTGCCGAACACCGTCTCCCCCAAGATGGCCGCATACGCTTTCGCGTGGGAGGGGAAGACTTTGACATCCGCATCTCTACTATTCCTACTGTAAACGGCGAAGGAGTGGTCCTGCGTCTTCTTGTCCGTCAGAAAGGGCTCCTCTCGCTGGAAGCCCTGGGCCTGGAAAAAGATCACTATGCGCTGTTCCGAGAGCTCATCAACCAGCCCAATGGTATAATACTGGTTACCGGCCCTACTGGTTCAGGAAAGACCACGACCCTTTATGCCGCCCTTTCCATACTTAACCAACCCGACCACAAGATCATCACCATAGAAGATCCGGTGGAGTATCAGTTGTCTGGCATAAGTCAGATACAGATCAAACCCTCCATAGGTCTTACCTTTGCTAAGGCCCTACGTTCCATACTCCGGCATGATCCAGACATAATTTTAGTGGGGGAGATACGCGACCTGGAGACCGCGGAGATAGCCATTCAAGCGGCCCTTACCGGACACCTGGTATTTTCTACCCTTCACACGCGTAACGCCCTGGGAGCGGCCGTAAGATTGGCCGATATGGGAGTTGAATCCTATCTCATTGCTGCCTCTACGGTGGGGTTTGTAGCTCAGCGTCTGGTACGTGTCTTGTGTGAACACTGCTGTCAGGAAGAAGATCCCCCGGAGCCCTTTTTAAGGGCCCTGGAATCTTTGCCCAACCCTCCCCAGGAGGTTCGTTACCGCAAGGCCGTGGGCTGTCCCAGGTGTGCTGGTACGGGTTTTTGGGGCCGTAGGGCCATTTACGAAATATACCCGGTGGATGCCGCCTTGCGTCGTCTCATTTTGAAAAACGCCAGTGAAGAAGACTTACAGGCCTGGGCCAGGCAGCAGGGATATATCTCTTTATTTCAGGATGGTCTGCGCAAGGTAGCCCAGGGACTTACCACCTATGAAGAAGTTTTGCGCGTCTCCAGCCGATAATTAAAAAGACTTGCTTATGGGTTGCTCTTTGTTGCATTATCCCTAAAGGAAATACCTTAGGGCCCTGGCCCCATGGGGTAAGGGCTTTACAAAAAACAGAGGGAGGACGTTATGGGGGAAATAATTCAGGTAAATGCCCGTGAAATCCTTGATTCACGGGGGAATCCAACGATAGAGGTAGAGGTATGGCTCGATTCCGGGGTAATGGGTCGTGCGGCTGTCCCCTCTGGGGCCTCCACCGGTACCCACGAGGCCTTAGAATTAAGAGACAAAGATCCCGAACGGTTTGACGGCAAAGGGGTATTAAACGCCGTACGCAATGTACAAGATATTATCGCCCCGGAAATTGTGGGTCTGGAGTCTACGGCCCAGGCCGAGATAGACGCCCTGCTCATAGAACTGGACGGAACGGAAAATAAGCGTCGTTTAGGGGCCAACGCTATCTTAGGGGTTTCCATGGCCGTAGCCCAGGCCTCGGCCAAGGAACTGGGCCAACCCCTTTTTGCCTATCTCGGGGGAGTGGGAGCCAGGGTGTTACCGGTACCCCAAATGAACGTCCTAAACGGCGGTGTACACGCGGACAATAAACTTGATCTTCAAGAATTTATGATTGTGCCTTTGGGGGCGCCTTCTTTTCGTGAGGCCCTACGCTATGGTGCAGAGACTTATCACGCCCTGAAAAAAGTCCTCAAAGAAAAGGGATACCGGGTGTCGGTAGGAGACGAAGGGGGTTTTGCCCCAGAGGTGAATAGTGCCAAAGAGGCCCTGGAACTCCTGGTTCAGGCCATCGAGAGGGCTGGCTACCGTCCAGGCGAAGATATTGCTCTGGCCATGGACCCGGCAGCCAGTGAATTTTTTAAGGATGGGGTTTACGTTTTAGAAGGTGAGGGCAAGACCTTGAGCCCGGAGGAATTGGCCTCTTTTTACCGGGACTTGGTGGACGAATTTCCCATTGTTTCCATTGAAGATGGCTGTGCGGAAGACGATTGGCAAGGCTGGAAGGCCCTTTACGAAGCCCTGGGGCAGCGTATCCAGCTGGTAGGAGATGATATTTTTGTTACCAACATAAAGCGCCTGGCCCGGGGTATTGAAGAGGGTATAGCCAACGCCATATTGATCAAGCTGAACCAAATTGGTACGGTAACCGAGACCTTAAACACCATTTTTCTGGCCCAGCGGTCGGGGTGGAACACGGTAATCTCGCACCGTTCAGGAGAAACAGAAGACACCTTTATTGCGGATCTGGCGGTAGCGGTAAACAGTGGTCAAATCAAGACAGGTGCCCCGTGTCGGAGCGAGCGCGTGGCTAAATATAACCAACTCCTGCGTATTGAAGAAGAGCTAGGTCCTGTAGCGGAGTATGCCGGGCCCAAGGCCTTCAGACGCTAAAATAAAAAAAGGGGCCGGGGCCTTAAGGCTCAGGCCCCTCTTTATTTATCCCTATTTCTCTTCAACAAAGCTTTATCATAGCGTTTTATCGTGTTTGACTTTTCCTTTCTTTTTAAGTATTTTCCTGCGCCGGAGGACTTGTTTATCAAAGGGGGTTTTATGGCCTGTGTGGTAGTAGTAGGCACCCAGTGGGGTGACGAAGGTAAGGGGAAAATTGTTGACCTTTTGACCTCCCAGGCAGAGGTCATTGTGCGTTTTCAAGGGGGAAACAACGCTGGTCACACCATTATCGTAAACGGCGAGAAGTTTATCTTGCATATTATCCCTTCGGGCATCTTCCATTCTGATAAATCCTGTCTCATTGGTAATGGTGTGGTTATAGACCCGGAAATTCTGCTGGAGAAAGAGATAGATGGTCTGCTGGCCCGCGGGGTCAGTATAGTCCCGGGGCGTTTGTATATCAGTGAGAGGGCCCATTTGATTATGCCCTATCACAAGGCTATAGATCACGGTCGGGAAAGCAAAAAGGGCAAGACCAAAATAGGAACTACAGGCCGAGGAATAGGTCCCTGCTACGAAGACAAAATAGCCCGTCGAGGCATTAAAATAGGAGACTTATTAGACAAGGATCTCTTTGCCTCCAAACTCAGTGAAGTGCTGGAGGAAAAAAACTTTTATTTACGCCAGTATCTCGGTTGTGCCCCTCTTGATTACCAGGAAATATACGATCGTTATCTCGCCTTTGGTGAGCGTTTGGCTCCGTTTGTCACCAATGTATCGGTAGTTTTGCATGAGGCCTGGCAAAAGGGCTCTAATATCTTATTTGAGGGTGCGCAGGGTACCCAATTAGATATAGACCACGGTACGTATCCCTTTGTTACTTCTTCCAATACTGTGGCGGGGAATGCCTGTTGTGGCGTGGGTATAGGCCCGACGGCCATTGACTACGTGTTGGGCATTTGTAAGGCCTACACTACCCGGGTAGGAGGAGGACCTTTCCCCACGGAATTACAGGACAGCCTGGGAGAACACCTTCGCGAACGTGGAGGCGAGTACGGTTCTACTACGGGGCGACCGAGGCGGTGTGGCTGGTTAGACGGTGTGGTATTAAGGGAGGCTGTCAGGCTAAATACCCTTACAGGGCTTGCTATTACCAAGCTTGATGTCCTGACCGGTCTTGAACGTCTAAAGGTGTGTACAGCCTACCGCATAAATGGCGAACTAAAAGACCGCTTGCCGGCCAATATTAAAGAGGTAGAACGCTTAGAGCCGGTCTATGAAGAACTCCCTGGTTGGCAGGAAGATATTTCGACAGCCCGTTCCTTTGAGGACCTCCCTCCCTCGGCCAGGGATTATATCAAATGGATAGAAGAATTTACTGGTATTCCGGTTATAATAGTCTCTGTAGGTCCAGCGCGCGAGCAGACTATTCTTCGCCGTGATCCTTTTACGGCCTAAATAGATCAACTATGAAAGACAGAGTACTCATCGCCAACAGGGGCGAGATAGCCCTGCGTATTATAGATGCCTGCCATCAGTTAGGTCTTCAGGTGGTGGTGATATATACCCCGGGCGATGAGCAGAGTTTACACGTAAAGAGGGCCCGTCAAGAGGGACTGCCCTGTTACCGGGTATCCAGCTACCGGGACGCCAACGATGTCTTGGCTGTGGCCGACGAAACCAAGTGTACGGCCATTCATCCGGGCTATGGTTTTTTTGCCGAAGATTTTCGCTTTGCCCGGCGGGTAGTAAAGCGTAGCAACCCGCTGATCTTTATCGGGCCGCGGTGGGAGGTAATCAGGGATCTGGGGCATAAATTAAACGTCAAGCGTCTGGCTTACGACTTGGGTATTCCCGTTATCCCGGGGACGATATCTCCTGTTTACAGCGAGTTAGAAGCCGAGGCCAAGGCCGAAGAGCTCTTTTACTGGCAAGAGGAGCAAAAGATAGAAAGACCCCGCCTTTTGTTTAAGGCCGCCGCCGGCGGAGGCGGTATGGGTATAGAGGAAGTATACGATCTGGATCAGGTACGCTCGGTATTCCGTCGTATTCGGGCCTACGCCAAACGCCAATTTGGCGACGAAGGGGTGGTTATAGAGATTTGCCTGCAGGATTATCACCACCTAGAGGTACAACTCCTTGGCAACCAATACAATGAACTCGTACATTTTGGTACCCGAAACTGCACCATCCAGAGTATTGGGCACCAGAAGCGCATTGAAGTGGCCCCAGGGTTTGATCCCTCTTACACGCATTACCCCTTTGATGCCGAGCAGGTGATGCAGAAAATAATCCAGTATTCTCTAAAGCTGGCCACCCATGTAGGCTACGATAACGTTGGTACATGGGAATGGCTGGTTACCCGCGACGGTAAAGCTTATCTCATGGAGGTGAACACCCGCATCCAGGTAGAAAACGAAGTTTCAGCCTGCATAAGCCGCATCAAGGGTAAAAAGACCAACCTCTTGGTAGAACAGATTCGCTCGGCCTTTGGTGAGAGGCTGGGCTATAAACAGAAAGACATAACCTTTGTGGGTACAAGCATTGAGTTTCGTCTGATAGCCGAAGATACCAAGCAGGGCTTTCGGCCTTTATCCGGGGTAATTACGCGTTTTGAATATCCCGAGTTCCCCTGGTTAAAGGTGAGCACCCATGTGCCTTCTGATGAACCCTACCGCATCCCTACGGAGTTTGATCCCAATTTGGCCCTGGGGATTGTGTGGGGAAAGGATACCCGGGAGGCCATTGAGCGTGGAAAAATTTTCCTTAATAAGGTAATTATTCAGGGCAAGACCCCACAGGGGAAGCCCTTGCAGACCAATATCCCGTTTCTCAAAGAAAAACTAGGGGAGATATTAAAGTTTTAGCATGGAAATATTCCGTTATTTAACCGACTTAATCAATCGGGTTCATTACCTCCAAGATATAAAGGGTCAGGATTGGAGGGGGGCGCAGTACCTGCTGGAAGAGCTACTTAAGCTAAAGGAGCGCCCTTATGAAATAGGGGAGAAAAAATTAGAAGAGATTTTAAAGGGGTTGGCGAGCAGGCTTGAACTCCTTGAGGAACGAGCAGCCCAAGAGCTTACCCCCTACGAGATCGTAAAGATAACCCGCAATCCCCAGCGTTTTACCCTGCTGGATATCCTCGACAATGTCTATGATTCCTACACTGAATTGGGCGGCGAGGGCGAGATTAACATAGACCCGGCGGTGGTGTGTGCCCGGGCCATGATTTCGCGCCGGGTGGGCAATAAGGTTTATATGCACCAAGTTATTGTGATCGGGCACGAAAAGGGTCACGGAGAAGAATATCGTACGGGGGGCAGCGCCAAGCCCTGGGGTAACGAAAAGGCCTTGCGCTACATGCGGGTGGCCGAAACAGAGGGCATTCCCATACACTTTTACGTTTTTACCCCGGGGGCCTATCCCATCGAAGATTATCCTGGTGCAGCCCAACAAATAGCCCGTAATCTCTACTTTATGGCCAAGCTAAAGGTCCCCACCGTGGCCTTTATCTCCGAGGGGGGCTCCGGTGGTGCAGAAGCCATAGCCTTAGCGGATATGCGTCTTATGGCATCCAGGGGGTACTATTCGGTAATAAGCCCCGAGGGAGCCGCGGCCATAGAGGGCAAAGTTAAAGAAGGTCAACGTCCGCCCCGGGAGCTCATAGAATTCTGTGCTCGCCAGCTCAGGATTACAGCAGAAGACAATCTGCGTTTTGGCACTATTGACCGCATTGTGCCTGAGCCCCCTTTAGGGGCCCGACGGAACGACTATCAGTTTTTTAAGCGCCTCCGTTACGAGATGATTCGTGCCACCGACGAGGTGGTCTTGCGTACCAAAAGCCTCAGGGCCTTTCGTAGCTATGCCTTAAGGCGACAAAAGGAAGAGGCTAGCCCCCCGGAAGAATTTGATCTTTACATACGCTGGGACTTATCGGAGATCGAGATAGAAAAGCTCCTGGAAATCCGGTCCAAAAAATATCGTGCCCTTTCCTCCTGGGCTGTACAGGAAAAGAAGTCTTCTTTAAAGAGTTATCTCGAAAAGACCCACGATCTGGGCTCGCGGGTCTATCACGATGTACGCTACGGGGTACTAAAACAGGGGCAAAAGATGATCCAGCGTTTCATGGAGGAGCTTTCGGGCGAGGGGGCCGTGATTTTGAAACAAGTCACCGAACCTCTAAAGGTTGCCTACGATTTACTTGCCGTTAAGCGTCGGCCACGTGTGCGTATTGTATCTTCTGAAGAGCAGGCCATTGAAGAAATGGGCGAATTGTATGTCAGCCCTTTGGCCCTGGAAGACCGCACCGTAACCTGCCCCAATGCCGAAAAATACGGTTGTCCAGACCTTTGGGTGCCTGATCTTTACGGGGAGTTTTGCGGAGTGTGTCCCAACTGTGGTTATCATTTTCCTCTGGAATACGAGTGGTATTTGCGCAATATATTTGATGCGGGCAGTGTAAAAGAGTTTAACCAAGATATTGCTTCGGGTAACCCCCTGGGGTTTGAAGGCTACGAAAAGAGGCTTGCTCAGGCTCGAAGACGTTCAGGTAGAGATTCGGGCATAATTACTTTTCAGGCCCGCATAGGGGGCATTGCTTTGGTAGCGGCTATGCTGATTGCTGATTTTCGTCAGGGTACCGTGGGGGTGGCGGAGGGAGAAAAATTTATCAGGGCCTGTGATCGAGCACGGGTCATGAAACGTCCCTTTTTGGCCTTTATCCACACCACCGGGGGAATTCGTATACACGAGGGCACCTTGGGCGTAGTCCAAATGCCTCGTTGTACCATGGCGGTTAGGGAATACATCGACGCCGGTGGTCTTTATCTGGTGGTGTACGACAATAATTCTTATGCGGGCCCGGTGGCCAGTTTCTTGGGGTGTTCCCCCTATCAGTTTGCCATCCGCTCTACGCGTATAGGTTTTGCAGGCCCAAGGGTAATTCGGGAGACCACTGGCGAGGATATTCCCCCAGACTATCACAGTGCCGAAAATGCTCTCCGGCGGGGACATATTCAGGGTATTTGGGACCGGCGTGAATTACGTAAAAAACTCTATCAAGCCCTCCTTACCATGGGGGGTAAAAACCTGTACTATCGATAGCCATGGCCTTTGATCATCAAGAAATAAACAAACTTTTACAACAATTACGGGCAAACCCTTACCGGTATCACGTGGTCACCACGCCTCATACAGGCTATTTGCGGGCGTTTTTGGTAAAGGAGGGAGACAAAGTCATTGGGCCCAGGGGTAAGTGGCTCGAAAAGCCAGGGACAAAGCTCTTTGTACTGGAAAGAGAGCGCAACGAAAAGATCATCCGTGCCCCTTTAGAGGGCGAGGTGTATAAGATCTACCAGAATCTCTTGGGCAAGTTTGTAGAGGCCTATCAACCGGTGGTAGAAATCCGTCATGCTCTCACTCAGGAAGAAATCATCGCCGAAATCCTCCAGCGCACTCTCCACATAGTACGTGCTCCCGAGAAGGCCCGCTATTTCTTAGCACCCCAGCTGGCGCAGAGGCTGGAGAAAAAGGGCCTGGGGCAGGTTTTGATACAACCAGGGGAAGAGATGCTTATCATGTCCTTTATGAAGCGTGAAACTCCCGTTATCCATCAGGGAAAACCCATGGTGGTATTTCGTATATTTTTCTCCCGGCAACAGATGGTCGAGCAGGGGGCTCCCCTCTTAGGTCTTTGTCTGCCTGAAGAAGTGCCCTATATCGAAAAACTCATTTCCCGTGTAAAAGAGGAATGGCCGAGCCAAAGCGCCTAGCCTCTCTTGAAAAGGCCCTTAGGGCCTCTTTTGTTCGGCACAGGGCGCAGGTATTTTCCTCCTTACCCCGCGAGGTGGCCTTGCGGGCGGCAGACATAGGTCACTTGATCCTGGGGTACGAGACCCTGCCCCGGGCCATGGACTTACTGCGCCAGGGTCTACAAGGCAAAATCCCTTCTTTAGCGGTGGGAAACGGCACCGTGGTCCTGGCCCTGGAGTTGACCAGGGCCAGAGGGCGCTTTACCCGTTGCTGGGTGGCCCAAAGAGGGGGGCTCTGGTTCGCTCTGGCCCTTTACGACGACTGGTTACCGGAGTTGCGGGGCTGGGTACCCTTGCTATTTGGCCTTGGCGTTACCGAAGCCTTGCAAGTCCTGGGGGCCCCGGTAAACCTTAAATGGATAAACGACGTTCACTATGGTGGGAAAAAGGTTTGTGGCGTCTTGATGGAACAGGTCTATGGCGAAGATGGTCCCTGGGCGCTGGTGGGCTTGGGACTAAACGTAAACAATACCTTGCCCGAGGGGCTTCCGGCTATTGGTTTGCAGGGGATTCTCGGGCGCTGTCTAGATCTGGAAGAGGTATTTGGTCTGGTATTGGCCTGCATCGCCAAATATTACGGTTTGCTGCGCCATTATGAAACAGAACTTCTAGAGCACCGCTACCAGGAGGAACAGCCTGAAAATCCACTTTATCGGGCCTTCTTGAGGCTTTCTGATACCCTGGGGAGAACAGTATACTGGGGGTATAACCTGGAAGAAGAGAGGTCCTGGGCCGTGGTTAAGGACCTTACCCCCAAAGGAGAACTATTACTGGTAAACGATAAAGGGGAATGGGTACTTTCAAGCGGCGAGATCCTTTATCTGGAACCTTAAAAAGGTATTTTTAAATTCTAAAGGGCTATGAGCTTTAACCGCAAAGACCTGTGTCAAGCCGTTTATAAAAAGCTACGCCGTGACTACAAACCTCCCCAGGTCTCCCCCTATTTGGTGCGTTTAGCCTTGGAAGAAATGTTAGACATATTGGTAGAAGCCCTCTGTAAGGGGCAAAGGGTCAGTATCAGCGGTTTTGGGCGTTTTGAAGTCCGCAAGCGAAGGGTAAGCGGTGCGTTGTCTCCTTCGCTGGGGCCCTCTCAAGAAAAAAAAATTATCCTTTTTAAGAAGTCTTCTCGCTTAAAGGATTTTGAACCCTGCCGATAATACCTGATAAAGAGACCTGGAGAAAAAACCAAAGGATCTTTAAAGATTTTTACCAAAACTTTTATAAAACTACAGGGGCCTTGCACCTTAAACAGGTCTTTAAAATTTTTTTCTAAAAATTATCCAAAATAGTTTGACTGAATATTAAATATAATCAAAACTACAATTAAATACGTTTTACAAAGAGTCCTATATGCCTTTCCAAACTAGTTTTTATGACTGCTTAAGGCAGTGCCAAGAGTTACGGATCAACTCTTACGATTGTTCTTCTTTTTTACCCAAAATCATCCTTAAAGGAGGTCTTTATGCGGGTTAAGTGGTGTTTTCATGCGTGGTGTTTTTTGGTTTTTGCGGCCTTTTTGCTGGCTGGTTGTGGAGGAGGCGGAGGGGGAGAAGAGAGTTCTTCTTCCTCTCCGGCGGTCACCGTAAACACGGCCACGGCTTCTCTTTCGGCCCAGGTAGACAGTAGTCGAGGTACAACCCGGGCTAGTTATCCCACCACAGAAGGCACGGCTGAACTCATTGTGGACCTTGATGCCGACGGCAATTTCGGCTCAACAGACGACCCGGTTTACCAGGGCGTTATCCAAGGTGGCCAGGTTTCCTTTGGTGGGGTTGAGGTGAGGGCCGAAGGCACTACTAAGGCCAAGCTCACCATTAAAAAAGAAGGCCGTGCGCCTTACGAAAAGATCGTTGAGCTCTCCAAAGATGCCTCTTTAAACCTAAAGATTGACACCTCTCCAGTGGTAAAGACCACGGCCGATGTTAGTGAGACAGTAGAGCTTGCCAGAAGAGGTATTCCTTCTTATCTGGTGCTTTCGCTCAAAAGAGACGCAAGTGGTGCCAGGCGTTTGGTGGCCCGCACAAGTGATCGTCGGGACCTTACGCCTGATGCTAATACAGAGCTACAGGTGGCCATACCCGGGGCCTTATTAGGGAATGCGACCAAAGTTACGGCTTCGATGGCGCGTTTTAGCGGTGTTTCCGACAAGGAATTTTTCCCCGGCGAGTTTAAGGGTCGGGGGGCGCCGGAGCAATATGTGCGGCGGGACGGTGGCGATACCTTTCAGCTAAAGTCAGTGGCGTTTTCTCTGGTAAAGCTTGAAGACGAAAAC
>JALSKZ010000020.1 GCA_026988575.1 Thermodesulfobacteriales bacterium | reverse complement strand
CCCTATCCCGCAACTGCACAGCAAACTAGGCCTCGAATATAACTACGGCTCCCGCTACTGGATCCCCTTTGCCATCGGCACCGACGATCCTTACATGGACAAGATTGCTACCCGGGGCCACGTGGCCGAGGTCTACTGGATCTGGGATTTGCCCACCGGGGAGCCGCTAACCAAGTACTCCCGCACCTTCTTGCGCCTGGGGTTTCAGTACTACTGGTTCAATTACACGGGCAGTGCTTCCTGGCTAGGCACGCCGGTGGCCATAAAGAAGGGGCTTACCGACCCTAATCAGCCTCCTCAGGTGTTTTCCGCTCCCATTGAAAAGATGAGCAATTTCTATATGTCTCTTGAGATGTACTTCTAATTGTCAAGGGGACAGGCCCCCTGGCCTGTCCCCTTGAGGCCCCCTGGGTACTACCAGTTTAGGGGGCTCTTCCAGGCCTCTTTAAGGTCAAAGATATTTTCTTCGATGATGGTCTCGCCGGTGCCGGTACGCACGATGAACACGGGCTCGGCCACCACTTCGCCTATAAGGGCGTAGGTGGAGCCGGTAAAGAGTTTTTCAAACTCGCGCTGTTTTTCGCGGGGCACCGTGACCACGATGCGGCTGGCAGACTCGGAAAACAATATGTAGTCGGGCCGGCCACAACCCTCATAAGGCACCGCCGAAAGATCGATGACCAGGCCCAACCCGCCGGCGAAGGCCATTTCCGCCAGGGCCACGGCTAGGCCGCCGTCGGAACAGTCGTGGGCCGCAGAAATAAGGCCGTAATAAATGCCGTCGCGCAGGCGCAAGTAGCGGTCGCGGGCCTTCTGTGGGGCTACTTTAGGGACCCTTGCGCCCTTTAGTCCAAGGAGATCCAGGTACTCTGTGCCCCCAAGTTCGTCGTAGGTCTTCCCCAGGATATAGACCAAGTCGCCAGGGGCTTTGACGTCCATGGTCTGGGCGCGGGTGACATCCGGTATACGGGCCAGTACAGAAAAGAGTAGTGTCGGGGGGATGGAGATCTTGAGGCTGCCGTCGGGTAACACCACCCCGGTACCAAAGGGATTATCTTCCGGAGTAATGCCCAACCCCGTGGCTAGATAGTCGTTTTTCATGGAGTCTTTACCAGAGATACAGGGCACCCCAAAGGCCGTGGTCATATCGTAAAGGGCCTTGTTGGCCCGAACCAGCTGGGCCAGTTTGTAGTGGCCATCGGGCGTCTTTTCACTCTGGATGGGGTCACACCAGCAGAAGTTATCAAGCCCCGCCATGTGTTCGATATCCGCCCCCACGCAGACGGCGTTTCTTATGGCCTCGTCCACAGCGTTGGCCACCATCCAGTAGGTGTCGAGGTCAGAGTACTTGGGGCAGATCCCGTGGGCGACTACCAGGCCGTCGGTGCGCTCAAGGTCTGGACGGAGCACCGCGGCGTCGCTCGGGCCGTCGTCTGCCGCGCCGGTCAAGGGTTTTACCACGCTACCTCCTTGTACCTCGTGGTCGTACTGCCGTACCACGTATTCCTTGGAGCAGACGTTGTAGCGCGAGAGCAAGGCCTTTAAGGTGGTGCCGTAGTCTTTGGGTTCTGGGAAGGAGGGTTCCTGGTACTTTGGGGGTTCCCAGACGGCCTCAAGCTCAAGTTGGGGTACCCCCTCGTGCAAGAACTTCAAGGGTAAGAGCCCGACGGTTCGGCCTTCGTAGCGTAGGTGGAAGAGACCGGAGTCGGTGAATTGACCAAGCACCGTGGCCTCCACGTCCATCTTCTGGGCCAGCTCGAGGAATTGGTCTATTTTGTCGGGGGGCACGGCCACAGTCATGCGTTCCTGGCTCTCCGAGACCAGGATCTCCCAGGGCTGGAGGCCGTGGTATTTAAGGGGGGCCTTGTCGAGGTCAAGCACGGCTCCGCCGGCCTCACGAGCCATTTCGCCCACCGAGGAGGAAAGCCCCCCGGCCCCGTTATCGGTTATGGAGTGGTAAAGGCATTTATCCCGGGCTACGAGCAGAAAGTCAAACATCTTTTTCTGCGTAATGGGGTCGCCGATTTGGACCGCGGTGGCGGGGCTTCCTTCGTGTAACTCTTCGGAAGAAAAAGTAGCCCCGTGGATGCCGTCTTTGCCAATACGGCCTCCCACCATGACTACCAGATCACCGGGGCAGGCGGCCTTTTTCCAGCTTTCTTCGCCACAGACCTCGGCTGGCATAATGCCGCCTGTGCCACAAAAGACAAGCGGTTTGCCGAGGTAGCGCGGGTCAAAGACCAGGGAGCCGTTTACCGTGGGGATCCCGCTCTTGTTGCCCCCGTGCTCTACCCCTTCGCGGACCCCTTCAAAGATGCGCTTGGGGTGGAGGAGACGCGGTGGTAATGGTTTGTCCCAGTCAGGCGGGGCAAAACAAAATATGTCGGTGTTAAAGACCAGAAGGCACCCTTTGCCGGTGCCAAAGGGGTCGCGATTGACCCCCACAATGCCGGTGAGGGCCCCGCCGTAAGGGTCAAGGGCCGAAGGGCTGTTGTGGGTTTCTACCTTCATGACGGCGTTCCATTGGCTGTTCAGACGAATCACTCCGGCGTTGTCTACAAAGACCGAGAGGCAAAAGTCGGCCTCCCCCTTGGCCTTACGGATTTCCTCGGTGGCGTGTCGAATGTAGGTCTTAAAGAGGCTGTCGATCACTTCGGTCTGGCCGGTGGTCTTGTCTGTGTAGGTGATCTTGGCGTTAAAGATCTTGTGCTTGCAGTGTTCGGACCAGGTCTGGGCCAGGCATTCCAGTTCTAGATCGGTGAGACGATGGTCAAGGCCGTATTTTTGACGTAGGGCCAGGAAGTCTGGTTGGTTAAAGAAATCGCGAATGGTTTGCATCTCCTGGAGGTTTAGGGCCAGGACCCTCTTGCGCGAGAGTTCGAGTAGTTCGTCATCGGCGAGGGTGGTCAGGTCAAAGAGCTCGACACGAATTTCAGGCCTTTCGGTGACCTTGGGAGGGGGAATCTCAAGCCCCCGTTCGTTGTCGAACTCCTCTGGGGCCACTACCCAGAAGCGTTCGATGAGCTCATTGGCTAGCAATTCTCGGGCTGCCCGTTCGGCCTCTTGGCGAGAGAGGTCACCTTTGATCAGATATTGCACCAGGGAGTAAACGTTTTCTTCTTCGGTGAGTTTGCGTCCCAGGAGGAGCTCAAGGGCCTCGCGGGCCACCTTGCCCTCGTTATCCGTGACCCCGGGGCGGAACCCTACCTGGATGAGCCAATCAAAACCAAAGACCGGGGCGAGAGGCCTATCCACGGAGCTTATCTGGGTGACCGGGTCACAGAGGGGCCCTGCGGCAAAGGCCCGAAGATCTTCTGGGCCTACTTGGGCCTCTACCAAGTAGACACGAACCGTGCGGCAGGCCTTGACGTTAAGGCCCAGGTCTTCCCGCATGCGGCGGGCGGTTTTTTCTCCCAAGGCGTCTCTCAGATCCGGCTTTTGGGCGATTTCAATGCGTGCCAACATGGTCTCCCCTCTTTATAAATTTCTCTTTCAGGAAGATGTTTAGCTCAATTGCGGCAATAAGGCCAGAGTAAATTAAAGTTTACCGTTACTACTGAAAAGGACTTCTACTTCCGCCACGGTGATAAGCCCTTTGGTGATCATCTTTTTGAGGGGAGGGAGGAGACGGTCTATTACTTCACTACGTTCGATAATCTCTATTTTGAGGGGTAGGCTACTGGCGGCTCGGAGGATATTTACGGTATGCACTACCCCGTCTGGGCCCCAGCCAAAGACGCCTTTAAATACCGTGGCCCCTTTTATTTTTTGATCACGCAAGAATTCTAAGACTTCCTTGTAGAGAGGCTGGTTGCCCAGGTATTCGTTTTCGTCAAGATATATGGTCAGTTTCTTAAAGGCCATTTCAATCTCTATAGGATCAATTCTCGTACCAGCCAATCACCAAGGCGGATGCCTACTAGACCCAGCATAAGACTGACCCCTATGTTTAGAAAGGCCAAGCCCAAAGCCCCTCCCCGGATTAACGAGTCTGTTTCGTAGGCGAAGGTAGAAAAAGTAGTAAAGGCACCACAAAAGCCCACGGCCAAAAGCAGGCGTAAATCAGGGGGAAGGGCCAAAGTCTCTGTGGCTAGCGTCATGAGAAACCCCAACATCAAAGATCCCAGGGCATTTACTACCAAGGTGCCCAGAGGGAAGTGCGGAGACAAACGGGTAAAGAGCCCGGCAATAAGGTATCTGGCTATGGCCCCTAAAAAGCCTCCTGTTCCTACCCAAACTAATCTGGTCATGGGGAGATTATTTACTCCAAAAAATTAAAACTACCAAGGGGAAATTATTGACAAAAATATGACCATGATAAAGGGGAAAGGATGGGGTGACCGGTGGGATTTGAACCCACGATCCCCGGGGCCACAGCCCGGTGCTCTGACCAACTGAGCTACGGTCACCACGGTAGGCAGAAAAATTTTAACCATTATTTTGGGCCTTGCAAGTTTTTCTTTAAGCCTTTAAGAAGAATCTCCAGATAGGGGAAAGGAGGTCACTGATGATCCCACGCTACACTCGTCCGGAGATGGCTAGACTTTGGAGCCCAGAAGAGAAGCTACGGGCCTGGCTCTTGGTGGAGGTCCTGGCCTGTGAGGCCTGGGCCAAACTTGGTCGGGTACCGGAAGAGGCCCTGGGCAAGATTCAGGAGAAGACCAGGCCTTATCTGGAGAAGGGCTTTACCCCTGAAGATGTGGCGCAGGTGGAGGAAATCGAGAGGGAAACAAGGCACGATGTCATCGCCTTTTTGACCTATATGGAGAGGATCATCGGGCCTGAGGGGCGCTATCTTCACCTGGGGATGACCTCTTCCGATATGCTGGATACCGCCATGGCTTGGCTCATGAAAAGGGCCATGGAGATCATTATGGCCGACGTGGAGGCCCTGCTTGAGGTGCTCAAGCGCCGGGCCCTGGAGCACAAGGACACGGTGATGATTGGGCGTACCCATGGGATCCACGCCGAGCCGATTACCCTGGGGCTCAAGTTTGCCCTGTGGTACGACGAGATGCGCCGCAACCATAGGCGTCTTAACGCCGCGCTGGAGACCATTTCTTACGGGAAGATTTCCGGGGCGGTGGGGACCTTTGCCCACCTCGAACCCGAGGTGGAGGCCTATGTGTGTGAAAAGATGGGGCTCAAGCCTGCTCCGGTGTCCAACCAGGTCATCCAGCGGGACCGCTATGCCGAATACATGGCTGCCCTGGCGGTGTTGGCCGGCACAGTAGAAAAGATCGCCACGGAGATTCGTCATTTGCAGCGCACCGAGGTGCTTGAGGCCGAGGAGTTCTTCCACAAGGGGCAGAAGGGTTCTTCGGCCATGCCCCACAAGCGCAATCCCATCCTGTCGGAAAATCTCTGCGGCCTGGCACGTCTGGTGCGGGGCTACCTCCTGCCAGCCCTTGAGAACGACGCCCTATGGCACGAGCGCGATATCAGTCACTCCTCCGTGGAAAGGGTCATCGTACCCGATGCCACCACCGCGGCGGATTTCATGTTGAAGCGTCTTGCCGGCCTCTTAGATAAATTGGTGGTCTACCCCGAACGGATGCAAAGGAACCTCAACCTCCTCCGGGGCCTTATCTATTCTCAACCCCTGCTCCTGGCCCTTACCCAAAAGGGCCTGGGGCGGCAGGAGGCCTACGTGCTGGTGCAACGGTGTGCCATGGCAGTATGGCAGGACGAAAAAAAGACCTTTAAAGACACGGTCTTGGCCGATTCCGAAATCACCAGACATTTTACTCTAGAGGAACTCGAGAGGATCTTTGATCTTTCGCACTATCTGCGGCACGTGGACACCATCTTTCAGCGGGTCTTTGGATGAGACGGCTTCTGGTGGTCGCTGCCTTTTTGGTACAGGAGGGGAAGGTGCTCCTGGCCAGACGCCCGGAGGGCAAGGCCCGAGGCGGGTTTTGGGAGTTTCCGGGAGGTAAAGTGGAAGAAGGGGAAACCCCTGAAGAGGCCTTGGTTCGCGAATTAAATGAAGAATTGGGGCTTTGGGTCCAAGTAGGGCCAAGACTTGCGGCGGTAGACTATGACTATCCCGATGTTTCCATCCGGTTGCTTTGCTACCGAGTCTATGCCCAGGGTCTGCCTACCCCTCTGGAAGGGCAGGGGCTTTGCTGGTGTTTGCCTGAAGAGATAGATAAGCTCTCCCTTGCTCCTGCCGATCAGTTAATTTGGGAAGAGATTTCTAGATACACAAAACAATTGGCGTAGAGGGTGGAGACCATGTTAAATTTGAAGCAAGAAATTTTAAAAGTCTTGGAATATGCCGTTTGGGCCCCTTCTGCAGAGAATAATCAGCCCTGGCTCTTTAGGGTGGGCGAAAACGAACTACAGATCTTTTTTGATCCCCAAAGAGAACTGCTCTTTGAGCCCCATCATATGTTTACCTTCCTTTCCATAGGGGCCTTGGTCAAGAATATAAAAATAGCAGCGTTGTGCTTGGGGCTTCAGGTAAAAGTGCGCTACATATTCCACGATAATTTGGTGGCTAAGTTAAGTTTTGAGCCAGGGGATAAAAGAGATCATGATTTGTTTCCTTATATAAAAACCAGGGTGACCAATAGAAAACGCTATTTCTCTAAACCCATTGCTGACCAAATCTTGAAAAAGCTTAGCATACAAAAAGATAATATAGCAGTAAAAATTTTTCAAGATAAGACCATCATTAGGAGAATAGCTTACTTGGTAATGCGCACCGAAAAAATTCGATTTGAAATCAAATCTACGCATGAAGAACTATATCATAATTTGCGTTTTACTAAAGAGGAAGAAGAACGAAAAAGAGATGGTTTATATATAAAAACACTGGAGCTGGGTCTTTTAGGAGAATTAGTCCTTAAGATCTTAAGATATTGGGAAATACAGAACATTATAAACAAGCTTAGGTTAAACATTTTGTTGTCTATTCCTAGCTATTTACTTATCAGAAGTAGTCCTTGTGTGGGAATATTGTGTAGTACACAAACTGACTCCATGTCTTATATAAGAGCCGGAGAAGTTTGGCAGGAGGTTTGGTTAGAGTTGGCCCGCAATAATCTTTATCTGCATCCATTTGGGGCCCCTCCTTTGTTTATTACGGCCTTAGAAACAGGAGAGAATAGCTTTAATGAAGGACAACAGAGGTCTCTCGGGAAGATAAAGGAGGAATTTTCCGCATTGATAGGTGAAGGGCAAAAGATGGTCATGATTTTTAGGATAGGTTATGCCCCTCCTCCTTCAGCTAAATCTTTGAGGAGAGACCTGAGAGTAAAAGTTTAGACTTTATTTGACAGTCCCTTACCCTCCCAAGAGCCACCTTGTCAGACTTGTGAAAATCTCTTCTTCATTAGAATAGATCTTCTCCTTTGCCAAGGGTACATTTGCTTAAAAATGTCTCCATCGTTGTCCGTCCATTACAGTATTTTCCCTGGTGTGGCCTCTCTTTGTTGTATTTTCCATCCATAGGTCTAAATCCCCCTGTAATTCCTCCAATCTCAGATAAATCTTTCGCCTCAAGGCTATGCTATAAAATTCCTCCTTCACCGTCCGATGGAATCTCTTGCAAATTCCGTTCGTCTGAGGATTCTTGGCCTTGGTCTTTGTATGTTCTATGTCGCTTAACGCTAAAAAAGAGCTCATATTCATGCTTGTCGGGCTTCCCGCAAAATTCTGCCTCGACTGTAGCCCATAACACGACAAGCACGAGAGGCGTGTTTTAAGTTTTTTTGAGCGGTCATGGCTATTCCTCTTTAGTAATTTTGGTGGATTTCTTGGGAGGGTAGCCTGGACCACACCTTTTTGAAAGGCCCCTGTCAGATTAAGTCTGAGCTAATGTACTACCGTTGTGAGGCTATAAAAACGGACAAAGAGTGTCTCTTTGAGGCTTTTATTTTTGATTTTAAGGGACTAAAATGCCTTTTATGGCCGACGTAATTTCTATAAAAGATAAAAAGCGTATCAAGAAAGGCCGTGTGCGGCGTTTAGAGCAGATAAAAGAGGAACTCCTTCGTCTCTATGGGATAGACCTGGATCACCTCTTGGCGCATGAGCCCGTGCAGGGACTTACCTTGGACGAATTTCAAGAACTTACCGAGAACATCCTGGAAGTAATCGAAGATTTTTGTGCCCAACACCCCACAGTAACTGTCCACGATTTACTCTATGCCCTGGAGAGCCTAAAAGAACTTATTCGCGAAAGTGCGCAGGAAAAGCTGGATTAAACCTCTTTACGATTCTTGTGCCATAATTCTAGGTATGGAGTGAGCCTTTTTACGCTCTGTTCCAAGACTTTTTCTAGGGGTTGGGTGGCGTCTACACGTTCGTGGACAAAGCCCGCAAGTAATTTTTCGTAAATTTCCTTTACCCTCTTTAAAAAGGCCAAATTTTCAAATATTTCGCGTTCTTGATCGAGCCTTTCGATCCCTTTTTCGGGGGCTATATCTAAGTATAAGACAATGTCGGGTACAGGGGCCCAGGTCTCGTTTTGGAGTTTTAATGTTTCTATCTCTAACCCTGCGGCCCCCTGGTAGGCCAGGGTAGAAAGATAATAACGGTCGCAAAGGATGATGTTACCTTGACTGAGCTTGGGGATGATGATTTTGGTTACGTGGTCGATGCGGTCTCTCAAGAATAGTTCGGCTAGGGCCTTGGGAGAAATCTTGCTGCCTCGTTGGAGGTGGTGTCTTATCTTTTGTCCCCATGCGCCTAGGGTGGGTTCAAAAGTAGTAAAGACTTTAAAGCCTTTGGTCCTTAGGGCCCTAGCCAACTGTCGCCCTAAAGTGCTTTTACCCGCGCCGTCTATGCCTTCTAAGGCGATCAACAGCCCTGGACGATGAATTTCTAGCGGCGTCCTGTAGACTAGGTGCTCCCTGCTAGCAGGGCTTACCTCCAAAAATATGGCCTCGCTGCGTTGGGACAATTTTTCCAAAAAGGGCAGGCGTCCGTAGCCCATGGTGGCCAAAACAGGGATACTGGAATCTAGAGCCGCCCACACAGCCTGTTGAAACGGGCGTGAAAAGAGTTCCATTTTGCCAATTTCGTCTATTATCAAGAGGGTTTGGGGGGTAATATCCCGTAGGATAGGTACTACTAGACGTTCAAAGTCCTCCAGGTATACCCTGTATTTCCCTACTTGGGGATGGCCCTTGCCCCTCTTGGCCAACCAAGTCTCTCGGCCTTCTAGGGTGATAATCTTAAATCCTATACGCCTCCCGTGCTCTCGAACCTCTTTGGTGTAAAAGCCCTTTTTGGGCCCGGGCAACACCTTTATCAGCCGTTCAATCAGGGTAGTTTTGCCACTGCCGGGTAAGCCACGAAGCAGGATATTTTTCCTTCTGTGCAAAGGGAGCAACATTACTTTTTGGTCGTTTGTTTAGATTTTTTTAGGGGACGTGTCGATAGTAACACGTAAGTAGCGCCTGCGCCACCATCGCATTGTCGGGCACTACAGAAGCCGATAATTCTTCGTCGATAGGGCCCAAACTTGAGCCATTCTTGCACTTTGGTCTTCAAAATAGGTTCTCTTTTAGAAGATAGTCCTCGTCCATGAATGATGAGTACACAATGGTCTCCACGGGCCAGGCATTCACGCATAAATACGTGAAAGGCCTCTTGAGCCTGCTCCACGCTCATACGGTGCAAATTAAGGGTCCTGGACACAGAAATACGCCCGGCATGTAACTCTTCAAAGAGTAAGCGTTGCGAGCCACGCACTAACTCTTCCACGTACTCTGGTGTGTCCTGGACGCGAATTTTTAACAATTCGCCGATGTTCAGACTTTCTTTCCGGGGAAAGGAGGGCTTTTTGGGCTTTATGTGCCACCAATACTTTTCTCGATCAGGCAAAGGGCGTACTCCCTCCATCAATTCTTTAAAGTCGATGTCTTTCTTATGAGAAACATCTAGACTCTGTTCCGGTGTTGGTCCTTTTGATTTGGCCTTAGGGGCCGGGATTATTTTTTTATCTAATGAGGCAAAAGGCCTAAAAAAACCCTTATTCTTTTGGTCTTTCATGGCTTACTCCCTAGGGCTAGGTAGCCCAAGGACGAGGGATAAATAGCCTTTCGTAAAGGGCCAAGGCATACCGGTCGGTCATTCCGGCTATAAAATCACACACCATGCGGTGGCGCGAGGTACCTGGAGGATAAATATCTTCTTTGTCCCATATGCCCCCTTCGGTAAGTAAATATTCGTATAATTCCCGCAATATTTTTTTGGCTTTAGAGAATTCTTTGTACACCACTGGGGCCTCGTAGACCCGTTCAAACAAAAAATCTCTAAGGGTCTCCATGGCTTCTACTACCTCTGGGGCCATGTGGAGACGGCCGTCATGGGCCTTTATGGTGTACTGAAGAAGGCTTTTTACCATGGTGTCAATTCGTGTCGAGTGTTTATGCCCCAGGACTTTGATACACCTCGCGGGTATGTCTTGGGTACGAATAATTCCTGCCCGTAGGGCATCATCTAGATCATGATTGATGTAGGCGATTATATCAGCCACTCTTACTAACTGCCCTTCCAGGGTGGAAGGCGCCTCTTGGGTCTCTGAGGGCAGGATAGGGCCTTTGCCCTTGGAGTGTTTGAGGATACCATCACGCACTTCAAAGGTAAGGTTTAACCCTCGCCCGTCTTTTTCCAAGAAGTCAACCACGCGCAAGCTTTGTTCGTAGTGTTTAAAGCCCTCGGGATGAAGGGCGTTTAGGACTGCTTCTCCGGCGTGGCCAAAAGGGGTGTGTCCTAAATCGTGACCTAGGGCAATGGCCTCGGTAAGGTCTTCGTTAAGTTTGAGGGCGCGAGCCATGGTGCGGGCAATCTGGGCCACCTCTAGGGTATGGGTAAGGCGTGTACGATAGTGATCCCCCCCAGGGGATAAAAAGACCTGGGTCTTGTGTTTGAGGCGTCTGAAGGCCTTACTGTGGATAATACGGTCTCTGTCTCTTTGAAAGCAGGTACGTATGGCACACTCAGGTTCTGGTCTGAGGCGTCCTCTACTTTTGGCGGCCTTGGCCGCAAAGGGCGATAAGATCTTTTCTTCCAGGGCTTCTATAGATTTTCGTATACTCATGGTTCTTATGTCTTTGTGGTGCTCCTTAATTTTACCAAGTAGAAGTTTAATATAGTTTTTGGCCTAAGGTCCTTTGTTTTTCAAGGCTTGCCAGCGCGTAAGACATTCCTGGCGGCGGATTATGTCTCCCAAGGCCTCATAGCAAGCGGCGGCCCGGATCAGGGCTTCGGGAGAAGAAGGAAAGAGGAGCAGGTGTTCAAGGGCTTCTTTAAAACGGCCTAGGTGCATGAGGCTTACTGCTAGACAGACATGAAGTTGTTCGCTTTCAGGGAAGTATTTAAGCCCTTGTTCCAAGATGGTAATGGACTTTTCAAACCATCTTTTTTGCTGGTAGATAACACCAAGGCCTAGGAAGGCGTGGTGATCAGGATAGTAATCCAGGGCCTGTCGAAAGAGCCTTTCGGCCAGGCGCTCTTTTTCGGGGATTTCTTTTTCGGCCAATTCGCCGTAACGCAGGGTCATGGCCAGACGCGTTAAAAAATCGGCATGATAAGGGAAAAGTTCCTTTTTATTGACCAGCCTTAGGCTTTCCACAAAACGGGGAAAGTTTTGATAAAAGGCCTCGTGTAGTCTCTTGCCAAAGCGGTGCACTTGCTCGGCAGATAGATGCGGATCCGTTTCGTAGTACATGATATCTTCGATCCGCTTTAGCCAAACGTCATCGTTGCTTTGGGTGCGTTTTTTAAAGTCTTCGTAAAGGGCCGTCCCCGGGTAGATATCCAGTATGTAACAGAGCATGCTTAAGGGTTTGATGCGCTTCATGAGGTTTATGCTTGCCTGGATAGTCTTGCGACTCTCTCCTGGGCAACCATAAATAAAGTAGGCGCGCGGTAAGATGCCGTAGGCCCGGCATAGTTTAAAGGCCTTTTGGATACTTTCTTCCGTGAGCTTTTTATTTAAGACCTTGTTTCTTATCTTTTCGGAACCACTCTCCACACCAAAACTGATCTGTAGACAACCGGCACGACGCATCCAGTAGACGATCTCTTCATCCAGACAATCTACGCGAGATATGGCCTGCCAAGTAATGCGAAGCTTGCGTTTTAGAATCTGTTCACAGATACGGATGACCCGTTCTTTTTTAAGGGTGAAGGTATCATCAGAGACATAGAAGAAATTTATCCCCTTGCGGTATAAACGCTCCAGCTGTTCTACGAAATATTCCGGTGTATGAAACCGCACCTTGCGCTTCCAAAACCGGGGTGAGCCGCAGAAGACACAGTTCCAGGGGCACCCCCGTGAAGAAATTACATGTTGAAAAGAAAAATAACGCGCCGGGTCTGGCAATTGGTCTATGTCGGGGATAAATTCGGCCGGGGCGGTTAAATGGGGGCGTCCGTTAAGGCGCAGGGCCAGGCCCTTTATTTGCGAAAGTCTCTCCCTGTTTTCGCGCGCCGCCAGGGCCTCTACCAGCGCAAGAAAGCTTTGTTCGCCTTCGCCAACAATGACGTAGTCTATTGCGGGGAAGTGGGTGAGTAGATGTTGCCAAAGAAAAGTGGCCCCTACCCCCCCAAAAACAACGGGTACGTCAGGTAGACACTCCTTGGCTATTTGGGCTAGATCTATTCCCCCCCACCGATTGGCATTAAAGATAGAAAAACCGATCACGTCGGGGTTTAGGGTCTTTAAGTGTTTACGGGCCTGGATTAAATCTTTAAAGTTGTACCAATTAAGTATTTCTACGTGATGGCCTTGGTGGCGAAGGGCCGCGGCCAGATAATAAAGCCCAATGGGTAGGGGGCGTACATCATAATCCTTGGGACGATCATTTAAAAAATAGGGGTATATAAAGAGGATTTTCATGGTTAACCATTATACAATATCTAACTGTTCCTGGGGAAAGGGATAACTTCAGAAAAAACTCCTCCCTAAAAGCCATGTCTAATTCCTATAAGAATAAGACTCTTTATCGATTATTTGCGGTAGCCCCGCCAGGGCTAGAACCTTTAGTGGCTTGGGAATTGGTGCAATTGGGGATAACCCCGCGCCTTCAAGCCGGAGGGGTGAGTTTTCGTGGAGGCTTACCAGAGCTTTATAGGGCAAATTTATGGCTCAGGGTAAGTAGCCGCGTCCTGCTGCGGGTGGCCGAGTTTAAGGCCCTCCATCTAGGCGGGCTAGCCCAAAAGGTGGCGCGTTATCCGTGGGAATTGTATATCCCCCCTGAGTTTGGGCTAAAGATCAGGGCTACTTGTGTGCGTTCTCGTATTTACCACAGCGGTGCGGTGGCAGAGCGGGTAAAAAAAGGGATAGAAGCCAGGCTCAAACGTAAGTTAGCTGCTTCTTCTCCCAGCATGCTGATAGTAGTAAGGATTTTTCGCGACCACTGTACCATCAGTGTAGACTCTTCCGGAGCAGACCTCTTCAAACGGGGGTACAAGGTGGGCAAGGGGCCTGCACCCTTAAGAGAAAACCTTGCCGCAGCCCTCTTGCTTGGTTCGGGTTGGGACCGTCTAAAACCTGTGTTTGACCCCTTTTGTGGTACAGGCACCGTAGCCATTGAAGCGGCTATGGTCTTGGCCCATCAGGCCCCGGGCCTTAAGCGCGGTTTTGCCTTTGAATATTGGCGCAATTTTGATCCACATTTGTGGGAAAGACTCAAAGATGAGGCGCGCCAGCGGCGTATTGCCCCCTCGGAACCAATAGTTTGGGCCAGTGACAAGGCCCCTGGAGCAATTGAAGCTACAAGGCTTAACGTCAAGGCCGCAGGAGTGGAAGACTGGATAGTCATTTCTCAAAGAGATATCAAAGATTTGCGGCCCCCAGGGGTGAAAAAAGGGTGGCTGATTACAAACCCCCCTTATGGCCAAAGGTTGCGTCCGAGCAAGGATATTCGGGCCCTATATGGTGTTTTGGGGGGTGTTTTCCGTCGTTATTTTGATCACTGGCAGATGGCCTTGTTGAGCCCTTTTCCCGAGACGCCAGCTTTTTTGGGCTTGGCCCTTAAGAAAGTCACCAGCTTTACCCATGGGGGGATAAAGGTTAGGCTATTTTCTACTAACCCTGGTGAGATGTTGTCTCTGTTTTAACTCCTTCACCAGGGCGAACCTTAGCGTAAAAGATATCCTTGGATGGTTTTTATTTATGATTAAAGGGTTTCGTGGTACAAGCTTGGTCGATTACCCAGGACTTATCTCGGCGGTGGTCTTTTTCGGGGGGTGCAATTTTAGGTGCCCTTTTTGTTACAACATCGATCTGGTCCAGGCTGATAGACTAAAAAAACTACCTGATTTCTCTGAAGAGTATGTGCTTAAAGAGTTGCTTAAACGCCAGGGTTTTATCCAGGGCTTGGTTATAACAGGAGGGGAGCCTACTCTTTATCCTCGGCTACTACAGCACTTACTGGAAATGGTTCGTACAGAGACCCAGTTAAAGATTAAGCTCGACACTAACGGGTCTCATCCAGAGGTGGTGGCTCGTCTGTGGGACTTGGGGCTGGTGGATTATGTCGCTTTAGATTTTAAAACTAGTCCGGAACGCTACCCAGAATTAGGGGGCAGGTGGGAGCCTGTGGCCCAAACTATTTCGATCCTCGTAGAAAAAGGTATTCCTCACGAGATGCGTCTTACTATGGTGCCCTATTTTATAGGTCGTAAAGATTTAAGGGCCATGGCCCCCTGGCTAAAAAGGGCTTCCCGTGTTGTTTTACAACGGTTTTTAGACCATGTAGAGCGTCTTCGTCCGGACATGGAACTTGGTTTATATGGACCAGATGAGCTTAAAGACTTAAAGTCTTTTGTAGAGCAAGAGACGGCGGGGGAGGTCTTGTTACGTGTTTAAAAAGGTCTATGTTTTTTTTACACTGCTAAGTATGGTCCTTTTTTTAACTGCTTGTGCCACAGCTCCGGTCACTGGCCGCCGACAACTCATACTAATTGACCCCCAAACA
The DNA here is from genome assembly GCA_026988575.1 of Thermodesulfobacteriales bacterium. Classification (GTDB taxonomy): domain Bacteria; phylum Desulfobacterota; class Thermodesulfobacteria; order Thermodesulfobacteriales; family Thermodesulfatatoraceae; genus JALSKZ01. The sequence goes on along the minus strand of JALSKZ010000020.1, from coordinate 7,007 downwards.
GAGATGAAACTTGGTCTTCAAGCCTATAGGGAAATATTGCAAAAGGCCAAACTTTGTAAAGATCCCAAAATTAACGCCTTGGTAGAGCGGGTGGGGTGGCGTCTGGCCAGGGCGGCCCATCGCCCGGAATTTAAGTGGGAATTTAAGGTAATAGACGATCCCAAGACCATAAACGCCTTTTGTTTGCCAGGGGGTAAAGTGTTTGTCTATACGGGTATCTTTAAGATTGCTCGTACAGAGGCAGAACTAGCTACTGTTTTGGGGCATGAGATCGGCCATGCCCTAGCCCATCACGGGGCAGAACGCATGAGTCTGGTACTGCTGGCTGGACTGGGCGAGGAGGTCTTGGCACATACCTTACACTGGAAAAATCCCCGCACCAGAGAACTATTTTTGATGGCCTATGGTTTAGGGGCCACTGTAGGGGTGATCTTGCCTTATAGCCGTAAACAGGAGTTAGAGGCCGACGAAATAGGGGTCTATCTCATGGCCAAGGCCTGTTATGATCCGCAGGTGGCCTTAGAATTTTGGCGGAAAATGATCAAGCTTGCCCAAAAAAGGCCTCATATACCGGTCTTTTTAGCTACTCATCCCCCAGATGAAGTACGCTTAAAACATCTTGAGAAGATAATGCCCAAAATGCTAAAGATATACCAAGATCATTGTCCAGTTCACCACCAGGGGCTAAACCAGGCCTCATCCTCTGTATTTTATGCTTCCAGTCCGGGGTCATAAAAGCTTTTTATAGAGCACATATAGTTTTTGGTTTGTATTTTGAGACGCTTTTGAGCTATTCTTTCCTATATGGTTTCGAGGAGGGGGGTATGCGAGGCTTAATATTTTTATGGTGTTTTTTGAGTCTATTGATCAGTCATAATACTTTTGCTGCTTCCCAAAAACAGCTTATGGTCTTTTGTCCCTATTCTTTTGGTCCGGTTATGAATCTGTTGGTGGAGAAATTCGAGGCTCGCTATCCGCAGGTTAAGATAAATTATCGTTTTTTAGATTCCTGGGCTGCGTTAAGACAGGCTCAGGAAGCCGATTTGGTCGTGAGTGCAGACGCCTATTTTTTAAAACGATTTTGGGGTGGCCGTTTAAGCAAGGTTACGGTCTTTGCCACGGATAGTCTAGTATTAGCGGCTTCTGATCCCTTGCGCGCCGATGTGTTAGGACCGGGAAACTGGGTAGAAGTGTTGGCGGAAAAACACACCAGGTGGGGCTTTCCTTCACCAGAGTCTTCGACTTTAGGTTACCAAGCCTTGGCCGCCTTAACCCTTTGGTCCATGGAACATGGTTTTAAGGGCCTTAATCTCGTCAAAAATCTCTTGGAGAAGGACCTGGGCATTAGGGTCACCTGCTGTAAGGTTTCGGGATGGGAACTTTTATGTCCTAGACCCTTAAAGGGCCACAAAAATCACGTGGTAATAGCCCCCGAAGAGGTAATCTTCAAACAATTTAGGGCAGGCAATCTATATTTTATCTTCTTATATAAGAGTATGGCGCGGAGATGGCGGTTCCTCTATTTTGACCTCCCTGTAACCCAATCTCTGGGGTCCTCTTTGTTGGCCGCCCGTTATGAACAAGTGAATATAGTTTTTCCTCGCGGCAATATCCGAGGGGAGCCTATATTGTATGCTATAGGGGTGGTAAGGGAAAGTCCGCGTCGGAAATGGGCCCAAAAATTTAGGGATTTTTTGCTTTCTCCCGCAGGGGAGACCTGCCTTAAGGCAGGAGGCCTCCCCTTGGTTACTCCTTATGAGCTTTAGCGTTTGGCGTCAAAGTAGTAGACCACGGCCGAGGCCGAAGAAAAGGCCTTAGCCGTGGGGGTAGTGGTATAAGTAGCTATCCACGTGGAGGTGCTAACACTACCAGGAGTCCCTGCCCCTATCACTTGGCCGTCTGTGCCATCGGCTTTTCCGTCAAAGGCCGTATCAAAAGAGTTTATATATGTTAGTTCTTCCGTGGTAAAGGTGGACGAACAGGCTGAGTCTTTACAGAGGACCATGATATTTCGTGTGCCATCGTTACCAAAAAATACGTAAAACTGGTAGGAGCCCAGGGTAATTGTGTTAGTTTCACTCCCGGCGGTCCCTTCGTAGGGTGGGTTAATAAAGCTTGCGGAGGTGAGATCTGCTTTTACACTGGCGTTAGTGGCATCGTCTCCTATGATTCCGTTACCATTATAGTCACCAGCAAATCTCCCTTCGCGGTCAAAGTAAGTCCATTGGGCCACTTCCCAACTCTTTACTTTACTGACAAATTTTTTGGCCCGTGCGTTTTGGATAAGATCTTGTCCCTTTAGTACGGCGCCGATTATGATCCCAATGATGACCAATACGATGGCAAGTTCTACCAAAGTGAAACCTGTTTGCCGTTGCCTCATGACCTACTAACCCTCCTTATAAGATTTTCATCTCCCTTATCGGTTTGCCTCTTACTCTCCTTGAAAAGGTCTTTATTAAACCAATTTGAGAAATCGACCGAAAATAAGACCGACATGTATGAGCGCAGAGAGACCAATATGGAAACAAGAAAGCCCCTTGGGCAACTATTAAAAGAGGCGGGCTATTTAACCGAAGACTATATCCAATTCGCCCTCAAAGAACAAAAGGCCAGTGGTGAACGCCTAGGTGAAGTCTTGGTTCGCTTGGGCATTGTGACTGATTTTGAGATAGCCAAGGTCCTTGCTGCCCAAGCTGGTTATCCTTTTTTAGATTTGCGTAACATAATTCCCGAAACCAAGGCCTTGATAAGGGTTCCGGCCCCGTTTGCCCGTAAAAAGGGTGTATTACCCTTTAAAATAGAAAATGGTGTCTTATGGGTAGCCATTTCTGATCCCTTTGATCAGTCTGCTATAGATGCCCTTCTCCGTTTTGCCGAAACCAAGGTGAAAATTTTTGTCGCTCCTCAAAACGAGATAAAGCGTGTTTCCGAATGGTATTACTATTTTTTAGATAATCCACCGGAAAAAAAGCTAGAAGATACTTTGGCCCGGTTAAAGTTGAATCCCAATTATGAATTTGGAGCAGAAGAACTTTTAGAACAAATTTTAGTTTTGGCTATTACTAAACGTGCTACAGATATTCACCTTGTACCTTCTGATCTTACCTCACGTATTTATTTTCGTTTAGATGGTATGCTAGAGTTGATTTTTGTTTTTCCTCGTGTTGTCCATTCACGCTTAGTAGGTACAGTAAAAGTCCGTTCTAATATGGATATAGCCGAACAGAGACTTCCTCAAGATGGGCGTTTTAGTTTTAAGTTTTTAGGAGAAGAATACGATTTGAGAGTGTCTACAGTAAGAGCTTCTCAAGGTGAAAATGTTGTTATTCGTTTATTGCCTGTACATTCAACGGTTTTACATCTATCTTCTTTAGGGTTTTCCGATGACGAAATAAAACTTTTGCGTTTTTTATTTACTAGGCCCCATGGTATGATATTAGTTACCGGGCCTACAGGAAGCGGAAAGACTACAACTTTATATTCTTCTTTGCGTATGTTAGATGTCTTGCAAAAGAATGTTGTAACAGCTGAAGATCCAATAGAATATTATTTTCCTTTAATTAGACAGACTCAAGTAAATGAGGAAATAGGTTATACATTTTCTTCGGCAATTAGGCATTTCTTACGTCAAGATCCAGATATAATTATGGTTGGTGAAATAAGAGACGTAGATACTGCAAATATGGCTGTAAGAGCTGCTTTAACAGGTCACTTATTCCTTTCAACGCTACATACAAATGATGCTATTTCTGTAGTGGCTAGGTTAAGGGATTTAGGTCTTAATAGTTCTTTGCTTTCTACAGTGCTGTTAGGTGCTACAGCTCAAAGGTTAGTTAGAAAAATTTGTCCTTCATGTAAGGAAAGGTATGAACCCCCCAAAGACTTATTAGAATACTATAAAATGCCCAACGATATTCCCTATTATAGAGGGAAGGGTTGTCATAATTGTAGAAATACTGGCTATTTAGGTCGTACTGCAATAACAGAGATTTTTTTAGTTAACGATTCTATACGTAATTTAATAGCTAATGACGCTTCTGTAGCTGATATATACCAAGAGGCTTTAAATTCTGGATATAGACCGTTATTAGAATCGGCTAAAAAGCGTGTTTTAGATGGTATAACTACAGTAGAAGAAATACAGAGAGTAGTAGGCTGATGTCTATATTTGTATACGAGGCTTTTGATCCCAAAAAAGGTAAAATCGTTAAAGAAAATGCCTATTTTAGGGATGTAAGAGAATTATTCTATTTTTTGCATAGACAAGGCTTAATTTTAATTAGATATAAGACAAAACGATTTTTTATTTTAGCAAATTTTACTAAAATATCTCGTCCAGAATTAGCCGAATTTTGTAGAAATTTAGCCTTTCTGCTAAAGGCTGGAGTTCCTTTTCAGCAAGCCTTGGTAGATATTTATAAAACCACGAAAAATAAAAGATTAAGGCTTGCTATAACGGATATAATTCAACGTATTAACGATGGAGATACATTTTCCCAAGCATTAAAAACACATTCAAATATTTTTGGTCCTATTATACAAGCTTTAGTTTCTCTAGGTGAAGAAACTGGTCGTCTGGATCGTACATTAGAAGATGCAGCTTCTCATCTTTTGAGAATACATGAAATTATTCAAAATACAAAACGTGCTTTGATGTATCCCTTTTTTGTCCTGTTCTCTATGACTGGAGCTTTCTTGTTTTGGATAATTTATGTGTTACCTAAAGTGGTTTCCTTATTTAAGGAGCTTAATGTATCTTTACCTTTATCTACCAAAATGCTTATCTATTTAATGCATTTTTTTCATTCCTATTCCTATTTATTGCTAACAGTTGTTATTTTTTTAGTAATTGCTTTTTTAGTTTTCATAAAAATCCCCTTTTTGAGATATTATGTTGAGAAGCTTTCTTTTAAGATACCTATCATTAAAGATATTATAAGAAATTCTTTAATGGCTTTTTTCTTTGAGTATTTGTCTTTGCTTTTACAGTCGGGAATAGATCTTGTCAGAAGTATAGATGTCTTGTATATAAGTATTTCTAGTGTCTTTTTGAAAGATGTTATAATGCGCATAAAAAAATATTTGCTTGATGGTTTTTCTTTCTCATCTTCTATAGAAATGGTTGGTTTTTTTAATATTTTAGAACAGAGAATGATTTATGTAGGTGAAGAATCTGGTCGACTAGTTGAACAGCTTAGTTATCTGGCCGATTATTACTATAAGAATCTGGAAAATATTGTAGAGAGTCTATCTAAAATTATTGAGCCTGCTCTTATTGTTTTTGCTGGTTTTTTCTTTCTTCTAATTGCTTTAGCTTTGTTGGGACCAATATACGATTTAATGTCTAATATAGGTGGGATGTAATTTTTGAGAGCTACGGTTATGAATAATTTTTATGTTATTTCGTATAATGATGAAATCTTGAGGGGATTAAAGGTTTTTAAGAAGTCTAATTATTACCTTGTCGAACCAATAAGGAACTATAATCTTAATGAATTGATTGGGAAAAAGGTTGTTTTAATAGATTATTCTTCTCCTTTCTATTTTGCTAAAGATAAATTTTCTAAAGCTCCTACTGATATTTTACTTTATCAAATTAGGGAAAAAATTAATCCATTATCTATTTTTTCTCGTTCTCCTTATATTGTTTTTAAAGTGATTGAAGAAACTTTGACCGATGTTGATTTGACTTTTTTGGCAATTGATCCCTTAAATTTAAAGAGAAATCTTAATTTTTTGCTCTCAAAAGGTATTAGAGTTATTGAACATTACCATTTTGTTAGTGCTATTGGAGCACTTTCTTGTGCTTTGTCTACTAGTCCTATTCTTTCTGTATTTGTTTCGGAAAATTATTTTTTTATCCTAATTACGGAAGGGGAAGATATTGTTTATCTCCGTATTTTTAATGCTGACGATTTTTCTTCAATTACTTCTTCTAATGTCGAAACTGGTATTCTTTCAACTCTTGACTATTATCATAGATTTTCCGATAGACATATTGAAGGTTATATTGCCTATGGTCCCAAACGAGATCTTGTTCCTAAATTAGGGGGTATTATACCTCTTGATCCTTATTGGCCCAGTCTTAGAGGGGCAGATAACGAATTTTTACTTAATCATCCTGAGTTTTATGGTGTTTTATTTTGTCCTAAGGAATTTGATTTGCTACCAGATATTTACAAATTTTGTAATACACATTTCGCAAGAGCTCGTAAGGTTGTGATTTTATGTCTTTGTCTATCTTTGTTTAATTTTAGTGTTTGGACCAGTCTAAATAGAAAGGTGGAATATATTTCTTCTAGTATTCATAAATTAGAGTCTACTATTAATAAAAATATAGCTGAAATTGATGCAAAATATCCCAAAAATTTGAACAATTTTAAGAAATTTTTGTTGTTATCTCAAGTTTATTCGCGTCAGATTCGGGTCGATTGGTTGTTGGAGTGGTTAGCTATTAATCTTCCTGCTTACGTGGAGGTTAATAAATTGGTTGTAGAAGATAGTGATAGTTCCTTAATTTCTTCTCGAACTAATACGCGTAGGGTGATTACTAATGCTGTGAAGGGTCTACTATCGTCTTCTTCTAAGATCATTGATCTTTCTCTATCTGCTACAGGTAGTCCTAAAAAGACACAATCCTTGTTTTATAAAGTTTTAGGTCTACTTCAAGTCAATTTTGATATCAAACATTCAAAATTTGTTTATGATTTATCGCGCAAAAAAGGTTTTTTTTATTTTACGCTTGCTCCTTGTGCTGGAGGTAAATAATGCGTAGAGCCTTTACTCTATTGGAATTAGTTATTATTCTTGTAATAGTTGGTATTCTAATGTCTTTTGGTATTAAATTGTTTGGTACGTTTATAAAAAATGATAAATACCATAAGACGGAAATTATTTTGGATAATGCTAGGGATAGTCTTGTTGGTTTTCTAATGAGTAATGGTTATTTACCTTGCCCTGATGCTGATGATGATGGTCAAGCAGATGGTTCTGGGGGGAGTTGT
>JALSKZ010000019.1 GCA_026988575.1 Thermodesulfobacteriales bacterium | reverse complement strand
CCCTTAAAAACGAATTACCTTCGGTGGCCTTCGAGCCTAGTGGTAAGCTGGTAGAGAGGCTTAGAGAATGTAAGTCTACCGAAGAGCTTCAGGCCCTTAAAAAGGCCCTTGGGCTGGCCGAAGACATTCTCCGGCATATTGCGCCCAAGATAAGGGCCGGGGTGAGGGAAAGAGAAATTGCCGCCGAAATAATCGCCCTCTCTTATAAATTGGCCGAAGGCCCTTCCTTCCCCCCTATTGTGGCCGCGGGGCCCCACAGTGCGCGTCCCCACGCGGAACCTTCTGATTGCCGTCTGCAATCAGGACAACCTTTGATCATTGACATGGGAGTAAAATTTCGGGGGTATTGTTCAGATATCACCCGCACCTTTTGTGTGGGGGGGGCTACCTCAAGGTTTCAAGAGGTTTTTGACTTAGTTTACCGTGCTAAAAAGGCCGCGGAGGCCACCCTGCGTCCTGGAGTTGAAGCTCGAGTCCCTGATCTGGAGGCCCGTCGGGTCTTTCAAGAGGCTGGTGTCGAAAGACACTTCTGGCACTCCCTGGGACACGGGGTAGGGCTGGCTATACACGAAGCCCCTAGTCTTTCCTTTCGCAACCGTAAGAAATTACGTGCTAATCAGGTAATCACCATAGAACCTGGTCTGTATTTCCCCGATTGGGGAGGTGTTCGCCTGGAGGATATGGTTGTGCTTACAGGAGAAGGCTTTGAGCGCCTAAACTCTCTTGGCCTAGATACAACCCTCTTCTAACGAATACGCAAAAGCAAGATGCGGTAAGAATTCCTAAATCTTGTGGCTTTGGGCCAGGCGTGTTAGCTTTTTAAAGATCTTCGCCCCCGTAGCTCAGGAGGATAGAGCACGGGATTCCTAATCCCGGTGTCGCAGGTTCGAATCCTGCCGGGGGCACCAGGTTTAGTAAAGCCCACCTAATTTTTATTCCCAAAATAGTCTCCTGATCCGTATTTTTTCGCCCCCTAAAGGCCTTTAGGGGACAAAGTTATCCTTTGTTATTTCCGATCTTGACAAAAGTGGTGCTGGTTTTATTTTTGAATTCAAATTCAGTTTTTGAATCCAGATTCACAAAGAGATGACAGATGAGGAAGAAAAGAAGAGAGCGTGAGAAACAACGACACCGGCAAGAGATATTAGAAGCGGCCCTGGAAGTCTTTGCCGAGAGGGGCTATCACCGGGCCACCATGAACGAAATCGCCCGCCGCTCGGACTTTGCTGTAGGGACCTTATATCGTTTTTTTCCCAGTAAGAAATCTCTTTACGAGGCCCTGGTGTGGGAAAAGGCCCAGCTTTTTCACCAGGAAGTCATGTCTGCCTTTCATGTCCTGCCTGAAGATCCCCTAAAGGCCCTGGAATACATTATAGAAAAGAGGCTTGCGGTCATTCAAAAAGAGATGGTCTTTGTCCGTGTTTTTTTAAGCGAATTGTGGGAAGCACGCTTTAAGGGGGGGCTTACCAAGGGGTTACGCGGGCTTTACGAGGAATATCTAGACGCCCTGGCCTTGGTCTTAAAAGAAATTTCTCCACCGGGCATCACTTCTAGAGAGCTGGCCTCTTTGGTAGACGGCCTGATTTCTACCCTGATTATAGATCGCATAGAGGCAGGTAAACCATTGCCTTCGGCTTCGGAAATCATGCGGTTTTTGACCGCCCCCTTGGTAAAAGGAGGCTAATATGTCTGATAAACGTAAAAAAATAGGGGTTGTAATTATTTCCCTCATGTTAGTGATCCTAGTAGTAGCCTTGGTGCGTTTTATTCACCACCGCATGCGCTACGCTGTATCCAACGCGGTATTTGTCGAGACGGATCACTTGGTCAATCTAGGTTTTGAAGATGTCTCCGGGCGTCTGCTCAAGGTGTTTAAAGACGAGGGAGAAGAGGTCAAAAAGGGCGAGGCCGTGGCCCTGCTAGACAAAACACCTTATCAAGACGAGGTAAAGAGGCTTACCGCCCGGCTAAAGGCCTTGAAACATAAGCAGGCGGCCGAAGAGATCTTGCGGTCTAGGGTGGCCCGTGAGGTAGCTCTAAACGAAGCCCTGGCCCAAGACGAAATAGAAAGACTTAAAGCCCAAGAGGAGGCCCTTTCGGCCAAGATAAACGCCCTAGACACACAGATTGCTCAACTTCAAAGAGATACCAAACGCTTAGAGCGTTTATACGCCAAGAAACTAATCGCCAAGCACCAATTAGAAGAGAGCCAGACAGCCCTGGCCAAGGCCCTGGAAGACAAAAAGGCCCTTTTGGCCCAACTAAAGGCCCTGCGTCTAGGGCAGGATCAAGCCCGCAAAAAGTTGCTTTTGGCACAAAACCAGTACAAACAAGTGGCCCAATTGGATAAGGAGCTGGCCAGTCTAGCTGAGCAGATCAAGGCCCTTTCCGCCGCTTTGGCCCGTACCAAACTGTTTTTGGCCCACTGTGTCTTGAAAAGCCCTATAAACGGCGTGGTGGCCAAGCGCTTCCACGTGGCCGGAGATGTAGTTGCTCCAGGAGAGCCCGTATTGGCCCTGGTTGATCCACACGACTTGTATGTTCTTGTCCTTCTGGAGGAAACTAAATTGCACGGGGTAAGACCAGGCTGTCCTGCCCGCATACGCATTGATGCCTATCCAGACAAACCATTTGAAGGGGTAGTAAGCGAAGTATTACCAGCCACAGCGGCCAAATTTGCCCTGGTGCCCAGGGACATCTCTGCTGGGGAATTCACGAAGGTGGCGCAACGCGTACCCGTAAAGATCCGCCTAACTAAAGGTCCGGTGAGATTATTGCGGGTAGGGCTTGGTGGAGAGGTGGAAATAAGACGCCATGAATAGAGATCAGGTGCAGGAAAATCCGGCCCCTTACCAACAGGTAAGTCCGTTAATGCGGGCTGTAATCACCCTTATTGTTATGGTGGGGGCCTTTATGGCCATTTTAGATACCACTATTGTAGATGTGGTAGTCCCTAAGATGATGGCTCCCCTGGCTACTGATCTTTACGGGATCCAGTGGGTCATTACCGCCTATATGATGGCCGCGGCCATTGGGCTCCTCTTCATTGAATCCTTTGCCCGTTCCGTAGGCTTCGCACGGGTATTCATCGTGGGTTTAGTGCTATTTACCACTGCCAGTACGTTTTGTGCTCTGGCCCATACTTTGGCCGAAATGATCATATTTCGGTCCCTGCAAGGCTTGGGGGAGGCCTTTATCATGGGTTCGGCGCAAACCCTACTCTTTGCCGCTTATCCCCCCAACCGTCAAGGTTTGGCCATGGGCATATTTGCCTTAGGAGTAAGTTTTGCTCCCGCCCTGGGACCTTGTGTGGGAGGGTTCCTTACCGAACACTTTTCCTGGCGTTGGGTGTTTTTTATCAATTTACCGGTAGGGGTGCTAAATTTTATGGCCGCTTTGTTCTTCCTCCCTAATCTCTTGCCTGGTACAGGGCGTTTTAGATTCAACTTCGGCAGTTATGTGTTGCTTTCCATAGCCACGGTTTCTCTACTGACCATGCTCTCCAAGGGACAACAATATGGTTGGTTCCAATCCACCCTGATAGGGGTGTTGTTTTTTGTTTCGGCCATCGCTTTCTTGCTTTACCTCTTGTACGAAATGTACAGTAAAGAACCCCTTATAGACTTTTCTATCTATAAGATTCCCGAATTTGGTCTCTCTATGGGGTTCCATTTCTTTGTCTTAGGCTTTGCCATGTACCAGATATTCTACCTCCTACCGCTTTATTACGAACATCTAAAGGGCCTTTCTACCCTGGATACAGGGCTACACATGTTGGCCTTTGCCATATTTATCGGGATCTTTTCTATTATTTCGGGGATCCTCAGCGATAAGTTCGGTGAAGAGAAAATCCTGCTGGTCAGTTTTATAATTTTTATTATTTGCAGCTATTATCTCCTTCCCAAGTTAAACTATTACCGTCCGGCCCAAGAAGCCGCTTTGCTAACGGTGCCTTATGGTATAGCCTTAGGTATGTTTTTTGCCCCTTTGTCTACGTTGGCCTTAAGACGTCTTGGTCCCAAGACCGGTCTTGGTGTGGCTCTGCTCCATTATCAGCGCTTTGTGGGGGGCTCTTTTGGCACGGCCCTAGCCACCAATACCTTAGAGCGTCGTACGACCTTTCACTTTCAGGAAATCACCTCTTTGCAAAACCATTTCTATGTAAACCATTTTTTAGAAAAAGGGGCCCTTAAACTCTCGCTATTTTTCCCCAAGGAGCTGGCCGTGGCCAAAGCCAAGGCCTTACTATACCAAGTACAGGGCCTGATGGCCCTGAGTTACGCCTTTGAAGATTCCTTCCGATCAACCACTTATTATGCCTTACTAGGGGGGATATTCTTACTGGCCCTGTTATTACGTCCACGAAAGGGGTTTAATTCTCCCGCCGAAGGGTTTAAAAAGGCCGTGTTTACCGACTCCTCTATAGGAGGGCAAAATGCGTAAGTTTTTCTTGATGGTCTTGTTTTTTTTCTGGATCTTAGGCCCGAATGTCTGGGCCAAGCCCCTTAACCTGCAAGAGTGTATTGAACAAAGTCTTGCCCGCTATCCTGGCTTAGAAATTTGGCGTCAGCGGGTCATAGCCGCAAAGGCCTACGAAAAGGCGGCTTTTAAAGACTATTTACCGGTATTGAGTGCCAGTTACCGATATACGAGGTTAAGAGACCGACGCACGGTAATTTTTCAAGACTTACCCCTGCCTCTTCCCGGCTTACCTTCTCGTTTTGAAGTACCGGTTTCGGCCCACACCATGACTACCGGGCAGATATTATTAACCTGGCCTCTCTTTCACGGTTGGGCCTTACGGGTCAGCCACCACTTGGCCCAATTAAACGTGCAATTGGCCCGGGTGAAAGAAAAACGTGCGCGCCAAGAAATTATCTATCATGTAGAAGAGGCCTACTATCGGCTCCTTCAGGCCGAACACCGGGAACAAGAGGCGGAAAAATCTGTGGTCCGACTTAAGGCCCATCTGGAGGAAGCCCGAGGTTTTTATACTCAGGGGCTTATAACCCGTAATGACCTCTTACAAAGTGAAGTGGCCCTGGCTGAAGCAAAGCACGCCTTGGTAATAGCCCGCAACGTAGTGGATTTGGCTCGGGCCCAGCTAAACGTACTCTTGCAACGTCCGGTTACCGCAAAGACCGAAATCGTAGACACTCTGGCCCAAACTCCCCCTATACCCGATTTTGATACTTGCCTTTCTAAGGCCTTTAGACATCGACCGGAGATAAAAGCCTCCTATCTCGCCCTGGATAAGGCCCAAAATAATGTCCGTTTGGCCAAAAGTTCCCTCTATCCCTGGGTCGATCTACAGGTGGGCTACGAAAAAAACGCCATAGACCTCCTTTTGCAGAATAATCCCTATGGTGATCGAGAAAACGCCTATGTAGGCGTCATGATTCACTGGCAGTTATGGCATTGGGGTAAACGTGGGGACCAAATTTCAGCGGCCAAGGCCGAGGTCTTGGCGCAACAAGCGGCCCTGCGTCAGTTAAAGAGCCAAGTAGCCCTAGAGGTACGCCAGGCCTTACTCAATCTCACCGCCGCTAGAGACCGCCTCCTCGTGACCCAAAAGGCCTTGGAGATGGCCAAAGAAAATTACCGCTTAAATGAGGCCCGTTATAAAGAACAATTAGCTACTTCTACAGATGTATTAGATGCCGAGGAGATGCTTACCCGTGCCAGGGTAAATTACATAAACGCCCTGGCGGATTATCATCTTGCTCATGCTTATCTGGTTTATACCATGGGGGTAGCTAATTTTTAGCCTTTCGGCGGTCTAGAAGATAGGTGCTGCCAGGGATTTGCTTTACGTATTTTTTGATTTGTGCCGCCACCGCTGAAATTTCTCCGTAATGTTTATACCGCCCCTGTCTGTTAGGTACTATGGCTATGGAAACCGAAGGCAAAGGGAAGCGACAGGTACGGCCCTGCCGATCTTCCGAAATAAAACACCCTTTAAGCAGGTCTTCTTCATCTAAAAAGTTGGGTACTACTTGATCGAAATGATCGATAATTTCTTGGGCAATCTTTTCGGCCTTAGGTAAAGGGCAGACAAAGACGAAATCATCACCGCCAATGTGTCCTACAAAACCTTGGTCGCCAGCATAAGTACGTACCACGTTGGTAAGGATGCGCGCCAAGGCCCTCAAGATTTCGTCACCTCGGGCAAAACCATAACGGTCGTTAAAGGGTTTAAAGTTGTCCAAATCCACGTAACCAATGGCTATCTCTTCACCTTTGTCTAATTTGTCCTGAATATATTTAAGAATGGATGTATTCCCTGGAAGACCAGTCAGAGGGTTGTTGTCCGCCAAGCGCCGGGCCCGGGCAAAGGCCAAATGGACCCGCGCCAGTAGCTCTGGGGGCAAAATGTCAGGGCTAAAAAAGTCATCTACGGGATATCGCTCCCAATCGAGTTGAAATTCCGTGGCCGAAAGCACTAAAAGTACAGGCAAAAAGGGCAAATAGAGCGTGGTCTTTAGGGCTATTAGGAGATCATATACCAGTTCTGGAGACAACTCGTATTCGATAATCAGGAGATCCGGGGGCTGAGAGAGTATATTGTCTATGGCCTCGGGTAAGCGGTAATCACAGCATACCTCTAGTCCTTCCTTTTCGAATAACTCTACCCAAGCCGGCCGCTTTTCTTTCAGCAAGAGACAAATTTTAGGCAAAACCCAATCCCTGAATTTCCAGAGTAAAAAAACGTAATTCCAATAGACGCTCGTCTAATAGAGGTAAGAGCTCTTCCAAGTCTTTGCGGTCTAGGCCAAGCCACCGCCAGGCCTTGTCTTGAAGACCGGGGACCCACGGGTCGCCCCCGTTGCCATACCCTAGGGCCCGAATAATTATGTCTGCTAGGTGGATGATAGCCGTTTCTTTTTTGTATTTACGGGCCTTTTCTACTTCGTGGTGAAAGGCTATAGGCTCTACTAATCGTTCGGGTAAGTTCCAACGACGGACCAAAAATTCTCCTATTTCGCCATGATACATACCTAAAATCTGCTTTTCAGCCTCCAAGAAAGAGAGTTTTTCTTGTTCTACCAAGCGGAGAATTTGTTTATAAAAATGGGGAAATTCTGCCCTAATGACTACCTTGCCTAGATCGTGAAGGAGCCCGGCCGTAGCTACCTCTTCTTGGTTTTTAAGCTCTAAATGCTGGGCCAGGATACCCGAGGCCGCGGCTACCCCTAAGGAGTGTTCCCAGAGGCCCAGGTCTTCACTCTGCATCATTTCAAATATAGAGGCCGTAAGGACTAGGGTGCGAATGACGTTAAAGCCCAACAGGACAATGGCGCTAGACACCGTAGAAATACGCTTGGGAAATCCGTAAAAGGCCGAATTGACCATCTTTAAGACCTTGCTGGTGAGTACCTGGTCTTTTTCTATTACTTCGGCAATCTGTAAGGCCGTGGTGTTTTCATCGCCAATGAGCTTAGTAAGCCTGCTGACCACCGGAGGTAAGGTGGGCAGAGACTGTAATTGTCTAAGCTTGCGTTTTATTTCGCGTTTTTGTGCTTCCATTATTCGGGTTTGCGGCTCTTTTGCCAATATTGCTTAATCAATTCCTTTAGCATAAGGAGTCGTGGATCGGAAGTGTGTGAAAAACGCTTTTCGAGCTCTTCTAGATCTTCTTCTAGGGGACGCTCCCAAGGAAAGTTAACGGGATGTCCTTCAACGACTAAATAATGTACGCCCAATCGCTGAAATCTCTCAAGGATCGAGGCGTCTAGTTCGAGACCAGGGGCACATATCACCCGCCCCTGGTCGTCTTTGACCTCGGCAGCCACCCGCATACCTGGTTTGGCCAAAAAAAGCGGTATCTTTTGCACCCTAAAGCCCTGGATGTTGTTTAAAAAGCCCTAAAGCCCTTTCGAACTGATGCCCTAAGGCAAGTACGCGCTCTTCACTGAAATGGGGCCCCATGATTTGAAGACCGATGGGGAGGCCCTTTTCGGAAAAGGCGCAGGGTAAAGAAAGCCCTACGATACCGGCTAGATTTACCGAAATAGTGTAGATATCTGAGAGATACATTTCCAGTGGGTCTGCCGTGCGCTCACCTATCTTAAAGGCCGGCGAAGGAGCTACAGGCCCAAGGACAAAGTCTACCTCTTTGAAGGCTTCGGCAAAGTCTTTGGTAATTAAGGTGCGTACCTGAGAGGCCTTCTTGTAATAAGCATCATAATACCCCGCTGAAAGGGCGTAGGTGCCTATCATAATACGTCTTTTGACCTCTGGGCCAAAACCCTGCGAGCGCGTCTTTTTGTACATATCGAGGAGGTCTTTGCCTTCGGCTCGAAAACCGTATTTTACCCCGTCGTAACGGGCCAGGTTTGAGCTGGCTTCGGCTGGGGCGATTATGTAATAGGCTGCAATAGCATAAGGGGAATGAGGCAAGGATACCTCTTTTACCTCAAGCCCTAAATCCCTCATTACCTCTAGAGAGGCTTCTATCGCCTGAGCTACTTCCTGGGAGAGACCTTGGCCAAAATATTCCTTGGGTACACCTACCTTACAACCCTTAAGGTCCATATCCAAAGCAGCCAGATAGTCTGGTACCTCCTGGTCTACACATGTGGAATCTCTATTATCCGGTCCGGCAATGACTTGTAACAAAAGGGCTGTGTCGGCAACTGTGCGCGTAAGCGGGCCTATCTGGTCTAGAGAAGAAGCAAAGGCCACAAGACCATATCGAGACACGCGACCATAAGTGGGTTTTAGACCTACCACTCCACAGAAAGAAGCCGGCTGCCGAATCGAACCACCGGTATCAGAACCCAAGGCCCCGGCACAGAGGCCAGCCGCTACGGCCGCTGCCGAACCTCCAGAAGACCCCCCTGGTACACGCTCTAAATCCCAGGGGTTGTGGGTGGGAAAAAAGGCCGAATTTTCCGTGGAAGACCCCATGGCAAATTCGTCAAGATTGGTCTTACCCAGAAAAATGGCCCCGGCATCCCTTAGCCGCTCTATTACCGTAGCATTATAAGTGGGAACAAAATTTTCTAACATACGCGAGGCACACGTAGTGCGCACTCCTCGTATACAAATATTGTCCTTTATAGCCAGAGGAATACCTAAAAGAGGTTTATTTTCTCCCGCCGCCAAGGCCTTATCGGCTTCCTTGGCCTGCGCCAGAGCTCCCTCTTCCGTGAGGGTAATGTAGGCCCTAACTTTGGGCTCTACCTCTTTTATGCGTTCAAAAAAATGTTTAACCAATTCTTGGCTGGAGAGTTCTTTCTTGGCTAGACGCTCTCTAAGGCTCAAAAGGGAATCCCAAAAACAAGACATTTCTTGCCTCCTACTTGATTACTTTAGGTACTACAAAAAAGCCGTTTTCTCGTTCGGGAGCATTGGCAAGAACATCCTCTACAGGAGAAGATGGTTTTACCTCGTCTTTTCGAAAGACATTACTCATGGGTACGGCATGATAAGTGGGTTCTATTTTACTGGTGTCTAGCTCGTTCAATTGGGCTACATAATCCAATATATCTGCCAATTGGGTAGTAAATAGTTCTACCTCTTCTTCCGAAAATTCCAGCCGTGCCAGATGAGCTACATGAAGGACCTCTTCTTTAGAAATACCCATGGTCTTCCTCCTCAAGATAGAAAAATTTTAGTCTCTAAATTTAGTCTTCTCTTAAGAAAAGCAAAGCCTTTTTCACCACTTCTAAGGGATTGGGCCCCAAAATTCTGATCATGGGTTCTTTGCCTACCTCTCCTCGGTCTGCAATAATGTCTGGTACATAGCCCAAGCTTTTACATACTAAATCTACTGCCCAGCTTAAAGTAGAACCCTCTTTGGACTTTATTTCTTTAGGTTCTTGGGCCCTTGAGAATTCTCCTATGCGGAGCCCCTTTTTTTGGGCTATTTGGAGATAGGCTTCGTCAAAACGGATGTTCATGGCCGACCTTATAGAGGGGTTATAAGACATGGCCGTCAAGACTATATTGGCTACGTGTCGGGAGGCCCCAAAACGAGGGCAACCCACTATTGTGGCCCCCTCTCCTAAGGCTACAATGCGTCCGGGAAAGGCTGCCACTTCGTGGTGGCCCTGAGCATAGGGTAAGGCATAAACGAGATTGCTCTGCACTTCAGGAATAAGCGGACGTACTGGATGACTACAAAAATAGCGTGCTGCTTCTTCTAGGTGGAAAAGGACCTGAGACTTTTGTTCGAGACGATCTAGGTGGATAAGGGGGTCGGTTGGGGAGATACCCCGGCCCAGAGGGGCCTCTTGGGCGGCTTTTAGGGCCAAGTACACAAAGTTTTTGGCCCTACGCGCAGCCTCAAGCAGGGAAAGCCCCTGGGCCAAATAGACCGTAAGGGCCGCAGAAAAACTGCACCCTGTCCCATGTCCGATAGGCCCCTGAAGACGAGGGGCCCTTATAGAAGCACATTCCCTGCCGTCATAGACTAGATCTACCGCCTCCGGCCCGGAAGTATGCCCTCCCTTTAAGATCACCGCTTTGGGACCCAAGGCGTAAAGGTCTTGGACTAATTTTTCCAAGGAGGCCTGCTCCCTTAAAGACAAGGCCTCTTTCCCCGTTAAGACTTGGGCCTCGGGTAAATTGGGCGTCATAACATCGGCCAGGGGCAAAAGGCGGGCCTTTAAGGTCTCTACGGCCTCAGGAGATAACAGGGGATGACCACTGGCGGAAACCATAACCGGATCCACTACTAAAACAGGTCTATACTTCCTAAGGACCTCGGCTACGGCCTCAATAATTTGCGTGGTGGCCAACATGCCCGTCTTTACCGCCCGGGGCGGTAAGTCCTCAAACAAGGCCTCCAGTTGGTCCCGCACTAAAGTGGCCTCTAGGGCTTCAAAACCCTTTACCCCTAAAGAATTTTGTACGGTAGCCGCGGTTATTACCGTCTGGCCGTAGGCCCCCAATAAGGTAAAAACCCGCAGATCGGCCTGCAGCCCTGCCCCACCACTCGGATCTGAACCTGCTATTGTGGCTACTACTATACGTTTGGTCATAATCAAATAAAGATAAAACAAATTTTCCCTAAACTAAATAACTGGCCCCTAAAAGTTGAACACTTTGGGTAAAAATTTATAACCTATCCAGATAGGGATCTGTAAAACCAAATTTTATTTTTATAAGCCCATGGAGACAGGTGTGGGACTGCTCCACTAAAAAGTTAAAAAAGGAGGTAGGGATGCGTCTTGTCCGAGCACGTTATAGGGGAGAAGAGGCTTACGGGATCTTGGAGGGGGAAGAAATCCGCGTGTTACAGGGTCTTCCTTACGAAGGTTTGGCCTTCACGGGACAACTTTGGCCGAGGTCTGCGGTCCGTCTGTTGGCCCCGTGCCAGCCTTCTAAGATCATTGCCCTTGGGCTCAACTATCGCGACCACGCTCGCGAGCTCCATATGCCTTTACCCGAAGAGCCCCTCATCTTTCTTAAACCACCTTCGTCGATAATTGGGCCTGAAGAGACCATCGTAAGACCTCCCCAAAGCAAACGTGTAGACTACGAAGCGGAGTTGGCCGTAGTAATAGGTAAAAAAGGGAAAAATATCGCCGCCGAAGAGGCCCTGGATTACGTCTTAGGTTATACGTGTTTCAACGACGTGACCGCTAGAGACCTGCAGCAAAAGGATGGACAGTGGACCAGGGCCAAGGGGTTTGATACCTTCGCCCCGGTGGGACCTTGGATCGAGACCGACCTAGATCCAAACAATGTCCGTGTAGAGGCTTATCTCAACGGAAAGTGCCGCCAATCTTCTTCTACTCAAGAATTGGTCTTCTCCGTGCCTCAAATCATAAGCTTTGTCTCTCAAATAATGACCCTTATGCCTGGGGATGTAATCGCTACCGGTACACCTCCTGGTATAGGGCCCTTGGCTTCTGGAGACGTCATCGAGATAAAGATCCAGGGCATAGGGGTCCTCAAAAACACGGTAATCTAGGCTTAGTAGCTAATACTTATTAATAGAGCTTGCTTTATCGATAAAAACTATTTGCTTAATGAAAATATTTTTTTAAAAAGGACCTAAAATAGAGAAGAGGTCCTTGATGAAGAGACGCACGTTTCTCAAAATAGCCGGTATGTTCGTCCTTGTCGGTCCAACCTTGCGTTTAGGAGAGGCTTGGGGGCAGAGGCCGTTTCGCCCGGTTCTTATTTGGGATCCTGCTCGTTGTCTGGGGTGTCGAGCCTGTATGGCTGCTTGCCAAATGTCCCACGGTTTCCCTTACCAGCTTTTGGTTTTAGAAATAGCGTCTCTTACCCAAGGACAGTATCCTCACGCGAAGGTCTCTTTTCAGGAACAAGTTTGCAAACAGTGTAGGCAGGCTTCGTGTATTAAAGTATGTCCTTCTCACGCCTTAAAGCGCACCCCAGAAGGGGTAGTTACCATAGATCATGGGCTTTGTCTCGGGGATGGACTTTGTGTGGAGGCGTGTAAACAAAAGGGAATCAAGCTATTTAATGCGCAGGCCTATAAGTGTGATTTTTGTCTGGAGTTTTTACGTCTGGGGGAAGTGCCCAGGTGTGTAGCCGTCTGTCCCTCAGGGGCCCTGATTTTTGGTGATTTATATGCCCCGCAAGGGTCCTTGGCCCAGGTCTTGGCGCAAAGCGCAGCCTTAAAAAAGGCCTTAGAGGCCTATCAAGAGATTGTCCTAGGGGAAGGAGTAAAAATTCATCCCTTTGAGCGCCCCCAAAACGCCCGCATTGCTCCCTCCAAGAGAGGAGACCGTGTTACCACTACGGTTTGTCTTGCCTGTAATGCCCGATGTGGGCTTAGGGTGTGGACCAGAGGGGAGAAGCTTTCTTGGGTGGAAGGCAATCCCTATCACCCTTATAATCGAGCTGGTAATTCCATTGCTTACGCTACCCCTTGGGAAAAATCTCTATATGAAACCGCTGGTATTTGTGCCAAGCCCCTTTTTGATCAAGACTACCTGGACAATCCCTATCGTTTACGTGTCCCTTTAAAGCGTAATGGTCCTCGAGGTTCAGGCAAATTCAGACCCATTTCTTGGGAAACGCTAATCCGCGAGATCGCCCAAGGGGGACAACTCTTTTTGGATCTAGGAGACTCAAGGTACTATCCCGGGCTCAAGGACGTACTTTCCGACGAACCTATTGACCCCCACGCCCCTGAATTGGGACCACAAAGGAACCAATTCGTCTGCCTTACCGGTCGGACACAAGGTGGACGCAAAGAATTTATTAAACGTTTTGTTAATCAGGCCGTAGGGTCTATAAATTGTATTGGTCATACCGACATATGTGGCCTGGGTTTTCGCATGGGTAATTTTGCCTTCTCCAACGGCCGGCAAGTAGAATTCAAGGCCGATTTCTGGAAGTCACGCTATGTCTTGGTCTTTGGGGCCAATTTATATGCTGCTCTTCAACCCGGTCCTCCCACCTCGGGGAGTGTGTTAGCCGAGAGGGCGGCGGCCAAGGAGGTAAAGTTTGTCATAATAGATCCCCGGGCCCACGAAGCCACCAACGCCGCTGCGGAATGGATTCCGGTGCGTCCAGGGAAAGACGGGGCCTTAGCCCTGGGATTTTTACGTGTCCTTTTAGAGGAAGACCTCTACGATAAAGAGTTCCTTTGTCTCCCCAATCTGAAAGCGGCTCAAAAGAAGGGGCGCAACGTCTTTACCAATGCCACCCATCTGGTGGTTGTAGAAGGCCCCCAAGCGGGACGGTTTTTGCTCTCCGAAGACCTGAAAGGGATAAATACTTCCTGTCCCACACCCTTGGCGGTAGACTTAAAGGGTACGGTTCAAGCAGCAGAAGACCTCTCTGAGGCCTTACTCCTCTGGGAGGGAGAAATTCAGGGTTTCAAGGTCAAAACGGCCTTCAAGCTCTTTACCGAGAGTGTGTTCGAACACAGCCTTGATTTTTACGCCCAGGAAAGCGGGGTGCCCAAGGAAACCATAGTGCGGGTAGCCCGTCAGTTTGCCAAGTATGCTCCCTTTAGTGCCGCCTTTGCCTATCATGGTGGAGGAAACTATGTTGGTGGCACTTACGCCAGTTACGCTATTGCTCTCTTAAATGCCCTGGTAGGTAACGTTAACCGTGAGGGCGGGTATCTGTGTTCTGGGGGAGGGGCAGCCCCTTGGCGGCGAGGCCTTTACGATTTAAAAGCCTTCCCAGGGGCTAAAAAGGCCCAAGGGATCAAAATATCTCGCGAAAAGGCCCGCTATGAAGGGACAAACCTGTACAAAAAAGACGGCTACCCAGCCAAATTGCCTTGGTTTCCCTTTACCAAGGGTGGGCTTTCGGTTTCGGCCCTGGCGGGCATAGATCAAGCCTATCCTTACCCTATTAAAGTCCTCTTTACCTACTTTTTTAATCCTGTTTACACAGCTCCAGGGGGCAGGCGCTTTGAAGAGACCTTAAAAGATCCACAAAAGGTCCCTTTACACGTTTCTATAGATGTTACCATCAACGAGACCAACTTATACGCTGATTATATCGTACCAGATGTTACCTATTTGGAGGGGCATTACGGATTTTTAACCCCCCACGCCCCGGCCCAGAGATTTACGGCGGTACGGACTCCGGTCTTTAAGCCCCGCACCTTGGCCACCTCCGATGGAAGGCCCTTTTGCCTAGAAACCTTTCTCATCGACCTAGCCCAATATCTAGCTTTACCTGGTTTTGGGCAAGAGGCCATTAAGGCCCAAAATGGCCTCTTGCCCCTCCAGCGGGCCGAAGATTTTTATCTCCGTGGCTTGGCCAACTTGGCCTTTAACGCCAAAGTCCCTAAGGCCTCAGCAGAAGAAAAAAAATTGGTCGAAAAAAACTATCTGGTGGCCGAGTTTAAACACCTCCTCTCTCCTGAAGAATGGTCTAGGGTTTGTACGGTATTGTGTCGAGGAGGGGTCTTTTTCCCTCCCGAAACCGTTTTTGATGCCCGGGGTAATTTGAAAAAGGGTATTAATCTAGTTTGTTTTTGGAACGAAAAACTGGCTTTGGCCACCAACGGTCTTAGTAGTCAACGTTTTTGGGGGACGGTAAAGTACCAACGGGTCCTTGATTCTTCAGGTCAGAGCATAGAAGAGCTAGATGCCGAATTCCCCCTTGTTTTGGTCAGCCATAAGACGGCCCTCCACACCCAGTCACGCACTATTTGTTATCGTCAGGCCTTGCAATACCAAGGGGAACCGGTCCTTTTAATAAATCCAGAAGATGCCCGGTCTTTGGGTCTGCACGACGGAGAGCCGATAGAAATCTCTTCTAGAGAAAATCCCTTAGGGGTTAAAGCCAAGGTGAAAATAAGCCCTGCCGTACGTCCTGGAGTGGCTGTTTATCCATTTCACTATGGACATACCCAGCACGGGGCCTCCAAACTGGAAATCATAAAGGCCCGGGAGGTGCTCTTGGGAGGCAGAGAGGTAGCCTCAGGGGCGGTGGTACTCCCGGATCCCAAACGTCGGGTGGGGATAAATCCCAATGTCTTTAGCCGGAGAGATCCTCACCTTTTTCACTTGCCTTTGTTAGATCTTGTGGGAGGTATACCCGACTTCAGTAGTACCAGAATTCAGATTAAGAGGCTAAATACATGAAGCGCACAATCTTACGTGTACTTATGCCCTTAGTTTTAGTCTTTTTTATGCTTGCTGTGCCTTGTTGGGCCCAAAAAGAACAATTCTATAAACTTTTCATTAAGATAGAAATAAAACCACAGCCTAAGGCCAAAGTGGTAGAGTTATGGGTCCCCCTCCCTCCAGATGACCCTTTCCAGCAGGTGCAAGCCCTGAAGATAAAGGCTCCTGGGGCCTACTTGATCACCCAAGGTGGCGAATATAAAAATAGATACTTGTACCTAAGATGGACTGGTCCGCTGCTCCACGAGACAAGCCTGAATATAGAAGCACTGGTCAGACGCCAAGAAGTTGTCCCTCACCCCTGGCCTTATAAGCCCCCCTTACGTTATCTCCTTTCTGATAGGCTTGTGCCGGTAAAGGATTTTAAAGACATGGCCAACCAAATTGTAGGGGACCAAAAAGATAAGCTCCTTGAGCTTAGACTCCTGTACGATTATGTGGTAAGCACCCTTCAATACCGTAAGACAGGCACGGGTTGGGGACGAGGTGATGCCCTTTGGGCCTGCTCCCACCGCCATGGCAATTGTACAGATTTTCACAGCTTCCTTATGGCCCTGGCCCGCGCCGAGGGCATACCTGTTCTTTTTGAGATAGGTCTACCCGTTCCGGATAAGGGAGGGCCCATTAAGGGCTATCACTGTTGGTTAATTGCCTTTCCTAAAGGTTTGATTATGGGCTTAGATGCCTCAGAAGCGGCTAAACACCCCGAAAAGAAAGACTACTTTTTTGGGCACCTTTGTCCCAAGCGTATCCTTATAACGAGAGGGCGAGACCTCCTTTTGGCCCCTCCTCAGCACGGACCTCGCCTCAATTTTCTCTATAAGGCCTATCTCGAAGTGGATCTGCAGCCAGCGCCAGGGGCGGTAAGGACTTATTACGAAGTATGGCCCCTGTCTAAAAAGCCCTAAAATGTTTTGTCATATGGGTAAGAGAAGATTACAATCTACTGTTAAGTAGGTCATAACAACACCTGGGGGCCCTGATGCCGCGTTTTTTGTCCCTATTTCTACTCTTTTTTCTTTTTTTGACCTCAGGGACCTGTTATGCCTTGATGTCAATCGATCAAGAGGCCCAACTAGGGCAGCAAGTCTTAGAGATGCTGCGGAAAAAAGACGTTTTTATCACCGATCCAGAAATAACTAATTATATAAATCGGGTAGGACAACGTATAGTGGCCCATGTGGGGCCTCATTACTTTCCCTTTCGTTTTTTTGTAGTGCAAGATAATTCTATAAATGCCTTTGCCGTACCGGGAGGGCTTGTCTTTATTAATTCCGGGCTTATCGAAATTGTCGATCGTGAAGATGAGCTTGCAGGGGTCATCGCCCACGAATTGGCCCACGTCCAATGTCGTCATTTGGCCAAACGCATTGAAAAACTTTCCCACCTTAATTTGGCCACGGCAGCGGTAACTATTGCGGCCCTGTTATTGAGCAGGGGGCAAGGGGCAAATATTATAGCCACTACTACCAACGCCTTGGCCATTACCCAGGCGCTGGCTTACAGTCGGGCAGACGAAGAAGAGGCTGATCGGCAGGCCTTTGAATATCTCGTTAAGGCTGGTTATGATCCCCGGGGAATGATCGAAATATTCAATAAAATTGTCCGCCATTCATGGCTGCTGGCCGATAACGCGCCAAGCTATCTGCTTACCCACCCCACTACCCCAGAACGTATAAGCTACCTGGAGAGTCTTATAAAGAACTATCCCCCTAAAGAATCTTATCACTCTCACAACCTCCTTTTGCGTCGTGTGCAAATACGTCTTAGGGTGATTACCCACGACCCAGGGAGTCTGATTTTACGTTATCGGCAATGCATCCGTGAAAATCCTAAAGACCCGCTACTTCATTACGGCCTGGCCTTGGCCTTGGCCCGTATGCACCGCTACCCCGAAGCCCTAAAGGAAATGCACTATGTTTTAAAGGCCTTGCCCAAGGAAGATATGTTCCAAGTGGACCTTGGGCGCTTATATTTTGAGGCCACGGAATATAAAAAGGCCCTTAAGATATTTAAGGCCTACGTGATCCAGCATCCTCAAGACCCTACAGCGCGCTATTTTTTGGCACGCACTTATCTGGCCCTTAAACAATACCCACGTGCCCTGGAAATATTTAAGGGTTTGGGGCCTTCCTTAAGATATAACCCGGATTATCACTATTTTTTGGGCCAATTATACGCCCAGTTAGGGCAAAAAGGACAGGCTCATTACCAGTGGGCTCAATACTTTCTTCTTACCGGAGACAGACAGGTAGCCCTTTATCATTTACGTAAGGCTTACCAAATGCTTCCCCAAAAAGATCCGTTACGGGCCCGAATAGCCCTACAGCTCAAATCGGTCCAGCTTGACAAGAATTCTAGAAAAGGGGCACCTGGCAAGGGCGAGTAACTTCTATTAAGCTGGGTTCTTCCAGATAGAAAAGATAAGTTTTGGGCCTTTTCCCCAGTACCTTGGTCAATAGTGTGCTGTAGGAGCGTACTTGTTCCCAATGGGCCCTTCGCCTGGTACCAAGCTTAAATTCTAAGAGTACAGGCCCTTGGGACGTATAAACCAGTCTATCCAGACGATGGAGATGTCCCTTTTCGTCGAGTACTTCGAGCTCTGCTTCGTAAGATACTTCCTGGATAAAAAAGGGCCGGACTTCTTTTAGGGCCAAGGCCCTGGTTAACAAGTCGATAAGCTTATGGCGCAGGGTTTCCCGCCGGTGCAGGCGGGGATCATGGGTGTGGGCCAAACTTAAGGCCCGCTCCACGGCTTGGGTTACGTGACTTTTTAGAAATTTATAGTATTTATCGGCAGGTAAAGGGTCTAAGAAATAAAGGCTCCTATGGGCCAGTTCTCCCTTGATAATCTCTTCCCCTCTTTCTCCCAAAAGAGAAAGATCATACGGGCGTACCCTAAGTCTAAGATGCAACTTTTGCCTCCTCTAAGAGCCCTGTTTCTTGCAAAAGGTGATACAAGATATGGCCTGTACCAAAACGTCTGGAACGTGAAGAAATATTTATCTCAGGGACATATACCAATAGTTCTTTTCGGGCCCGGGTAAAGGCCACGTAAAGTAGGTTTAAGGCCTCTAAAGCCTGTAGACAACGCTGCCTCAAGGCCTCTTGGTGAACAATAGGGGCATAGGGCTTGTAGGCATAACACAAGCGGCCGTCTGCCAGGGTCAACAGACGCTGAGGCCTAAGTTCCCAATGAATGTATGGTAAAACCACCGTCTCGAATTCTAAGCCCTTGGCGGCGTGAATAGTTAGTACCTTTACCGCGGCAATCTCTTCTGGCAGCCCCAACCGTTCTTCTAAACCCCGCTGGTGCCAGTGTTCTAAAAAGGCCGAGAGCCCGCCCCCTTCTTGTTCAAAACTCAATACCAAGGACAAAAAACGATACAAAAAGGCCTTTTCTTCGGGGAAACGGCCCAAGATATCAAAGCGAGCTATTATTTCGCGCACCAAGTCATAGGGAGAAAGGATACCGGCCTTGGTCAATAAAGGAGATAAATAACGTTGCCAAAACAAAGGATCCCTAGCCTTTAAGGCCTCAATCAGAGGTTGATGGTGTCGTTTGGCAAAAAATTCCTCTGCCGAAAATAACCCCTGTACTATGGGACTCCTCAAAAATCCTGCCAAAGCTATATCGTGATAGGGATAATCTAAGAAGGTCAATAAGGCGATAAGGGCCCGGATGAGATGTGAACCAGCCAAGCGGAGGGCATTTTCCGTAACCGCAGGGATCTTTAAGGAGAATAGAAGCCGTGCCACTTCTTCTGCTTGTTCATTGGTGCGAACTAAAACAGCAATATCTCCTTTTTCCTCCCGGTAGCGAGAAAACAACTCTGGCAGGTGCTGGGTAAGTAGAGCAAGGATCTTTTTATCTCTGTCCGACGAAGTTTCTCCTTGGTAAAGGAAGAGGCGAACACTCCCCCCTGTATAGCCAGAACGCATTATCTTTTGGGGAGCCCGGGAAAAACTGTTTTTTATTTGGCGAACTAACTCAGACACAAAGGGGCAGGTCAGAGCCTTTTTCTTGTCCCCTTGACCGTATAAGAGTCCCTTGGCCACCCAAAAGGCTGTTTCTTCCTGGGCCAATTTGGAAAACAAGGTGTTATTGAAGTCTACAAGTTCTTTGCGGGAACGCCAGTTGTAAGGTAGATGTTCTTCCAAAAGTACGCCAGGGAGCTCTTGGGGTACCGTGTTAAAGAGTTCGGGCTTACCCCCTCGCCAGACATAAATGGCCTGTTTTGTGTCTCCTACGTAGGTAAAACTTCCACCTTTGCTCAGACATTCTACTATAAGGGGTTGCAGGGCTGCCCACTGTTGTTCACTGGTGTCCTGGAATTCATCCATGAGGAAATGGGCAAAGCGCACCCCTAATTTACAATACACCAGGGGAACACCGTTTTCTCTAAGGACTTTCTCCACCAAAGAAACCCAGGCCCCTCCGTGAATAATCCCTTCGCGTTGACGTAACGTTTCCAGTTCTTTGACCAGATATTCATAAATCCGGGTATAAGGGATTAACCGTCCTATGGCCCGTGTCAGGAGATATTCCTCTAGGGCCTTTCGAAATTCTTGAAAATATGTCTCAAGTTCGCCAAGGTCTTTGGGGTATTTAAGCACTTCTTTGGCCGAGTTTTTCCAAAAGGCAGCGTTATTCAAGTTCTCCAGGGGGGCTTTAAAATAGTTTGCCCATTTAGAATAGCGAAAAACGCCCTTTTTGGCCTTTACTAAATCCAAAAAGGCCTGCGCCTTTTCCTTGAGTTGTCTCTCTTTTTCCTTTAAAGGGGGTACGTCAAAAGATGTACAAAGCTCTTGTCCTTTAGCTTCGTACCGAAATAGTTCTAGTAAGGTGCGACGAATACCTCTTTCGGGGTTAAACCCTCCGCGCGATTCGATTTCTAGGTAAGTAAACAAAACCTGGCGAAATAGAGAAGACAACGAGCGGTCCCCTTGTCCAAGGGCCAAAAGTAATTGGTCGTAGGCCCGTTCTAAGAGTATATCTTCCTTTAGCTCGGCTTCCAGGTCTGGCCGCAGTCCTAGCTCCAAAGCTACACCCTTTAGTATACCAAATACCAGAGAATCAATGGTGCGTATTTGAAGGTCTTGGTAGTGTTGAAAAATGGTTTCTAGCCACTTGGCTGCGGTCTCGGGGCTCATATCCATCCCT
Organism: Thermodesulfobacteriales bacterium; assembly: GCA_026988575.1. Taxonomy (GTDB): domain Bacteria; phylum Desulfobacterota; class Thermodesulfobacteria; order Thermodesulfobacteriales; family Thermodesulfatatoraceae; genus JALSKZ01. Next base: position 1,240 of record JALSKZ010000019.1, on the reverse strand, counting down.
TGGGTGAGATCTTTGGAAAGCGGTGTCTTAAGAGCAATTTCCTTTAAGGCACGGATAAGCCTCTCTTTCATCTCTGCCGCAGCCTTGTTAGTGAAAGTAATGGCCACAAGGGAACGTAGCGCCTGTGGCCCTGGAGAGAGTATGGCCATTAATTCAAGAAGGCGTTTGGTGAGACGAAAAGTCTTTCCTGCGCCCGCAGAGGCTTCAATCTTTAAAATACTAGCTCTCATACTACTACCTTCTAGGTCTGCTTATTTCTACTCTTAATTTGATCTCTTTGAGGGCACCAGGGGCCATATTAAACCTCCAAAGGACCTTGCCTTGGGGCGTCAACTCCTGCCAAGGGGGTACAGCGGAGGCCTTAACTTTTATATCTTTGTGTTTAGACACCGGCACACGATCTATAACCTCCACGAAAAGGGGAATGCTATAATGATTGATAAGCATTGTACGCCAGACTTTTTCGGTTACCTCTCGATGGCGGTGCAAAAAGGGTTTTCCCGTGGTGTCTTTTATGAGCTCTCGTTTTACCTCTAACAGAGGAGCAGGGCCGAAATAAAGCCTCACTTTTTGACCTGGGACAAAGGCAGGTAACTGTGCCTGCCCCAGATATATATGGTCGCGGTAAAAAAGGGCTTTTATAGGAGGCAGACTAATTGGGGGAATAATTTCGGCCCTAAAATAGGCTTTAGCCGTGGCATAAACCGGTATTTCAAATACTAATTTTGCCGGAAAGGTCTTCTGTTCCGCGTTCAATATGGTTTCTTGGCCAGAAACAAGTTTGATCGAAGAGATTTTGACCCTCTCCCATAGCATTCCAGTCCCGAATTCCCTTTGCGGACCAAGGGGCTTTTGGGGCAACAGGCTCCGCGCCTTGGCCATGGTTTTGATTTTTACGGGGAAAAAGTCTAAAAACCAGGGTTTAAAAGGGGGTGGGGCCAAGGTAGGCGTTGCTTGGATCCGCGGGTACAAGTAGATATTTATGTCAGACCAATCAACTCCTGAGGACTGACACAAAATTAATTGCCCCTGAACCGTTAGCATATTTTCAGTGGTGTCAAGGATTACCCTGTATTGTTGTTTATAAGAGAGGATTTTCTCTCCTGCAGGATAGCGCACCCTGAGTATACCCTCTCCTTGGCCGGTAATAGTTACCTCTAAGACACTGACTCTTTTAGGCCCTGCTTTTTTTTCCAGCTCAAGTTCCTTTTCTTTCAAGGAGGCTATTTTCTTTTCTAAG
>JALSKZ010000018.1 GCA_026988575.1 Thermodesulfobacteriales bacterium | reverse complement strand
AGATAAAGGGCTTGATTTATTGACCAAAGCCCACCTACGAGAACCATCTTTTACCAAACGTTTTTCCTTACCCAAAAAAGGAGAGGTGAGTCTATTTTTAGGATGTGGCGCCAACTTTCTTTACCCTTCTGTTACAGAAATCCTGGTAAGAAGCCTAGAGGCCTTGGGCTTTTCCTTGGGATTACCCCCTGATCAGGGCTGTTGTGGTCTTGTGTTTTTGGCCCTGGGAGATCAGAAAAGCTTTTATGCCTTGGCCCGAAAGAATATAGAGGCCCTTAGAGGAGAAAGGCCGATAATTACTCTTTGTGCCTCTTGCTATTTTGCTCTGAAGGAAATTTACCCCCGGCTTTTGAAGGACAAGGGGTTGGGGGAAGAGGCCTCCCTTTTAGCTGCACGTGTCTTTGAAGCCACAGATTTTTTACTACGTTCTGGTGCCCAGTGGCGGGCTTCCTCCCAGGTGTGTCTACACCTGCCCTGTCACCTTAGATTTGCTACCGGGACAAAATGGTGGCGGCTAAGCCCCTATCCCTTAATTGAACATTGCTGTGGTCAAGGGGGGAGTTTTGCCCTTTTTTATCCGGAATTATCCCAAAAAATAGAAAAATCGTGGCGGTGTATGCTGGTGGAAAGGGTTGATGCTCCCCGTATTTTACTAACTAACTGTACGGCCTGTTTTATCCGCCTCAAAAAGTCTCTACCCCCTCCGGTGGAAATACGTTTCCCCCTGGAATATCTACATATCTCCCCAAAGCCTCTCTAAGATCTGGGCCTCTAATTCTTCTGGAGGGGCGTTGGTATCCAAGATAAATAACTCTTCGGGGGGAATTTCCTCTGGTGGTTCAAAACGCTCTTTTTGGGCCAAATATATCTCCCATCGTCCGTCAGAAGGCTCATGGACAAGGTGCTTTCTCTTGGAAAGTCGTTCTTTTACGACTTCTTCAGGGGCCTTACACCACACAAACAGGCGTTTGATGGGCATAGATTTAACGTGCTCTAACACCATGGAGCGTAAGGTCTTGCTTAAGAAAGTGGCGTCTAGGACGACGTCTTGGCCTTCAGCTAGATGGGCAAGGGCCCTTTCTACTAAGGTTTGGTAAGTTTTTTGGGTGATGTCCGGACGATATATTCCCTGCCCAAAGGGTTCATAATGATGTTCTTTAGGGTCTAGACCAAGGATTTCTTTGCGCACTACATCAGAATTATAATAAGTGGCCAGTAATTTTTGCGCTATCCTGCGGGCCAGGGTGCTTTTCCCACTGCCAGAAAGCCCAAAAAACACAAGGAGTACGGGGAGCCCTTGGGCATACCTATAAGCCAGGTCAAAGTAACGCCTGGCCTGGGAGAGACTCTTTTGACGTACCTCCTCGGCAACTTCTTTTGCGCTCCACGTAAAGCAGCCAATTTTTCCTCTAACGTAAGCACGATAGCACTTGTAGAAATCGAGGAGATCATAAAGCCCTTGGTCTTTAGCCAAGGCGGTATAGCGGCGGATGAAGAATTCTGCCAGGTGGTCCAGACGATGAAAATCAAGGTCCATGGCCAAAAAGGCCAGGTCTTGGGCCACGTCTCCACACCGAAACCGGTCGTTAAATTCTATACAATCAAAGATATAGACTTTGTTGTGGGGTTCATCGAAGCAAATATTTGCTGAATAAAGGTCTCCATGACCATCGCGGATAAAACCTTCGGTGACGCGTTGGGCAAAAAGTGCCTGTTGGGTCTCTAAGAACTTACGTGTCCAGGTCACTATATGTTTGTAGCGCCATGGCGAAAGGACCAGCCCTACAAAGTCTCTTGTCTGGGTAAAATTTTCTTCTACGTTGTACGAAATGGTCTCTATTGAGCCGTACTTGTTTACCTCTGCTCCGGTGGCTGCCTTTTGATAAAAGGGCACAAGTTTTTGGACCAATAATTCCATGTGTCTTTCTTGTAGAAGTCCCTGGTCTATGAGGCGTTGCATCATCCCCTCTTCGGGGAGCCTTTTCATCTTGACCGCCCATTCCACCGGCACGCCCTCGGCCTCTAGCACATATTTGTCTTGACGTTTAACGATGGGGACTACGTCTAGATAGATCTCTTCCGCCAGGCGACGGTTTAATTCCAACTCACGCCGACAATAAAAGAGTCGTTTCTCCAGGGTGGTAAAATCTAAAAAGCCAAAGTTTACGGGTTTTTTTATCTTGTACACCAGATCGTCAGCCAGGAGTACATAAGAGATATGGGTTTGGACCAAATCTATGTGCTTAGGGCGATGGGGATAAGCTTCAGGTTGTAAAAGGTCTTGAATAAGGGATGGAAGTGCAGACATAGAGGCCTCCTGCGCGTATTATTCTTGTTGAAGTCCACTTTACGCAGGAGGCCGGGTTTTGTCTATCCCTCGGCAGGAGGAGCAAGCTTTAGTTGGGCCAGGCCTTTTTGAATTTCTAAATTCTCTGGAGCCTGCCAGCGAATTACACTATGGTCAAGGAGCCGGAGTTGTACCGCTTGAAATTTATAGGCAAATTGAAAGCCACGGCCCTCTTCTACGCGCAGGCGAAGGGCTGATTGTTTGTCAAATATTTCCAAACGAAAGGGAGTTTGCCAGGCGATTTGGTAATTACCAGTATCTGCTACTTGGGGGCTTAAAAGGCGCAACCGGTTTTGCTCTTTGGGGGTGTTTCTGACATCAGCCTCTATCTGTTCTCTAGGGGCGGCTTCTAGAGTGTTTTTAGGGGCCTCTACAGGAGGTGGAGTTTCAGGTGGCTCTACGGGTGGTGGAGCCGCTTCGGCCGATGTTTCTTCAGGGATCGCCTCGGCATTTAGATTAGAGGCCTCAGGAGTTGTTTGTTCTAAATGAAGTTCCAGGTGGAAGTCAACGGATACAAGCTGACCACGCCATTTGCTTGTCTCGCTTAGATCAAGGGTAAAGTCCAGGGTGAAGTCCTGGGCCTTTGAGATTTTTAGCTTTCCAGGGGACCATATATCAGCCACCCATTTGTTGAGGTCTTTCAATACGGCATGCAGGTCTTGCCCTGCTACATCCTTCCATATCTTGTGGAGTAGTCCTTTGAGACGGCCGAGAGGTAAGGGGAGGAGGTTCTGGTCTGTGGGGGCTTTCTGGTCCTTTACCCCGTAAAGCTCTAAGGTGGATCCCACCCTTTGGGGCTTGGGGGCTCCGGGCTGGGCACGCAAGTTAGGGGCCCGTTCTTTAGGTGTTTCGGTGGGGCGAGGGGGTGGAAAGTTTCCTGGGCCTGTAAAAACAAGCTTTGGCGAGAGTCCCTTCATCTTTTTACCCTCCTTGGCTTTTTGGAATAGAATATCGGATACCCTTGGGCCCAAATTTAATCTTGACGTCTGAGGATTACCCGCTAAGTAAGAAGTCAAAAACGAGGAGTAAAATATTGCCGATTTATAAATTAAGCGCCCTGGCCCAACGTATCGGGGGAGAATTAATTGGGGAAGACTTAGAAGTCAAAGGGATAAATGCCTTGGCGTTGGCGGAGGAAAATGATTTATCCTTTGTAGAATCGCGCAAACATTTAGAAGCAGCCAAGAAAAGTTTGGCCAAGGCTCTATTGGTCCCGCCTGCTTTGAAGGATGAGCTTCCTGACAAGAGTCTTATTGTCGTATCTAACGTCAGGGCGGCCATGGCCAAGTTGGCCTGGCTCTTTTACGAATTACCCCTGCCCCCTTCAGGGATAAGCCCTCTAGCCTTTGTGGAGGTGGGGGCAGAAATACATCATAATGTCTCGGTGGCCCCCTTTGTTTACATTAGTGCCGGTGCCCGAATAGCCCAAGGGGTGGTCCTTTTTCCTGGGGTCTACGTGGGGCCCAAAGTGGAAATCGGTGCAGAAGTAATCATTTACCCCAATGCGGTCTTGTATCCGGGGGTAAAGATCGGGCCCAAAAGTATTATTCATGCCGGGGCGGTGGTGGGTTGCGATGGTTTTGGCTATGCCCAGGAAGGAGGAGCCCACATCAAGATTCCTCACTTTGGTTGTGTGGAATTGGGGGAGGAGGTGGAGCTTGGTGCCAATACCACGGTAGACAGGGCCACTTTTGGGGCCACGGTCCTTGGAAAGGGCACCAAGATAGACAATCTGGTTCAGATTGCACACAATGTGGTTATGGGCGAGGCCTGTATCGTGGCGGGCCAGGCAGGCTTTGTAGGCAGTACGCGTCTGGGGCGAGGGGTTATGGTAGGGGGGCAGGCGGGGACCGCCCAGGTAAATATCGGTGATTTTGCTTTGATAGCCGCTCGGGCAGGAGTGGCCAAAGATGTACCTCCTAAGGGCAAGGTGGCCGGCGCCCCTGCCATGGAGGCTTCTCGCTGGCGACGCTGTGTGGCTGCTTACGAAAGATTGCCTGAGTTGCTAAAAGAGTTGCGGGAACTCAAGAAACGGGTGCAAGCGCTGGAAGAGGAGAAAAAAAATGGCTGATTTTGTCTTTACCTATCGGGACATCCTGGAGTTTTTACCCCATCGGTACCCCTTTGTCCTTATTGATGGGGTGGTTTCTTTCTGTAAAGAGCCCCCTTTCATACGGGCGGTGAAAAACGTCACCCTGAATGAGCCCTATTTCCAGGGACATTTTCCGGGAGAGCCGGTAATGCCGGGGGTATTGATTCTGGAAGCCCTGGCCCAGACAGGGGTGATTTTCTTTAAAAATCTCTATCCAGAACACAAAGATCGGCTCTTTTTGTTGGCTGGTATAGATAAAGCCCGTTTTCGAGCCCCTGTTTTTCCTGGAGATGTCCTTTATTTAGAACTGAGGGGCATTAAGGCCCGACGGGGTATTATAAAGTCTACAGGTAAGGCCCTGGTAGGAGAAAAAGTAGTGGCTGAGGCCGAATTGTTGGCGGGGATGCGCTAATGCCCCTTATTCATCCCACAGCTCAGGTCCATCCCGAAGCCAGGCTCGCCCCTGACGTGGAAGTCGGGCCTTTTTGTATAGTGGGCCCCGAGGTAGAAATTGGTCCTGCTACACGATTAATAGCCCATGTGGTTTTAGATGGGAAGGTGCGTTTGGGCGCCCGTAATGTCCTCTATCCTTTTGTTACTATTGGTCTACCGCCGCAGCACCTGGCTTATAAAGGAGAACCTACGCGGGTGGAAATAGGCGACGAAAATATCTTTCGCGAGTATGTTTCGGTACATAGGGGAACATCCCTTGACCAGGGGGTTACCCGCATTGGTACCAGGTGTTTTCTCATGGCCTATGTACACATAGCCCACGATTGCATTTTGGAAGACGAGGTAATAATGGCCAGTGGGGCCATGTTGGCGGGACATGTGCGGGTAGGAGAAAAGGTCTTCTTTGGCGGGCAATCAGGCGTGCATCAGTTTGTGCGCATCGGGAAAAATGCCTTTGTAGGGGCTCATTCCGGAGTAGATAAAGATGTCCCCCCTTTTGTCAAAGTCTTTGGACAGCCTGCCGGTATATACGATCTCAATCTGATTGGCTTACGTCGGGCAGGCTTTTCGGGCAAAAGTCTTAAAATTCTACGGCAAGCCTTGCGCCTCTATTTAGAGGCCTCTACTTTGGCCGAGGCCATTGCTTCCCTGGAGAGAGAATTTCCCGACGTCAAAGAAGTAGAAATTTTCTTGGCGTTCCTCAAGGGGAAATCTCGTCAGGGACTTATGCGTAAGAGGTATCATGGAGGGGGCTAATGGGCACCGTGGGGATAGTGGCCGGCGGGGGGCAATTTCCCCGTCTGGTGGCTGAAGAGCTACGTAAGAGGGCCCTAAAGGTGGTAATCATTGGTCTCCGTGGGCAAACAGACCAAAGACTTCTAGAGTGTGCTGATGTATACGAAGAAATAGGTCTTGCCCAATTGGGAAAACTTTTACGTCTCTTAAAAAGACACAGGGTGGAAGAGGTAATCTTTGCGGGCAAAGTAAAAAAACCCTCTTCCTTGTGGCAGGCCCGGCCTGATCTTTCGGCCATAAAACTGTGGCATAAATTGCGCAGCCGAAATGACGATCAACTGCTAAGGGCGGTGGCTTCAGAGCTTGAAAATCAGGGCTTTAAAGTGGTTTCTCCCACCCGGTATCTTGATTCTATCCTAACTCCTCAAGGGGTGCTTACCAAGAGGGCCCCTACGCAGGACGAATGGGAAGATATCCGTTTCGGGTGGGAAATAGCCAAGGCCGTGGGTAATTTAGATATTGGTCAGTGTGTGGTGGTAAAAGAACGAATAGTAGTGGCGGTGGAGGCCATGGAAGGTACAGACGCCACTATTTTGCGGGCGGGGACCTTGGCCAGGGATACCGTGGTAATTAAAATCTGTAAGCCTATACAGGATAGGCGTTTTGATTTACCTTCCGTGGGCAAAGGCACCATTGCCAGCATGATCAAAGCCCAGGCCAAGGTCTTGTGTATAGAGGCGAAGCAGTCTCTTTTTTTTGATCAAAAAGAGGCTATCAAGCAAGCAGATCAGGCGGGTATCGCCATTGTAGGAGTTTGTGATCCTCTAGAGGGATAGAGACAAAATATGCGCTTTAGATTAAGATAATGGTCGCCGAAGTTAAATTAAAAAAATTACGAGAGAAGCTAGAGTGATAAAGAAATACACAAATACCCAAAAGAGTCTTCCTTTGGTACGCATAGCGGTTATTGGGGTAGGCCATTTGGGGCGTTACCACGCCTTAAAACTTGCGGCTTTACCCGAAGCCGATTTGGTAGGTGTGGTAGATATAGACGCCCAAAGGGCTACGGAAGTGGCCAAGGTCTGCAATACCAGGGCGTTTACCGACTTTAGAGAAGTCTTACCGTTGGTAGACGCTGTTTCGGTGGTGGTTCCCACTGTGTACCATTTCGAGGTGGCCCAAGAGGCCTTAAATGCGGGTTGTCATGTGTTTGTAGAAAAACCCCTTGCCTCTAGCCCTAAAGAAGCCAAGGCCCTGGTGGAATTGGCCCAAAGTAGAGGCAAAATCCTGCAAGTTGGACATATAGAACGTTTTAATCCTCCTATAAAGCGTCTTTTTAGCGAGGTGCAGGACCCTGTTCTTATCGAAGCGCAACGTATGTCTAAGTTTTCTACCCGCTGCCTAGATGTAGACGTTATCCTTGACCTCATGATACACGATATAGATCTGGTCTTGGCCTTGGTAAGGGTTCCTATAAAAGAGCTTCAGGCCGCTGGGGCCCCAGTGATTACCGACAAAACCGATATGGCCAGTGTGCGGTTGACTTTTAAAAACGGGACAGTGGCCAACCTTACCGCCAGTCGTATAGCCTTTAAGCCTGTACGCAGGTTTCGTGTGTTTCAAAAAGGGGCTTTTTTGTCGGCCGATACCCTGGAAGGCACCTTTATGAAGGTAGCTATGCATAAGAATGGCAACGTGTTGTCTGAAGATTTTGCGCCCCTTGTGGAACATTTTGATCGTGTAGATCCTCTTTTAGAGGAGTTGGCTACTTTTGTACAGGTTATACGAAACGAGGGTAAGCCCCCTGTAAGTGGTCAAGAGGGATTTTCGGCCTTAGAACTGGCCTTTAGGATCAAGAAGGAAATAGAGCGCCAAAAGGCCCATTTTATCACCAGAGAAGGGCCGAGTTTAGAAGATTGGACAAGACACACCATTTGCTCATGATAGCAGGGGAGGCCTCGGGTGATTTACATGGGGCCTCCTTTTTAAGGGCCTTAAGGGAGTTATTACCCGGAGTACACGTAAGTGGCATAGGGGGGCCTAAACTTCGGGCCGCGGGTATGGAGTGTATCTGTTCGGCCGAGGCCCTTTCTGTGGTGGGTTTGCCTTCTACAGATCAGCTACGAAGGTTTTGGCGTATATTCAATCAGCTAAAGAGGCGTTTAAAGGAAAACCCACCAGGGTTATTAATACTCATTGATTTTCCCGAATTTAATCTTCTTTTGGCCCGGGTGGCTAAACGATACGGTGTTCCGGTCTTTTATTACATAAGTCCTCAAATTTGGGCCTGGCGAGAACGAAGGATTAAGGTGATCAAGCGGGTGGTGGACTCTATGGCGGTAATTCTCCCCTTTGAGGTGGATTTTTATCATAAACACGGTTTTGAAGTCACCTTTGTGGGGCACCCCCTCTTGGACGTGGTGCGCCCTGCCTTGAGTAGAGAGACCTTTTTTGAGTTGACCCGTCTGGACCCTACACGCCCCCTAATAGGAATTTTCCCTGGTAGCCGACGCGGTGAAGTCTTAAGACACCTGCCCCTATTTTTAGAGACCTTTTTTCGGCTGAAACAGAAGTTCCCAGAAATCCAAGGTGTAATAGTACGTGCAGAGGGTCTGGCTCCAGAGTTGTTCTTTGTGGAAGACTCACCCGACCTCAAAGTGCTGCGAGGGTACCAATACGAGGTAATGAATCACGCCTCGGCCTTGCTTTTGGCCTCCGGTACAGTAACCCTCGAAGCTGCTATAGTGGGTACGCCTATGGTGGTGGCTTACAAGCTTGCCCCTCTTAGCTACTTTTTGGCCAAACACCTCATCCGGGTACCCTATGTCAGTTTAGTAAATCTATTGGCCTCTAAACCCCTGGTGCCTGAGATCCTCCAAAAGGAAGCCACGCCCGCACGTTTGGCCGAGGCCTTGGCTGTCTATCTCACCGACTCCCTGAAGGTTAGACAGTTGAAAGCCGAACTTACCAAAGTACGTAGGAGTTTAGGAAACCCAGGGGCTGCCTGGCGTGCCGCGGAGCTGGCCCTAGAGCTCCTGCGAAAGCATTGTGCACGCTCAACTGCAGCCTCCTAGGCTTTATTATTAATGACGCCACGAATGGACCATTTGGGACTCTAAGGCAATACTTTCTTCTAAATGAATTTCTTTTAGGCTCAATATGTAACGAACCCCCTTTATCTGGGGCAATATTTGTTTAATGACCTCTCCCGGTAGACCAAAACCTACTTGGTGCTGAAAGCGTAGTTTAGGATATTTTTTCCGCCAAGGGGTCAAAGATTTGGCGGCCTGTTTTTTCAGTTGGGCACGCCATTTTTCACGCTCTTTAGAGGCCGTAGCAGTCATGGTATGGGTGAAGATATTTAAGACCACTAATTCTAGCCCCATTTTTTCGGCCAATTCTATCCCCTGTTGCATCAACCTTTCGGGTATGTGGGCCCCTTCACAGACGATCAAGACCTTTTTGCCCCGTAGCCGGGCAATAATTTTGATGGCCTGATAGCGGTCTCCAGCCTCGGCAAAGGCCGCTGCGGCCGCACTCTCTAGGGATGTTTCCAATAGATTATCCAAATGGCGCGATTTGACCTCTATTTCAGAGACCAAATCCTTCTGGCTAAATTTTTGGGCGGTGTCAAACTCACCTGCCTCGGCAAAGGCTATGGCGGCCATGGCCTTTTCCCACCAGGACAGCTCCAGAGAAGGCCGGAGGCCGGCTTCACGGGCGATTTTTTGGGCAGTGTCAAACTCTCCTGCTTCAGCAAAGGCTGTAGCGGTAAAACCCTCCAACATGCGATGCCATAAACTCTTTTTACCATACATACTCATGATATCACCCCTTTAGATCTTTTTCGGAAATTATTACCAAGGGACAAGCAAATTCAGAGCTAACTTTGCTAAAAAAAGACCGAAAACGACTCTTCTCACCGGTAAGGACAACCATTACGATACGCCTTAATTGACGTAGCTGTCGGGGAAGCTCTTTTTCTAGGTCTTCGGCGACCACATTTACTTCTACAGGGAGGTCCTTGAGTACTTTGTCCACTTCCGAAAGTTCTTCCGCACTCAGGTTCCCACGCCAGATAATCTGTAAGGCGCTGCTTGTACTCTTGCAGAGCTCTTTTACATAAGTACATATCTGCTGAGATAACTTGGCGCCCTGACCGGCAAGGACTATCCACCCCTTTGGTGCCGAAGTAAGCCCTCTGGCCGTGTCAAATTCTCCAGCCTCGGCAAAAGCCGTAGCAGCAAAAGAGTCTTCGATATTTTTGGTAAAGCGCTGCCATCTCTTTTTCATCTTCTCTTTAACCTCCCGTTGGTAACTATATACAAAATGTATGCCAAATAAAGAAATGGCAAATAGGGGGAGGAGATAAACAGGTAATGTTTCAAAAAGAAACAAGCTGTTTCATTTAAGAAACAAGGGGCGTTAATCTTCGCCCTCTAGCCCGTATTTCTTTAGTTTACGCCAGAGGGAAACGCGGTCTATGCCGAGAATTTTAGCGGCTTGGGTCTTGTTGCCTTTGGTCTCTTTAAGGATCCATTTTATATAGGCAATTTCCTGCTCTTCAAGGGTGGGATAATGGCCGTCTTCGCGACGAAAGGTGTGTATCTTTAGGTTTTTGAGCTCTTCGGGGATGCAATTTATGTCTAGGATTTCACCTTGAGCCAAGGCCACTCCGCGTTCAATGATATTCTCTAACTCTCTTACATTGCCGGGGAAATCGTAGTGTTGCAAAGTACGGATGACTTCCGGGCTTATTTCCTTTACGGGTTTTTTCATCTGGGCGGCGTGACGGTGCAAAAAATAATAGGCCAGGGCCGGAATGTCTTCTTTTCGTTGGGCTAAAGGGGGAATGTGTAGATGGACAACATTTAGTCGGTAATAAAGGTCTTGTCGGAAGGTACCCATTTCCATAAGTTTTTTGAGGTCCCGGTTAGTAGCCGCGATAAACCGTACGTTTACCTTTATAGGGTGTGTCCCGCCTACGCGATAAAATTCTTGTTCTTGCAGGAGGCGCAGGAGTTTGACCTGCATTGGTAAAGACATTTCGGCGATTTCGTCAAAAAACAAGGTGCCGCCATGGGCCTGTTCCACCAGGCCTTTTTTGGTTTGGATGGCGCCGGTATAGGCCCCTTTTTCGTGACCAAATAATTCGCTGGCCAATAGTTCTTCCGAAAACACCCCACAGTTTATAGCAATAAAGGGTTTGTCTCGTCGATGACTTGCTTCGTGGATGAAACGGGCCAGCAGTTCTTTACCTGTGCCTGATTCGCCGGTTATAAGCACGGTGCAATCGGTGTTGGCTATTTGGGAGGCCGTCTTTAGGATTTCCCGCATTTGGGGATTCTGGGTGATGATTTTGACACGTCCCTTTAGGCTTTCGAGCTCTTGCTTCAGAGCCAAGTTTTCCTTCTTAAGTCTGGTTTTTTCTACGGCCTCGGCCACTATTTTGCGTACTTCTTCGATCTTGAAGGGTTTGGCTATGTAATGGAAGGCCCCAGACTTAAGGGCCTCTATGGCCGAATCTACCGTGGCGTAAGCCGTTATAATGATTACTTCAGACTCTGGCTGGTACCTACGCATGGCCCGTAATAGCTCTAGCCCGTCGATCTTTTCCATACGCAAGTCGGTGAGTAATACGTCAAAATCTTCACTTTTGATCCATTCTAGGGCTTGTATGCTCTTAGTGGTACCGATGACTTTATGGCCGGCCTTTTTTAAGATGTATTCCAGGTTGCGAAGGGCAATTTCTTCGTCATCCACTATCAAAATGCGTCCCGTAATATTTTCACCTTGGTTTTCGTTTTCTTTGTTTGCCACCATTTTATCTTCCCGTTGTTAAATCCTTTATTCGTTTTTGGGTGGTCTTTCGTACGGAAAAAACAAATAAAAGGTAGTCCCTTTTCCGGGTTCGCTCTTCAAAGCAATAGAGCCTCCATGTCTGGTTACTATTTCGTTTACCAAATACAGGCCCAGCCCTGATCCCTTGGTGCCCTTGGTACTGAAGAAGGGGTCAAAGATCTTTTCTTGCAGCTCTTTAGGTATACCACAACCATTATCACGCACTATCAATAACACACCGTAGCGGTCTGGATCCTCACGGGCACTTATGATAATACGTCCCTCCTCTCCTACGGCGTCAATGGCGTTAGAAACCAGATTTAAAAGGGCCTGTTGAAAGCGTTGGCGGTCTACGTAAATCTTCAGTCCTTCAGGGATATCTACCTCCAATTGAATTTTAGGCGACAATTTCCCTCGAGCCATAATTATGACTTCTTCTACTAATTGAAGCAGGGGATAAATTTGGGGTTCATAATGTCTGTGGCGCGAAAACTCTAGAAGGGTGCGCACTATGTCTCGTGCGCGCCATATTTCCGAGTCTATTTGACTTATCATATTACGCAAAAGGTCTTTATCTAAGGTTTCCAGGTCTTCTAATACGATCTGGCAAGTAGAAGAGGCGTTGGCCAAAGGGTTGTTGAGCTCGTGGGCCACACCCGAAAGGAGCGTACCTAAGGCTGCTAGTTTCTTAGATTGGACTAGCTGCTCTTTGCGGGCTTCTAATTCGTTTAGCATTAAATAAAGGGTCCTGATTACGGAGGCTATTTCTTTGTCTCTGGTTTCGGGACACCGCGGACGTGTCTCTTTGCCCAGGGCGAAGTTTCGCATGCATACTTCTAGCTGTTCCAGGGGGCGTACCACTGCCCGCGACATGAGATAGCCCACCCCACTAATAACGGCTATAGAGCTTAAAGCAAGGATTACGAGGTAGTAAACGATCCTTTGGAAGGTATAATGTATGCGATTTATTTCTCTTTCGCGGATCATCTTGCTGATATTTACGACCTCGCGACCAGCAAGACGTAATTTTTTCTCCTCGGTTAGTTCTTCCTTAGACGGGGTCTTTAGGGAGAGTTCCTGCAGTCTGGTCACGTAAGACTCAAGCTCGTTCTTTAGCTGGTAGACCAAATCTGGGTGAGAGATCTTTAAAAAGGTTCCTTCAAAATCTAGGAGAAGGTCTTCGGCCCGAAAGGCAAAATCTCTAGCCTTTTGGATGTCTTCTTGGTGGTGGTAAAGCAAAAAATTTTTTTCGTAACGCCGGGCTTCAAGGATGTTTTCCGTAAAGGAATCCATTATTTCGAGGATTTTGATGCGCTTCCAAATAGAATTAAGGCTCAAGTAAGACAACAAAAGAGATATCAGTAAAGGGATAAGAAGGATAAAATAGCCGATCTGGATCTTTAAGCGGAGACTATGCATGCCACCCTCATTCCCCTTTTTTAATTAGATACATCTTATTGCAGATAATTGCAACATAGTGTTTCAAATTTAAACATCGATAAGGAATTTTGTAATTTTTTTAACAATTAAAAGATCATTCGCAGGGAGTGTTTCGTTTCTCAACGGCCCAAGGGAGGTTTATGTGCAAATAGTTACAAGCTAATAGGTTGCCCGGTGGAGATCCAGGATTGGCACTGTGTTTGCTTAATAAATAAATTAAAACGATTTTGGAGGTGAGAGACATGATCCACCAGAAGAGGCAAAAAGGGCTTTTGGATCTCTTTGGCACATATATGGCGGCTGCGGCCTTGGCTGAAGAGGGTGAGCCAGAAATGGCTCGAAGATTTATAGGCCATAGGCGTGGTTTGGCGGGTAAGGGGCCTCGTCCGCCCATGCCTCCGGTCATGTTTTGGCCCTTATTAGTCACGCCTTAGGCAACAAAAACAGGAGAGGAGGTTTGTATGGAAAAAATAGTATTTGTAGAACAAGTCGATCGAGAACCAAAAAACATCTCTTATGCCTTGGAGATAGCTAAAAAGAAAGGAGCGCATCTTTCGGCCCTCTTTTTGATTCCTGTGGTCGTAGAAACAGTGGACTGGATCGAGACTCAAGAAAAACAGATACGCGAAAAAGAAGAGAAAATTGCCTCTTTTGCCCAGGCCCTTGAGGAGCGCTGTCGAAAAGAGGGGGTAGAGCTGGAGTGGAAGATAATTCAGTATCGTCCGCGGGCCTTTATGCAAGCCATGAAAGAGTTTTCTCCTGCTGAGCTTATTATTGTGGGTGACGTAGATCTCAAACCCCTGGCCGAAGAAGACATAAAACACCTAGAAGACATAAGTTTACGTATGAATTGCCCGGTCCTTTCCATAAAGACCTTGATGCCTCCAGAAAAGAAATCCAAGGCCAAAGTCTGGGTTCGTATGGGGGTTTTTGGGGCCCTTTCTGCCTTAAGCTACTTTGTCTTTTTCCCGCACATTGAGGAACTAAATTACAAGATTTATATGACCGGGACCCTTTGGGGGGCCCTAGCGGTGCTTTTTACCGTGCCTATTCACGCATACATATACGGTAGTTTCACCGAGTGTATCCCTAAATTGATAGGCCTGGAAAAGTCTGCAGGTAGTGACCATTAGAAGAAAAAACTTTTATAAGGAGGTTAGATATGGCTGCCGGACCAGTAACCGGACATGTGTCCCCAGAACAGTTGCAAATTGTAACACAAGTACTTTCTTCTAGTCCGTGGAATTATTTATGGGTAGTCTTACTTGGTTTTATGGGGGGGACCCTTTCAGGATTTATTGGTTCAGGGGGTGCCTTTTTGATGACCCCTGGTATGATGAATCTTGGAGTCCCTGGGGTCATGGCCGTAGGGGCCAATATTACCCATAAATTTGGAAAGGCCATGATGGGCTCCAAAAAACACGGCGAGTTGGGCCATGTAGACAAAAAATTAGCCGTATTCGTGCTTACTACCGCTCTATTAGGCATAAAACTGGCGGTGTGGGTTAACGGATACTTTTTCCACCACCTTGGTAAGGCAGGTTCCAGTCTTTATGTGAGTTTATTCTTTATAATTACGCTTTCGTTGATTGGTGGTTCTATGTTGAAAGATGCCTTACGCACCGCGCGGGGTGGGGATGTAGGGCCTTCTAAGGCTTTATTGAAATTATCCAGTAAGTTGCGTATCCCCCCAATGATCAATTTCCCCGTGGCTGGGGTGAAGATTTCTCTTTGGACTATTTTAATTGTAGGTACGGCCGTGGGTTACATGGCAGGCACTATTGGAGTAGGCGGTTTTATAGGGGTGCCTGCTATGATCTATGTGTTTGGAGTCCCCACGGTGGTAGCTGCTGGTACAGAGCTCTTCCTGGCCATGTTTATGGGGGCCTGGGGGGCGTTTAATTATGCCCTAGCAGGGTTTGTAGATCTCCGGCTCACCTTCTTGCTTTACGCTGGATCTCTCGTGGGTATATATATCGGTGCCATTGGTACCAGCTTGGTTAAAGAACTCTATATCCGCATGGTTACTTCTATCCTGATCTTGCTCTGCTGCCTATCCAGGGCCTTTGCGGTGCCCGATTACTTGCACAAGCTTCACCTCATTCAACTTTCGGATAAGGCGGCTGCTTGGTTTGAGATGGCCAGTAAGATATCTCTCTTTGCCAGTGGTGGTGTGGCTACCTTCCTTATTATCTACTGGACTTTTAAAGGCCACTTTGAAAAACAGCGTTTGGTCAAAAAATATGGTTTGGTTGAGTCTATAAAGGTACCCAGTGGAGCCTAAAAGGAGGCTATTATATGTCTTATACACATATTCTGATACCAGTAGATGGTTCAGAGCCGAGTTACAAGGCCTTAGAAGAGGGGTTGGAGTTAGCCAAAAAATATGGGGCTAAGGCCACGGCGCTTTTTGTAATACCCAAAGGGGGAGAATTTATCGATCTATTTGACCTCAAGTCCGTGCGCGAGGCCTTTAAGGAAGAGGGCGAAAAAGTACTGGCCAAAGCCAGAGAAATTGCCCAGAAAAAAGATTTTCCCTTGGCCCTGCGTATGGCCGAGGGGAAACCACACGAAAAGATTGTAGAGGCAGCTAAGGTCCTGGGTTGTGATCTTATCGTTATGGGTAGTCACGGACACGGGAGCCTAGGGAAGTTCTTTTTGGGGAGTTGTACCGAACGCGTGCTTGCCGAAGCCCCTTGTCCTGTATTGGTGATAAAAGACTGAACCAAGTCTTTATTTTGTTGCTTTCTAAAAAGGCAGGTCTGCCTTCCCGCAGACCTGCCTTTTTCTTTATAAAACAATATATCTTAAATATGTTACATAACTAGACATAGGTGTTGCGAAACGAAACACTCTGAAAAATAATGTAAATTTTTGTTTACGGGTGGAATTGGGTTTTATTTACAGCTTATGGTGTTTAGTAAACTTTGACGGTTTGTTCCCTTTTTCATAAAACACCCCCAAAGACCGGTTAATGGGGAGGTCATTATGGGTATAAGGAGCCGCAAATTTAAATGGGCGGTGGGGATATTTTTGTTCTTGGTTGTAGCCGGCTTATATTATTCGTGGGGGCAGGCCTCCCCTCAAGAGGCTAAGGAAGCCGTGGCTTCCGTAATGGATAATGCGGCGGCTGCTACTTCTAAGCCTTGGTGGTTTTGGCCTATAGCCCTTTTCATTACTACTTTTTTAATAGGCATTGTAGCGGTATTAGGGGGAGTGGGGGGAGGGGTCTTATTCGTCCCTATTGTAAGTGGTTTTTATCCTTTTAATCTAGATTTTGTCCGTGCGGCCGGTTTGTTAGTGGCCCTTTCTGGGGCCCTTGCTGCTGGTCCTGGTCTACTCATGCGTAACTTAGCCTCCTTGCGCTTGGCCATACCTGTGGCCCTCATTGCTTCTACAGCCGCTATTGTGGGGGCGATGATCGGGTTAACCCTGCCCCGCAATATTGTACAAATCCTTTTGGGGGCGACCATCCTTTTTATCGTGGCCCTGATGTTTTTTTCTAAAAAAAGTGAGTTTCCCAAGGTTAAAAAACCCGATGCTTTGGGGCAGGCGCTGGGTATTTACGGGATATATCGAGAAGAATCCACTGGTGAAGTTTACAAATGGTATGTGCACCGAACCCCTTTGGGATTGGCTCTATTCGTTATAATAGGCGTCATGGCCGGTATGTTTGGCTTAGGGGCTGGCTGGGCCAATATCCCGGTACTTAATCTACTAATGGGTGCTCCTATAAAAATAGCCGTAGCTACCAGTAAGTTTCTGCTTTCTATTACCGATACTTCCGCGGCTTGGATTTATATAAATAGTGGAGGCATTATTCCTTTAATAGTCATCCCCTCCCTAGTAGGTATTATGCTGGGTTCTTTTATAGGGGTCCAGCTTCTTGCCGTAGCCAGACCCGCTATAGTGCGATGGATCGTTATCGTAATGCTCCTTTTTGCCGGGGTAAGGGCGATATTAAAAGGCTTAGGAATATAACAAATATAAAATTTTTGGGGAGGTGACTTATGGCCCAAAGACTAGATCCTAACACACAAATAGAGGTACCACCTGAGGCTATCATATATGCCAAGATACTTAAATATGGTTCTTTGATAGGTATAGGGACCATGTTGGTTACTTTTTTGATTTATATTTTGGGAGTACTGCCGGCTTATGTCCCTCCAGCCCAAATTCCTCAACTATGGCATCTTACGGCCTATGACTTTTTGCACCATATCCACCTCAAGAGCGGGTGGGATTGGGTACATTTTTTGGGTTATGGGGACATGCTTAATTACGTGGGCATAATCTTCTTGGCCGGCCTGACGATAATCGGTTACTTGGCCATTATCCCCTTTTTGTTTAGTTCTGGAGCACGTGCGGTGGGGATCATAGCCATTTTTGAAGTTCTCATATTACTTCTGGCGGCTTCTGGTTTTCTCCACGCCGGACATTAGTGTTTTAACCCTTTCTCCCAGGTCTTTAAAACCTTCTCTAGCTCCCTGTTGCCACAGGGAGCTTCTTTTCTTTTCAAAATTAAATGTTCTCTCGCAATTCAGAACCAATCGTATTATAAAAACTTTTCGTTAACTTAATAATTTTTTCCTTTTGCCGATAGAGAATCTACAAAATGCCGTAATGGAGGCCGTCATGAGAAGGTTCCTGGGTCCGGTAATCTTTTTTTTATTTTTTGTGGCCTTGGGGGTAGGGACCAAAGTCTGGGGGGGACATCATGCGGTAAAGACTACCAATCCCGAAGATATTAAGGCCGAGGTCTTTTTACATCTCTCCGGCCGCATTTTGGATACCCATAAAGAGCCTGTGGACGACGTGGAGATTCGGGTCCTGATTCATGGTAAACCCGTTTTTGTACGTATGGGGGAACACGGGCATACCCTAGTGGATGTCTTTTATACCCAAAAAGATGGCTCTTTCCAAATTGTAGCCCCTTTGCCCAGGGATATGCTTCCTTCACCTATCACTCTAAAGCTATTTAAGGCCTCTTTTAAGCCTGTCACCATTACTATACCTGCTGAAGAATTGGCAGTAAAAGGAAACCATTATTTTGCCGTCAAAGATCTTATTTTGAAACGTCATTTAGGACCGGCCTTTTGGATTTCCACCGTCATTTTTGTCTTGGCTTATATCCTGATTAGCTTCGAACTGCTCCACCGAACAGTGGCTGCCTTGTTAGGTGCTGCTATCATGTTAGTAATTTCTTATACCATTGGTATCTTAAATCCAGAATATCATATCATTTCTTACGAAACAGCTATTCAGGCTATTGATATGAACGTCATTTTCCTTTTGATGGGCATGATGATAATAGTTGGTATATTAAAAAATACAGGAGTATTTCAGTGGTGTGCCTATAAAAGCTATCAACTAGCGCGCGGGAATGTATATTTATTGTGTATAATATTGACCACCTTTACCGCAGTAACTTCTGCTTTTCTGGACAATGTCACTACAATGTTATTACTGACGCCAGTTACTATAGAAATAGCCCTTTCTCTTGGTCTTTCTCCTCTTGATTTGCTTATCCCTGAAATTTTGGCCTCTAACATAGGTGGTACCGCAACCTTGATAGGAGATCCACCTAACATAATGATAGGTTCTTATACAGGTCTTACTTTTCTTCAGTTTGTTGAAAATTTGGGTCCTGTTGTAGCTCTTAGTATGTTGTTGCTGTTTGTGTTTTCTAAATTCGTTTATGGAAAAGATTTTAAACGTGCTAAGGTAGAAGATGTAGATTCTTTTATTGCCAAACTTAGAGAAGAATATAAAATTACGGATAGTACCCTTCTTGCAGTAGGCCTTATTATAATGTCTATTGTTATCTTTTTCTTCGTAACCCACGGTATATGGCATATGGAAGTTTCTGTTGCTGCTCTTTTCGGTGCTGCTGTATTAATGACTTACGGTATTGTTACCAAAAGAGTTAATCTTTTAGAGTTAGTAGAAAAAGAAATAGAATGGACAACACTTTTGTTTTTTATGTTTCTTTTTATTTTAGTAGGGGCAGTTGAAGAAACCGGTCTCCTTGATATCATTGCCGACTGGGTCCTGCATCTCTCTCATGGTTCTTTGCCCAAGGCCATCTGTCTTATCCTTTGGGTCTCGGCAATAATGAGTGCTTTTGTCGATAATATCCCCTTTACAGCGACCATGCTCCCTATAACCGCCTATTTGACTCGTGTTATCCCTGGAGCCGAAAGTGACGTCCTGTGGTGGGCCTTGGCTTTGGGAGCCTGTTTTGGAGGGAACGGTACAATGATTGGGGCCAGTGCCAATGTGGTTACCTTAGGTATTGCGGAGGCCGCGGGACACAGGACCAAATTTTTCGAATATATGAAAGTAGGTTTTGTATACATGGTGTTGAGTGTGGCCATAGCCAATATATGGCTCCTGATCTTTTATTAGACTCCATGGAGGATGATCATGAGCAACTTAAAGACACTATTGCCCAAGATGGACAAAGTATTGATCCCGGTAGAAGGTAGCGAATGTTCTAAAAAGGCCATATTCTTTGCGGGCTATTTATTAGCCCCCCTTGACAAAGAAGTCTTAGAAGAAATAGATCTCTTGCACGTAATTTCCGCGGGTTTTTTAGAAACTACCGCCCCGAAGATAGACTTCCGCGTGGAGTTTATCAAAGAGAGTTCCTTTTTCAAAAGGCTGCGTGAGGAGTATATTCAGAGTAAAGCCCAACCCTTATTAGATTGGGCTGAACAAGAGCTCAAAAAGCGGGGTATAACGGTTCCTATTAAGAAAATAGTCTTGGAGGGAGACCCCCCCAAAGAGATCGTTGATTTTTCCCAAAAAAAGGGCCTTCATACGGTGATCATGGGCCGGCGTGGTTTTTCTTGTCTCAAGGAACGCTTCGTGGGCAGCTGTAGCCTGGCTGTTTGTCATAGACCAGGGGCCCATACTACCTATGTGGTAGGCCAAAAAGTAAACGGCACGTGTCCTGTAGAGCGTCTGTTAGTGCCTATTGATGGTTCTGCTTGTTCGGTAGCGGCCCTGCGCGAGGCCTGTGGATTGCTCTTGGCCTTTAAAGAAAAGGTAAAAAGCCTCAAGCTCCTTTTGGTTATTGACGTAGCCTATGAGTCTGATCACCTGCTGGAAAGGATAGAAGAGGCCAAAAACTTGCTTAAACAGTTTAAGGAAAAGGCCGTTTCTTTTGGGGTTTCAGAGAGTTTGATCCAAGAGGAATGGCGTATTGGTCGGCCGGCAAACGAAATAGTCTCCATGGCCCAAGAGGAGAATATCGATGTAGTGATCATGGGGCGTCGGGGTCTTTCCGGGATCAAAGAGCTCATTATGGGTAGTGTTTCCAATAAAGTGTTGCACAAGGCCGAAAGCTTTACCTTGGCCTTGGTTACTGCCTAATTTAATTAATTTCTTTCCCTTGTGTCTTCCTTCCCCCTGCCGGTTGCCTTGCAGGGGGCTTTATATTTATACCTCTTACTAAATTCTTCTAACGGCTTTAGAATACTTGGTCCAAAAAGGGGTTCTATTTATGAAAATAGGCATTATTGGCTTGCCTCAAAGCGGTAAGAGTACAATTTTTAAGGCCCTTACAGGGGAGTTTGCTGCACACGAAGATTCTTCTGGTCTATGGCGGCAGGCGGTGGTGAAGGTCCCTGATGAGCGACTACCAAAACTACAGGAAATCTTTTCTTCCCGAAAGATTGTCCCTGCCCAAGTGGAATATATCGACGTTGCCTTTGATTTACGAGAGAGGGAGGGAAGGAGGCGTGAGCTTGAACAGCTTCTTACGGCTTTAAAACCGGTGGATGCCTTACTCCTGGTGGTGCGCAATTTTGAACTGGCTGGTTTGGCCCCCGAGCCCCAAAGAGAGTTAAAGCAACTTCACGAGGAGTTATTGTTCTCCGACTTGGTCATTGTGGAAAGGCGTTTGGAACGTTTAGAAAAAGAGATCAAAAAGGGCAAGGTCCCTAAAGAGAGGGAACTAGAGCTTTTGAAGAGGGCTAAGGTCCTTTTAGAAGAGGGGAAACCTTTAAGGGCCGACGAGGAATTAAAGGCCCACCCCCTGCTTAAGGGGTATACTTTTCTTAGTATCAAACCCCTTTTGGTAGTGGTGAATTCTGGAGAAGATAATACTTGTCCGGAGTTGTCTTTGCCTTTGGCCACCGAGGTTATAGAAGTAAAGGGACGTTTAGAGGTCGATCTCTTGGAGCTCTCTCCGGAAGAGGCAGAGATTTTTAGACAGGAGTGGGGGGTTAGTGAAGCGGCCTTACCGCGGCTTATTCGTAAAAGCTTTGAGGTCCTTGACCTTATTTGTTTTTTAACGGGAGGAGAAAAAGAAGCTCGTGCCTGGCCTATCCCCCGGGGGACTACGGCCCAAAAGGCCGCTGGTACCATCCATTCAGACATAGAAAGGGGCTTTATCCGGGCCGAGGTGATAAATTTTAACGAGTTAGTAGCCTTAGGTTCTTACCAAAAGGCCCAAAAGGCGGGCAAGGTGCGACTGGAAGGCAAGGATTATATTGTCCAAGATGGAGACGTCATTATCTTTCGCTTCAAAGTATAAATTATCAGAGGCCCCCCAGGATAAAGTGCGGGTAGCAGGTACCTGTTTGGGATGTAAGGTAAACCAGGTAGAGACGTTTTCCCTACTAGAAGCATGGGCCCAAAAAGGGGCCCAAATTGTTCCCTTTAAGGCTCAGGCTGATATATATCTGGTCAATACCTGTGCGGTGACAGCCCGGGCGGCCTACGAGAGCCGACAGCTCCTCCGTCGGGCCCTTAAGAAAAATCCCCTCCTGGTGGTGGCTACGGGTTGCTATGTACAAGTGTCTCCAGAGGAGATTTTAGAACGTGTAGGTGCTCCGCTTCTTTTGGTAGGAAACGCGCTAAAAGAAAATATTCCGCACATCGTAGAAAAATTGACCTTACCTCTGTCCGAACCGGTGGTCCTTAGGGAAGACGTAAGTCAGCTCACCAAATGCGGCCTTTTCCCTCTGAGTTTTTTCCCCGGGCATGCTCGGGCCTTTTTGCGCATTCAAGAGGGGTGTAACGCCTTTTGTACTTATTGTATTGTCCCCCATGCCCGTGGTCCGGCCAGGAGTCTCTTGCCCGAAGAGGTGGTATCTCAGGCTTTGCGTTTTGTAAACGCAGGGCATAAAGAAATTGTTCTTACCGGTACCCACCTGGGGCTTTGGGGCAAGGATCTCTCTGCCGGCCAAGGTCTGATTCAACTTTTAAGAGTCTTAGAAAAGAAGGTCCCTGTACGTTTACGCCTGAGTTCCCTAGAACCCCCGGAGGTGACCCAAGAGCTCCTCACTTGGGCGGTAAGTTCTCCTAAGTTTTGCCCTCACTTTCATCTTTCCCTCCAAAGTGGTGACGAGGAGGTACTGAAGGCCATGGGGCGAAGATATACCGCTTGGGAAGTAAGGGATCTAGTGTATGACATCAAGAAGTTGTTCCCCCAGGCAGCTATTGGGATGGATGTCATCGTGGGGTTTCCCAAAGAGGACGAGGAGGCCTTTGGGCGGACGGTTGCTCTATTAGAAGACTTGCCCATTTCCTATCTGCACGTATTTCGCTATTCACCCCGTCCCTTTACACCGGCGGCCAGATGGCGCCAGATCCCACCAGATAAGATTGCGGCCCGGGCGAAAAGATTACAGGGGCTCTCTAGGGCAAAATTTAAGGCCTTTATGGTGGAAAACCTGGGGCGGGTGCTCCAAGTACTGGTCCAAAAAAGGGATAAAAACACTGGTTTATGGCAAGGTATCTCTGAAAATTATTTATCCGTTCTCTTTGCTGGCCCTCCGGATCTCCAGAATAAGATCGTTTCTGTACGCTTGGCGCGAGTGGTAAACAACAAGGCCTATGGGGTCCTAGAGAGGGGATAATTTTTGTCTACAAAGGATTTGGAAAAGATCTTTAGGTGGGGGTATAGAATATTTAACGCTTATCCACGGCCGTCAGGAGGTTTTTAGTGGAAAATCCAGTAGAGCTTTTGGGAGGCTTTAGCCTTCGTCTCTTAAGAGAAATGGGAGGCATGGCGGTTATGTTTGTTCAGGCCATGCTTTATACCTTTAAACCTCCCTTTCGCTTTCGTCTCTTGCTAAAACAGATGGAGTTTATAGGAGTCAAATCCACCCTGGTAGTGCTCCTTACCGGTTTGTTTTCGGGTATGGTTTTGGCCCTTCAAGGATATTATGGCTTTCGCAAATTTGGAGGGGAGTCCCTTTTGGGGGCTACAGTGGCCCTATCTTTGGTACGTGAACTAGGTCCGGTGCTCACGGGCCTCATGGTTACGGCCCGGGCGGGTTCAGCAATTGCGGCCGAACTGGGGACCATGCGGGTTACCGAGCAAATTGATGCCCTGTGGGCCATGGCGGTAAACCCGGTGCACTATTTAGTAATGCCCCGCATTTGGGCTGGTATCCTTATGTTACCCCTGCTTACCATTTTGGCCGACGTCATTGGTATTTTGGGGGGCTATTTTGTAGGTGTAATACTCCTTAAAATTAACGCCGGTATTTTTGTGGCCAAAATGCGGGCCCTAGTAGAGCTCTCAGATATCTTGAACGGATTGTATAAATCTTTTGTCTTCGGTGCCTTGCTAACTTTAATAGGTTGTTATAAGGGATACCATGCGCGGGGAGGGGCAGAAGGTGTTGGTAGGGCTACCACCGAGGCCGTGGTTATTTCTTCTATTAGCATCCTGGTGGGAGACTACATCTTGACCTCTCTCCTTTTTAGTTGAGCCGTGATTAAGATTATAAACCTCCATAAGAGTTTTGGTCCGCAAAAAGTCCTGCGGGGAGTAAATCTTGAGATCCCCAAGGGGAAGATAACCTTTATTATGGGCCGCAGTGGTACCGGAAAGAGCGTTTTGTTAAAACACATTATTGGTCTGATGGAGCCCGACGAGGGGCAAATCATTGTTGACGGACAGGATATTACCAAAATGTCGGCCAAGGAGCTCCTTAAGATAAGAAAGCGTTTTGGTATGCTCTTCCAAGAAGGTGCCCTTTTTGATTCCATGACGGTGGGCGAAAATGTGGCTTTTCCCCTATATGAGCATACTAAACTATCAGAAAAAGAGATTTGGCAACGGGTGAGGGAAAAACTGGCCCAGGTTGATCTGCTGGGGGCCATAGACAAGATGCCTTCGGAGCTTTCTGGGGGGATGAAAAAACGTGCGGCCTTGGCCCGCGCCCTGGCGTTGGAACCAGAGATCGTTCTCTTTGATGAACCCACCACCGGCCTTGATCCCGTTATGCAACTCAACATCGGCTTTTTGATAAAAAAGACCCAACAGCAACATAAACTCACTTGTGTGGTAATAAGTCATGATATCATAGTGGCTAGAGCCACAGCAGATCGAATAGCCTTTTTGCACGAAGGGGTCATTATTGCCCAGGGCAGTCCTGAAGAGATAGCCCGCTTTCCCCACCCCTTTGTGCAGGAATTTTGGCAAACTCTTGAGCTGGGCTCCAAGGAGGTTGGGCATGAAGAGAGGCCATTCGAACCTGGAACTTAAGGTAGGCATTTTTGTCTTGGTGGCTCTTTTGGCTTTGGGATATTTGAGTCTCCAATTGGGAGAAGAGACCATCTCGGCCCAGAAGACTTATCCCCTGTTGGCCCTTTTTGATGATGTTTCGGGCCTGGTAACAGGGGCCACGGTGAAGATGGCTGGGGTGGAAATAGGGCGTGTGGCCCAGATCGGGCTCTCTAATGGTAAGGCTTTGGTGCATATGAATATTTATAAGGGAGTAAAAATTACTAAAGATGCCCTGGCCACCATCCGTACCGAAGGTGTTTTGGGGGATCGCTATATTGAAATTCGCCAGGGTAGAGGCCCTGAGGTCTTAAAACCCGGTGATCTTATCGTCAAGACCAGTCCTCCCATGGATCTGGAGACCCTTATCACCGAGGTGGGGCCCATTGTTCGCGATATCCAAGTTATAACGCACAATTTGCGCGAGGCCGTAGAAGGTAGTGACTTGAAAGGCATGATAAGAAACCTTTCTCAGGCTTCGGCCTCGCTTAAAATGGTCACCGATAGGCTCTCCCAAGGCCAAGGTACTTTAGGACGTCTTTTGGTAGACGAGACCGTTTACCAACACCTGGAAAATACGGTGGCAAACCTTGACGAAGTGATGGCCCAGGTAAGGGAAGGTAAAGGTACTTTGGGGCACTTTCTCGTTGATGATTCTATTTATAACGAATTGAAAAGGCTTATTGCTACCACTCAAGAAGCAGCTGATAGCTTAAATGACATTTCTAAAAACCTGGCCAGCGGTAAGGGTACTCTGGGCAAGTTATTAATGGACGAGAGCCTCTATAGAAATCTATCTGAGGCGGCAGTCAGGCTCAACGAGATCAGCGATCGTCTGGCCAGCGGCAAGGGTACCCTGGGTAAATTATTGGTAGACGACAGCCTCTACGACGAGCTTAAACAAGCCGTTATTAATGTGAACCGTGCTGCTGTTGGCGCCCAGGAGGTGCTCCCCACCACGGTCTTGGGTACTATAGGTTCTGCTGTACTCCAGTAAAGATGAAGCTCCTGCGGCCCATCATTTTTTTAGGCCTGGCCCTAACCTTATTAGCCTCGGGGGCCAAGGGGGCAGAGTCTTCGGCTCAAGTACATCTTGATTTTTGGCCCTTGTTTTTTTATCAGCATTCCTCTGAGACAGGAGCCTGGCAGTTAGAGCTCCTGGGTCCCTTTTTTGAGTGTTATCATACCTCAAAGGAATCCGCTTTTTCTCTACGTCCGCTGTTTTCTTCGGTTTCCCGGGCTCACCGCCACGAAGTATTTTTTCTCAGCCCCCTGGGGCATTTTTTGGATACTAAGTCCTTCTCTCGTCTGCGCTTGGTGCCTTTGGTGTCCAAAGATACAGTCAAGGACAAGGCCAACAAATCCTCCTATCACGAATACGGCTTGATATTTTGGGGGAAAAATGCCGAGGGTAAACACTACCGCGGTTTTTTCCCTTTTTACGGACACCTTTATGACTGGGGTTTCCGCGATGAAATCACCTTTGTCCTTTGGCCTCTTTACATTCATTCCCGTTTTGACGGTAACGATTCCTACACCCTTTTGTGGCCCATCTTTAATTTTACCCATGGCCCTACGGTAAGGCGTCTAAAGCTTTGGCCCCTTTTTGGGTATCGCAAGCGGGGTCAAAAGGAGCAGAGGGCCTTTTTTTTCTGGCCCTTTTTCTGGCACGAAAAGTATTGTCTCTCCTGTGGGGGCAAAGGGGAAAAATTCATGTTTTTCCCTTTTTTGGTCTGGGAGAAGAGCCCACGCGTCAAACGCTTTATCTTCCTCTATCCCTTTTTCACATATTTAGATAGTAAAGACCTGGGCTACACCGAATATGACTTTCCCTGGCCCTTTTTGTGCTACATAAAGGGTAAGTATGATTACGAACTGCGTTTTTGGCCTTTTATAGGCTATACCACTACCAAAACCATGACTCAGGGGCATTGTGAGTGGTACTTCTTTTTGTGGCCCCTTTATTCTTATGAACGTTGTTTTTCTCCAGATCCCGATCCTGCCCAAAGGCGTATAATGGTGAACCGAAAATTTCTTTTGGTTTCTAAGGTTGAAAAAATTTTTGACGGGAAGGGGAGAGAAATCTATCTTTATGCGCGGTGGTGGCCCCTGGGGGTACAGATCAAAAAGGCCGACGGCTCAGAAATTTTCTACTTTCCCGCCTTAATACCTTTTGAAGACGAAGGATTTAACCGAAATTACGGTCCTTTATTGCGTCTTTACGAGTACGTACGCGACAAAAGGGGTTACTCCCACTCTAAAGCCCTTTGGGGACTTTATCGTCACGATACTGCTCCTGGAGAAAGCTTTGTGGACCTATCGTTTTTATTGACCTACCATCGAAGAGGTAAGGCCTGGGAATTTAATATCTTAAAAGGGGTTTTGGGTATAGGAAATTCTTATAACCGTTACCGCTTAAAGCTTTTCTTCTTAAAGATATTTTGAATCAAGGCATCCCCAGCGACGTAGTTTTTCCCGCAAGGTCTTACGATCAATACGGAGTATTTTGGCCGCTTGGCTTTTGTTCCCTTGGCACCGGTTCAATACCCGTAAGATATAGCGTTTTTCTACCTCTTCTAAGGGCAAGTCAGTGTCAATTATATCTTCTACCTGTTCTTTAAACCCGGCCATATGTAGGTGCTTGCGGGTCAATAAGGAATCTTTGGCAAAGATGACCAGACGTTCAATGGTGTTTTCTAATTCGCGGACATTTCCGGGCCAATTATAAGATACAAGGGCCTCTAAGACTTCGGGAGAAAAGTCTTCCACTGGTTTGTGGTGTTTACGGGCAAAACGCTCCAAAAAATAGCGGGCAAGCAGCGGTATATCTTCTTTGCGTTCACGTAGCGGAGGAAGGTGAATGGAAACTACATTTAGCCGGTAAAATAGGTCACCCCGAAAGGTCCCTTTTTGAACTTCTGTTTCTAGGTTTTTGTTGGTAGCCGCTATTATGCGCACGTTTACCCTTATCAAGCGATGGCTTCCTACCGGAGATATTTCTTTATCTTCTACCGCTTTGAGCAATTTGGCCTGAATATCGGTGGAAATATTGCTGATTTCGTCGAAAAAGATGGTGCCTCCGTTGGCCAGTTCAAATTTACCTATCTTGTGGTTAGTGGCCCCGGTAAAGGCCCCTTTTACGTGTCCAAATATTTCGCTCTCAAACAAGGTAGGTACAAGGGTGCCGCAATCTACAGTGACAAAAGGTCCTTTTTGACGAGGGCTCATTTCGTGTATCTTGCGGGCCAGCAGCCCCTTACCCGTACCAGATTCACCAGTAATAAGGACTGTGGAATCGGTAGGGGCCACCATTTGGGCCAGCTCCAGCACCTGCTTTATGGCGGGACTGGTACCTATAATATTTATTCGGCCCTCTTTTTCTTCTAGAGCATTTCGTAAATAGAGGTTTTCCAAGGTGAGTCGTCGACGGTCCAAGGCCTTACGCACGGCAAGGCATAGTTCTTCGGGGCCAAAAGGCTTTTGTAGAAAATCTCCCGCCCCAAGTTTCATAGCCTCAACGGCGTTTTGGACTGTTCCGTAAGCCGTAATAATCACCACTTCTATTTGGGGGTTGGTCTCTTTGATTTGTTTGAGGAGTTCCAGCCCGTGCATGCCGGGCATCTTTAAATCTAAAAGGAGTACATCGTATTCAAATTTACCAATATGTTCCAGGGCCTCGCGGGCCGTGGCCGCAAGGTCTACTTCATAGCCCCTGCGAGTCAAGACCTGAAAACAAGCGTCTCTTATGGCTGCATCGTCATCTACAATGAGTATGCGCTGTCTATTATTCATGGCTATAAGGCGCGCGCGGCAGTTTTATACGAAATATAGTCCCTTCTTTCAGCGTGCTTTCTACTTCTATCTGTCCACGATGCCTCTTAACTATACCGTGACAAATGGAAAGTCCCAACCCCGTACCTTTTCCCCCGGTCTTGGTGGTAAAAAACGGTTCAAAAATGCGGGGTAATATCTCTGGCGAAATTCCCTCGCCGGTATCTTCTACCTCTAAGACTACCATGCCGTCTATTTCGTCGTAAAAGGTGCGTAGATAGATCTTGCCCGGTCTGTTGTTCAGGGCTTCTCCGGCATTTATAATCAAGTTTAAGACTAACTGTTCCATCTGATTCCTGTTACCTTGAATGAGCGGTAATTCCGGGCTTAATTCCCAGATTATCTCTTGGCGGCGAAATAGGCGATGGTCTTCGATGAGCGAAAACATGTCGGTTAAGATTTGGTTTAGGTCCAGCCACTCTTCAAGGCTTTCTTCCGGACGCCCAAAATTTAAAAGGGCCTTGGCGATGATACGACAGCGGGTGGCAAGCTTTATTATCTTTTCTACCAGGTCCAGATGGGGGCTTTCGGAAGGGAGATCTTCTTTGAGTAGATTAGCGTAGAGGAGGATCCCCCCCAAGGGGTTATTAATTTCGTGAGCAATCTCGCCGGCTAGCTTTCCCATGGCAGCCAATCTCTCTGACTGAATCCACAATTTTTCTACGGCTTGACGGCTGGTTATGTCGCGGACTAGCACCTGTGATAGATCCTCTTGGTAAGGCAGTACGATTACTTCGGCATCAAACTGGGATCCATTAGGGCGTTGGGCCCTGGTCTCGTAAAGCCCATAGCCTGGCGGTGGGGGCGCAAAAATATCCCTTAGTCGAGGATATTGGTCTTCTAATTGGAAAAGGCGTCTGAAAACCGGGTTTAAATATACTGCTTCTTCATTACGAAAAAGGGCCACCGCGTCTTTTATTTCTTTTAGCTTTTTCATGGTCTATGGACAGAAAAGAGGCATTATTTATCTCTTTTTAAGGCCTTAAATATTAAAAGAAAGGAGACCTTTTTTCGTCAAGTAACTAAAATAACAGCCATTAGACTCAGCGTCTAAAAGAACATTCTATTTTGGTTTATCTTGGCCAAGCTTACAAGGTAATATATGTTTTGAGTCTTTAAAGGGTCTGGTAAATTTGAGGGACAAAATTTTTGTTAAGGAGAGATCTTGAAAGATATATTCTGGGTCCCTTTTAACTACCTATGGGGCAGGGAGTTCCTGCGCGCAATAATTATTTTGTTGCTGGCCCTTTTGGTGGTGTTTCTCACCAAACAACTCGTGGTCAAAACGGCCCATCGTCTTTCCCGAAAAACAGCCAATCCTTACGATGATTTGCTCTCCAAACACCGTCTTTATGATGTTGGGGCCTATGTAGCCGGTCTTTTGATATTACATTTTGGGTCTGCTTTTTTGATTACCCTGGTCCCTTTTTGGAACAAGATTGTTTCTTTGCTCTGGGTAATAGTGGGTACCATTTTTATACTCCGGTTGCTGGACGTGTTACTGGATATCTATCAGAGGTTTCCTCTTTCCCATAAACACCCCATCAAGGGTTATATCCAGATTGTAAAGATCTTTATTTACGTGGCAGCAGCTATTGTTGGTCTGTGTGATCTACTAGGGCGCTCACCGTGGGCTTTTTTAAGTGGGCTAGGTGCTTTGAGTGCGGTATTGATCCTTATTTTTCGCCACACCCTCCTTTCTTTTGTAGCCAGTTTCCAGATCGTTTCCCAAGACCTCTTTAATCTAGGCGACTGGATAGAAATGCCCAAATATGGTGCCGACGGAGAAGTCATTGATATAGCCTTGCACACCATCAAGGTCCAAAACTGGGATCGCACCATTGTGGTTATTCCCACCTATAAATTCCTGGAAGAGTCCTTTAAAAATTGGCGGGGGATGGAACTATCCGGGGGACGAAGGATAAAACGGGCCATTTTGGTAGACCAATCCTCTATAAAACTTTGCGATCAGGCCCTTCTGGAACGCTTAAGACAGGTCCGTCTTTTAAAGGACTATCTAGAGCAGAAGATACGTGAGATCGAAGAAGATAATCTTCGTCGAGGTATCGATCCAGGGGAGTCTCCCCTTAATAGTCGACGTTTGACTAACCTGGGGACCTTTCGGGTCTATATCGAAAATTATCTACGTGCGCACCCCAAAATCCGCAAGGATATGACCCTGATGGTTCGTCAGTTGCCTCCTACTCCTCAGGGATTGCCTTTGGAGGTTTACTGTTTTGTAGGGGATACCCGATGGGTACCCTACGAAAGAGTCCAGGCTGATATCTTTGATCACATTCTCTCTGTGGCCGGTGAATTTGAGTTGCGCGTTTTTCAGACTCCAACCGGTTGGGATTTAAAGGAAGGGCTTAAGAGACTGGGTGGTGAATAAGGACTTGTTGGAAGAAATTTATAGGCGCATGTATGAGGCCCTAGGCCCCCAGGGTTGGTGGCCTGGAGAGAGCCCGTTTGAAGTATGTATAGGGGCCATACTTACCCAGAACACCAATTGGCAAAATGTGGAACGTGCTATAGCCAATTTAAAGGAGGCTGGTCTTTTGTCTCCCCAGGCCCTTTATGCGCTCCCGGTAGAGATTTTGGCCGAATATATACGCCCGGCAGGTTACTTCCGGGTAAAGGCCCGTAGGTTGAAAAATTTTATCAAATTTTTGGTAGAGGAGTTTCAGGCAAGTCTGGACAATCTCTTTAGTTTACCCTTGTCTAAAGCGCGCCAGAGACTCCTTGGGGTCTCTGGCATAGGCCCCGAGACTGCAGATAGCATTTTACTTTATGCTGGGGGCAAACCCATATTTGTCGTCGATGCCTATACGCGACGTATTCTCTTGCGACACGGCCTGGCCACCGAAGACATGACTTACCAAGATTTACAGGACCTATTTATGAAGCACTTGCCCCCAGAAAGTACCCTCTTTAACGAGTATCATGCCCTTTTAGTGGCTGTGGGGAAGAAATTTTGCCGTCCCCGAAAGCCCCTTTGCTCCGCGTGTCCTTTAAAGGGTGTAGAAAACGCCCTTTAAAGATTTAGCCCTTAAATATGGGGCGAATCTCCAGCCCCCGTTTCTGTAAATATTCCTTCACTTCGGCTATAGAGACCTCCCCACGATGAAAAATCCCTGCCGCCAAGGCCGCTTCTACACCGGTTTCGGTAAAAACTTCGTAGAAATGTTGGGCACACCCGGCTCCACTAGAGGCAATTACAGGTATAGAGACCGCCTGTTTAACGGCCTTGATCAGTTCTAAATCAAAACCGAGATTGGTCCCGTCGCGGTCTATGCAATTAAGTAAGATTTCTCCAGCCCCTAGTTTTTCACACACCTTGGCCAGGGTGATGGCGTCTACATCGCGCCCCTCACGCCCACCTTTGATGGTACACTGATACCAGCAGTACCGTTCCCCTTGGGGGCCAGGTATTTTGGTCTCTATTACCGGGTGATGGGTGTCTTTGGGCGAGGCTACATATACTCGTCGCGGGTCAATGGAGATCACTACGGCCTGATTTCCATAAACACGCGATATCTGTTCAATAGAACTCTCCCCCGTGGCCTCTCCCGTTGATAAATACTCTTCTACAATGAGCACGGCATCACTGCCGATGGAGACTTTGTCTGCTCCAGAGCGGAAGTAGGCCGAGGCCACTTCCAGGGCTGAATAGTAGCGGCCGTCTCGGTCGGTAAAATCGCGT
The DNA here is from genome assembly GCA_026988575.1 of Thermodesulfobacteriales bacterium. GTDB lineage: Bacteria > Desulfobacterota > Thermodesulfobacteria > Thermodesulfobacteriales > Thermodesulfatatoraceae > JALSKZ01. The sequence goes on along the minus strand of JALSKZ010000018.1, from coordinate 34,698 downwards.
ATGCCGCCCCCTATGGTTAAGGGCACAAAGACGTTTTTGGAAGTCTCCCTCAGGACTTCGAGCATAGGGAGGTCTTTTAAAGGAAAGTCTCGAAAACCCGTGATGTTCAAGAAGGTAATTTCGTCAGCCCCTTCGTCATAGTAACGCTGGGCCAGGGCTACTGGTTTACCTAGGTTGCGTACACGCCCCTTTTCCCTAACATCGTATTGGTCCCCTTTGGTGACTACTAAGTCTCCTTCATCGTTGGTGCGTACATCCAGACAGGCAATAATGCGCTTGGCCAACTTCGTTTGAGAGATCTTTATTTCGGGTATCACTTCTGGTAGGTCCAAATCGATAAAATTTTTCAGGAGTTTGAGCCCGGCTTGGCCACTCTTTTCCGGATGGAACTGTAAGGCCATTATGTTTCCTTTTTGGACAGCGCTTACAAATTCATAGCCATAGTCGGTCTTGGTAAGGGCAACATCTTCTTCAGGTTCAACGTGGTAAGAATGTACAAAATAGAACTTTTCGTCACCCCGCAGGCCGTAAAAAAGACGGCAAGGTCTTTGGGGTTTTATCCCGTTCCACCCTATATGGGGGACCGCCAGACTGGTGGAAAAACGTTTTACCCGGCCCTTTATAAACCCAAGGCCTTTTATGCCCGGGGCTTCCTCGCTTTCTTCAAAAAGGGCTTGCAGACCGAGGCATATACCCAAAAAGGGACGATCAGAGGCGAGATACTCTTTTAGAGGGTCAAAGAATCCGCGCCCCTTTAAGATGTTTATCATGTTGCCAAAATGACCTACGCCCGGAAAGACTAACTTTTCGGCCTGTAAGATGTCTTCAGGCCTTTGGACCAATTTTATCGTCTCTCCCAGGCTCTCTAAGGCGTTTATTACGCTGCGGACATTGCCGGCACCATAGTCTAATAAAGTGATCATAGTCTGCTCTCCTTGGGGAAACTAAAATCTCGTTAAAGAGACCTTTGCAAAACACCTTCTCTTAAGATCCGTTCCTATTTTTCGTAGCGAAAAATGGGAACGGATCCCTTGCGCTTGTGCTGACAACACTGATCCCAACAATTTTGCAAAGATCTCCGTTAAATATAAACAAGTTAAAACTCAGTCTTCAACAGTATTCAAACCTTGGATTGTTAATGACCCTCTCCAGGGCCTGGAGGGATTATGCTTCCTCCAAGAATAGGTAAAAAACAATTACAAGGGAGTTTGGTTAGGTAAACGGACTTTATTCTTCCAAAAATCGTTTGCGGGCTATCTCATAGAGCTTTTCTACTTCTTTGGGGCTTAGTCCTGCTCCCAACCCCACTTTAAAGGCAAATTCAGGGGTCATGAAGTCTTCAGGGGCGTGACCATCAGAGTTTATGACCAAATTTGCCCCCAGGCGTCGGGCCAGATGGGCTACATGTCCGTTGGTAAGACAGTGTCCTTTTCGTCCAGACAATTCCAGGAATACGCCGTATTCTGCAGCTAGTTTTACCTCTTCTTCGGTAATGAGCCCTGGATGGGCCAGAATATCGGCGCCCCCTTTAATAGCCGCCATATTGGTACCGGGCTCTACAGGTTCTACCAGGGTTTCGCCATGGACCACCACGATTTCGGCCCCCAGAGCCCGAGCACGACTAATAAGTTCGGGGATCATCATCGGAGGGACATGGGTGATCTCAATACCTGCCATTAATTTAGTAGGCGATACCTGGTTTAAGGCCCGAGCGGCAGCCAAGATCCGGGGGATAATAAGGTCTATATTGGCGTGATCTGCATGATCGGTAATAGCTATGGCCTCGTAACCCATAACGGCTACTCGGCGTAATAATTCAGCCGGGATGAGTTCGCCATCACTAAATATGGAATGACAATGTAAGTCAAACATGGCTACATTTTGTACTTGCTTATAGCTGAAGGATCTAGTTTTTCTAGAAGTTCCTTGAGCCGATCTTTGTCCTGATCCGTATGTACTCCCTCGGGGGTAGAAGATTCTTTTTTGGCCTCTTCTTCCAGGGCCTTGCTCTTTTGGAGAACCTCTTCATGGACCCAAATTTCCGCCCCTGTGCGTATGGCTATGGCTACTGCATCGCTTGGTCGAGCGTCTATCTGTACTTCACGACCGTCTATGTTAAGCGTAATAAGCGCGTAATAAGTATTGTCTTTTAGATCACATACTTCGATACGAGGTATCTTAATTCCCAGATGGTCAAGGATATTGATCATTAGGTCGTGGGTCATGGGCCTTGAAAACTGGATGTTTTCCAGTTTGGTGGCTATGGCGGTGGCCTCTAATAGCCCGATCCAGATGGGCAATACTCGTTCCCCCTCTTCTTCTTTAAGGATCATAACCGGGCTATTAGACACTGGATCCAAGGCAATAGCCTGGATTTTCATTTTTACTTTCATCAAATGGCCTCCTTACCGAATTAAGTCTTTAAACTGGCCCCGTAAAGAGTGTTGCCCAGCTCTTTCAATCAAAACATATACCAGGTGACCTTTCAAACCCTCTGGACCAATAAAGTTTACTACGTGGTGGCTGCGTGTACGTCCTGTCCAGAGGGTCTTATCCTTGGGGCTTTTGCCTTCTACCAATACTTCTACCGTTTGTCCTATAAAACTTTCGTTTATTTCTCGCGTAATACGACTCTGGAGTTTGTGCACCTGGGCCAAGCGACAGGTCTTTACATCTTCGGCTACTTTGGAGGGAAAATTTTTAGCCCGGGCCAGAGGGCGGTCGGAGTACTTAAAAGAAAATATTTCGGCGTAACGCACGTCTTCTAGGAGGTCCAAGGTAGCCTGGAAATCTTCTTCGGTCTCCCCAGGAAAGCCCACAATAATGTCGGTAGAGAGGGTTATATCAGGACACAGCTGTCGTAACCGTTTTACTTTCGATAGATAATCCTCACGGGTATATCCCCGGTTCATGAGACGGAGTATCCGGTTAGATCCAGACTGTACAGGCAGATGTAGATATTCGCATACCTCGGGGATTTCGGCCAGAGTTTGCATTAACTCTTCGGTGAGGTCTTTGGGGTGACTGGTGGTAAATCTAACCCTCCACACCCCTGGGATGCAGGCCACCTGACGCAGGAGCTCGGCAAAGCTGGGGAACCTTTTTTCTTTACGGCCGTAGGAATTTACGTTCTGTCCCAGGAGAATAATTTCGCGTACACCTTTGGAGACGAGGTATTCTACCTCTTTAAGAATATCTTCTGGGGGGCGACTGATTTCACGACCTCGGGTATGGGGTACAATACAATAAGTACAGAAGTTGTCACAGCCTTGCATAATGGTTACAAAGGCCTTGACTGGCAAGTCCTCGGTAGTGGTGGGAAAGACCAAAGGCTGGGTGAAATCGTCCCCAAGGGCTATATCCACGATAGGACCATGTCCTGCCTCTATTTGTTTGAGATGTTGGGGGAGACGGTAAATTGCTTGGGTCCCCAGAACCAAATCTACATGGGGGAGTCTTTTAAGGATATTTTCTCCCTCTTGCTGAGCTACACAACCAGTAATACCAATAATTACTTCTGGTCTTTGGCGTTTTAAGTGTTTTAGACGCCCCACTAAACTGTACACCTTTTGTTCGGCCTTGGCCCTTACCGAACAGGTATTGACTAATATCAGTTGAGCCTCTTCCCATTCTTGCGTGGGGGTATAATCTGGTTGTAACATGGCCAGCATGCGTTCAGAGTCGTAAATATTCATCTGACAACCAAAGGTGCGTATAAAGACCTTTTTCATGTCTTCTTATTTTAACCCATTACCGAAAATTTGTATGGCTAAGGGTGGGCAAGAAAAATCATATGTATATTACCGGAGATTTACCCAACAAAAAGGTGCCTTGTCGGTCCTGACCTAAAAATGGTGGCCATAATAATCAAAGATTGTTATCTGTTTGGTGTTCTTAGTTAAAAGATGAAAGCTTCTTAAAATGAGGGGCCAGCCTTTGAAAAGGCGTTTTTCTTTAAAAATTGGTTTATTAATTTGTGCCTTGACCTTTCTTGTTTTAGGTACCTTGATATATGCCCTGAATTTACCGGTGGGTAAGGGGAAAGCCCTGATAGTCTTTATTACCCCAGGGCAGAGCGTCCACGACATCGCGGAAACCCTTAAACAGAAGGGCCTTATCCGTAACAAAATGTTTTTTGTTTGGCTGGTACGTCTTACGGGAAAGGATTCTTCTTTAAAGGCCGGTGAATACAGGCTTTATCCGTCGTGGAGTACATGGGAGATCGTAGGCCGTTTAGCGGCAGGCGATGTATTACTCCACCGCATTACTATCCCTGAGGGGCTTACGCGCGACCAGATTGCCGATGTATTGGCGCAAAAGGGCCTGGTAAAGAAGGAGGCCTTTTTAAAGGCCACTGAAAAAAGAGATTTTTTGCGTCAAATGAATATTCCTGCTCCAACAGCCGAAGGATATCTCTTTCCCGAGACCTATACCCTGGCGCGAGGGCTCCCTGCTCAAGAGATTGTAGCGCGCATGATCAAACAATTTTGGACTGTTTGGGCTTCCTTTGCCCCTACGGCAAAACGGTTAAACCTTACGGTTCACCAAGTTGTAACTCTTGCTTCTATAGTGGAAAAGGAAGCTAAGGTCCCTGAAGAACGTCCTTTGATTGCGGCTGTATTTTGGAACCGGTTAAAAAGGGGCATGCCTCTTCAGGCCGATCCCACGGTACGTTACGCTTTAAAGAAATTTGTGGGACCACTGACCCGAAAAGATTTGCGGGTAGAGAGTCCTTATAATACCTATTTACATGCTGGGTTACCTCCAGGGCCTATCTGCAATCCGGGCAGGGCGGCTATTCAGGCCGTACTATTCCCTGCTAAGGTTGACTACCTTTATTTTGTAGCCAAAGGTGATGGAACGCATTTTTTTTCCCGTACCCTTAAGGAGCATCTTAAAGCCATAAGACGTTTTCGCAAAAAAAAGTTCTCTTATACACCCGGGTGATTAGGTCCGCTTTGGGCTTAGGTGTTATCCGTTATGACAAGCGTTCCTTCTCGCAAAAATTCCGAGGTTTTTGTTCCTGCCCTAACCACTTTTTAGCTTATTTTTTTTGACTCCTCGCAACTTTCCCCTAAAAATGGGAACGGATCCCTTGCGGTTGTGCTTGCGATACTGATCTCGGCAATTTTGTAGAGGTCTCTTGTTATATTTTCCGGAAAGACATCAAGGCCCACAGGGTGAATAATCTCATGCCTTTATCGGGATATGAGGGGTAATATTAAAACATCAAGAGAATAATTGAGGTCCAACGCATGCTAGATTTTGATATCCGTCATTATAGGGCCAGGGTTCGGCCGCTTGGTCTCAAGGCCTTTCGTGTGGTTTATAAGGAATCTGACCTACAGGTATTGGCCTCCCGCGATCTCGCCCAACAGACCTTGGCTATCCTGAGAAAAATACGTACTCCTTTAGAAAACTATATTTTGAGCCATCCTCTTTTTTTGAAGTCTTTAAAACCCATTTCCGTGGAACCTACGGCCCCAGATATAGTCAAGATTATGGCCCGGGCCGGACGTTTAGCAGGAACGGGCCCTATGGCTGCGGTGGCTGGAGCTATAGCCCAAGAAGTGGGAAGGAGTCTTTTGCTTGCAGGGTTTACTAAAGAGGTAGTAGTAGAAAACGGGGGTGATATCTTTTTGGCCTTAAAGCGTGAGGCCACCGTGGCCTTATGGGCCGGAGATTCTCCCCTGTCTGGCAAGATAGGGCTACGTATCTCTCCCGAGATCATGCCCCTTGGCGTGTGTACTTCTTCCGCCAGTGTCGGTCATAGTCTGAGCCTGGGATGTGCAGATGCCCTCTGTGTCCTGGCCCCGTGCGCAGCTTTTGCCGATGCTATGGCTACGGCCCTGGGTAATCTGGTAAAAGGCAGGAGATCCTGGGACAAAATTTTAAAAATAGTCAAAAGTATGCCCCAGGTTCAGGGTGTAGTATGTGTCCTGGGGGAAGAACTGTTTGCCTGGGGACCAGCAGTAAGGCTGGTCCCCCTTACCTCCACCACTTAAAGTAAAGGGGTTTTTGAGCCGAAAAAGGATGCGGGGAGGGCAAAAGAGACATCGAGTAAATTATGGTTAAACCCGACTATTCTATAAACACCACCATTCCTCAACTAAAAGACAAAAAAAAGCCCCCTTTACTGGATTCTCTGACCGGTTTTTATAATAAATATGGTTTTGAAAGGGAATTTTCTTCGTTGCTGGCCAAAGGCTTTGAGCCCACCTTGGCGGTGGCTGTAAAAGTCCGAAACGTAAAGGATATTCAGCTCAATTATGGTTACCAGGTTTTCGAATTTTATCTGTACCGCTTGGCGAGTAAGATAAGGGTGGTCTTTAAGAGGGCTAAACTGATAGCCTTCCTCCACCCTGATATTTTTATAGGCATATTTGATTTAGACTATCAAGATCGTGATAAATTAACCAGGCTGGCCGAACAGCTTTCGGCGGCTTTACAGGGACCGTTCCCTTTTAAGGGGAGTTTTTTTCCTATTAAGGTCTCTTTATCTCTCTGTCGTTTATCCTCCAGGGTAGACCCTTGTATGCTTTTAAACGTCATGATCCGTCTGGTGGAGAAGGCCCCTCACGGGGAAAATTTCCTTTTGGCCGATTATGATCGCGAAAAGGTCTTCCTCGAAGAAAGCCTACCTACTTATTTGAGTATCTCCAAGAAAATAGCCATGGGAGACGTGGGGTTTGCTTTACAGCCCATTTATCACGCCCGGAGAGGTCGCATAGCCTTTTACGAGGCCTTGGTGCGTCTAGTGACCAAAAAAGAGATACTTCCCCCAGCGCGTTTCATGTCTAAAGTAGAGAAGTTAAAACTAAAGGCCGACTTGGAAAGGGCTGTTTTCTATAAAATTTTGGTCTATCTTCAAGAACATCGAGAAATTGCCCAGGTTTCGATAAATATCTCTCTGGACTACATCTTTGAAAGACTCCAACTGGACCTTGCCCAATATACCAAGGAGCTTCATATTGATCCTAAACGTATTTATTTTGAGGTAACGGAACAACCATCGAGTTATGCCTCAAACCGTAAAGGGCTATATAAGATCTTAAACAAATTAAAAAACAAAGGGTTTAAGATTGCGCTAGATGATTTTGGGCTTTATCACTCCAATTTTGGTCTGTTACGCGATTTCCCGTGGGATTTAGTAAAAATCGACGGGAGTTTTATTCAAAACACCTTGAAAGATAAGTTTGACGCCAAATTAGTGGGTTTCCTGGTAGAGATAGCCGAATTAAAGGGATTTAAAATCGTGGCGGAATATGTAGACTCTAAAGAAATTGCTGATTATTTGAAAAAAGTAGGTATTCATTACCTCCAAGGGTTTTTGTACGGTAAGCCACGTTATATTCCAGAAAGCACCCGCATTTTACCCCCTTTGCTCTATAATTTTCCTAGCTGTTAAAAAATGGAGGCCTTACCCTAGAGTAGCCTTACAAAGGGCGGCGTTAAGCCGCCCTCTTACTCCTATTCGGCGATTTCGCTTTCTCCACTACCAGGGGCCTTGGCTTGAGGTTCGCCCACATCTTTAAAGCGATCCTTCAATTTTTCTAATACCTTAGGCAGGGTAGTGTATTCCATCTCTTCAGGCGGCAAACGATGGGGTTCAAAGATGCCTTGGCGACGCAACTGGTTAGCCAGCTGGGCACAGCGTAAACGGGCGTCATCAAAGGCCGGGTCATCAAAAAGGTCGTTGGGGCCGATTAGTTTTCCTTCACAAAGCTGGAATCCAGCGGCGATTACCCGAGGCGGGCCGTCAAAACGCGTGGGCTTGGCCTGCTTGAACGATACAGGCATCAGGGGACCGGTATGGGAACCACGCATCCACCCCTCTACTAACCAGGGGCGTCCAAAGGGCTCTAAGGCCTCACCCACTGCAGGGAACCCACTCTGACAACGGACAATAAGCACCGGGTCATCTTTACCCACGTAGCGACCAGCCATAAGAGAAAGCTTCTGTGTGGAAGCTGCCGCGGCTATTTCGCCGTCTCGGTTGCGGTAAACAGCTCGGACTACATAACGACTGGTAGCTCCAATAAACACCAGAAGATCATAGAGCTCCCTAGGAGTCTCCAGCGTGACCACCTTGCCGGAGTAAACATCCATGACCTCAAAGGAAAAACCATCGTGCATGGAAGGATCTATCACCAATCCAGCGGTATTCATTGGGTCGGCAAACATTTCGTAAAGGGGTAGGTTCCAGGCACTAGGAGAGGTCTTGTCCGCAAAAAATACGATAAAAGGCTCGCTTTTACGTTCTTCCATCTCGATTTCGGCAATACCGGGCCCCATACCACGGACGTTCCCGGAAAAGGCCTCGGCCAGGAGGTCTTGTCCGGCCCCGTAAAGCTTTAGTTTTTTGGCTACTTCTGTGCCGGCTACAAAGGCGTCCCAGGCCAATTTGTGGATCTCTTCGTTATCTTTTCCTTTAGTGTGGGTCATAACGATGGCTATATCATCTCCACAGGTAAGTATCTCGGCGTCGATGAGGATCCCCTCCTGACAGGCCTTTTGCGCGTGTTCTCTGACTTTGGCCACTACATCTGGATGAGTACATGAATGTCCTACATACCCACCAATGTCTGCCTTAATTACCGAAAGCGTCAACTTCATGGTATACCCTCCCTTTCTTGAGTTTAAAAAAAGCTTAGTTAAATCCCCCTAGAAACCAAACATATTTTTTTCTACCCTCATAGAGAGATAATACCGGAATATTGCTTGGCAAGGGAAATTTTTTTTTGTTTTTATACAAAAAGTTGGGCTAAATAGTCTGGAGGAGGGCTATCCCATAACAAAATATTGCTCTACCAGAAGGCTAAAGCACAGATGTAATAAGGAGGAGTAATGATCAATCTAAATAGGGTCTGGAAGCGTCTGGAGCAGAACCCCCGTTTTAAAGAGGCAGGAATGGTGCTCTTTCACGTGGGCATAGTGCGTTGTTTTTCTCGAGAAGGTAAAAAAGTACAGGGTATAATTATCGATGTGGACCACAAACTCTTGGCCGAAATCATTGGTGAGGCGCGTCAGCGTCCAGGAATAGTAGCGGTGGAGATTGAAATAGCCGAGGGTTATAAAAAGGTGGGCGACCCCCTTATGATCTTGGCTGTAGCGGGAGATTTTAGAGAAAACGTGATTCAAACCCTTTCGGACACCCTAAACCGCATCAAGGCCCACGTTACCAGAAAAAGGGAGATTTTCGCGGAGGCTTAAATGGCAAAGAACAAAAAGCCCAAGCAGATTATCCTGGTCAATGCTGATCAACCCGAAGAGGTCCGTGTGGCCTTGGTAGAAAACGGACGCCTGGAGGCCTTTGATGTGGAGACAGTGGTTCGGGAACACACCAAGGGCAATATTTATAAAGGACGTTTAGTAAATATTGAACCTAGTCTGCAGGCCGTTTTTGTAGATATCGGTCTTAAGCGGAACGGATATTTACCTTTTAAGGAAATTCATCCCGAATACTACGGCTACGCAGAGGCCTCAGATCGCCATGGCCGTTCGCGTTTGCCGGAGCTATTAGAACCTGGTCAGGAACTCTTAGTGCAAATTGTAAAGGAAGAGACACCTACCAAGGGGCCAAGCCTTACGACCTATCTGTCCTTACCCGGTCGCTATGTAGTGCTCATGCCGGGTAATCCTTCTCAGGGGGTTTCGAAAAAAGTTGTGGATGAAACCAAACGCAAGCGGCTAAAAGACATCCTCCTTAGTTTCAAGCTCCCCGAGGGGGTGGGAGTAATAATGCGTACCGCTGCCGCCGAGGCGGCTAAGAAACATATCCAAGCTGATCTGCGTTATCTCCTCAGACTATGGAAGGAGATAAAGAAGCAGGCTTCAGCAGTTACGGCCCCGGCCTTATTATACAAAGATCAAGACGTCATTATTCGTTTTTTACGAGAATATCTTTCCAGCGAGGTAAAAGAGATCCTTGTAGATACCGAAGAAGTCCTGGAAATGGTCCAGGGCTTCTTGAAACTGGTCTCGCCCAGACAAACCCGGTTGGTAAAGCTCTTTCAAGAAGATAGGCCTATCTTTTCTCTGTTTAATCTGGAAGAACAGATTGAAAGCATTTATCAGCCTGTAGTACCTCTCCCCTCGGGGGGAACCCTCTTTATAGAACCTACAGAGGCCCTTGTGGCTATTGATGTAAATTCTGGCCGCTTTATCAAGGAAAAAAACCTAGAAGAGACTTCGTTTCGGACCAATCTAGAAGCAGCCGAAGAGATTGCCCGACAGCTAAGACTACGGGATCTGGCAGGATTAGTGGTAATAGACTTTATTGCCATGCGGCATTCCAAACACCGTGCTCAGGTAGAACGCCGCTTGCGAGAGTGTCTGAAAAGAGATCGAGCCAAGGTGACCATGACCCATTTTAGTAAACTAGGTCTGATTGAATTAGCCCGCCAAAAACTCCAGGCCCCATTGCAGTGGGGCAGTCACCGTCCGTGTCCGTGCTGTAGAGGTCAGGGGCTTATTCGTACGGTAGAGGTCTTGGCCACCGGGGTATTGAGACGGCTAAAGAGTCGTTTAATAGAAAAAAAATATCAACGCCTAGTTATTAAAGCAGCCCCAGATCTGGCCTCTTACCTTTTAAATCGTAAACGTCGAGAACTGTTTGCCTTGGAAGAATACTACAGTGTCTCTATTCAGGTGGAGCCAGATATGTCCAAGGCTCCAGAAGAGATTCAAATTGAAGGCGAGCTTAAACCCGAAGTCCATTCCGAATCGATAAAAAAAGAAACCGGGGAATTTGTAAAAAGGCCTTCGTCCCCCCCACAGGTTGAGGGGAGCAAAAGAGACAAAGAAGACCGTGGAGAAAAGCAACCTCGGGGGAGGAGAAAAAAGGCACCTAAGAGGACCAAGGAAAGGAATGGTCAAGAAGGCGGTAGCTCTTAAATATGAACCCGAAAGAGACAATGCCCCAAGGGTAGTAGCTAAAGGGCAAGGTCTCCTGGCAGAGAAGATCTTGGCCCTGGCCCGGGAAAACGGGGTCCCCATAAAGGAAGACGCCTCTCTGGTGGAAGCGCTGAGTCGTCTTGAGGTGGAGGCCGAAGTCCCCCAAGAATTATACGAGGCCGTGGCGACGGTTTTGGCTTGGGCATGGCACCTTAACCAAAAGGCCTAAAAGAGGCTTTTGGGTTAGCACTTCACAAGACCTCATGGTATAAAGTACCTATGTTATTAGCGCGGCTTATTTTATTAGGGGTAGGCCTTTTGGGCCTTTTTCTTCTCCTTGGTAATCCCTTTGTTACATACTATACAGACTACCTCTGGTTTAAAGATCTGGGCTATTTAAAGGTCTTTTTCCTGAAATTTTGGGTCCAGACCGCTTTGGTGGGGCTAGCAGGTCTTATAGCCGGAGGGCTTTTTTATATAAATGGCTTTGTGACCTACAAAGTGGCTTCTAAAGATGCCCCTTGGGCCCAGCTGGTGGATCCCCGTTGGCGAGATTGGCTTTCTAATAAGTTTCGGCTGACTCTAAAATTATTAGCCCTCCTTTTGGCCTTAGGTTTTGGCTTATCTGCCGGGGCCTTTTGGAAAGATGCCCTCCTTTTCTTATACGCTCAGCCGTTTGGTAAAACAGACCCCCTCCTCCACCTTGATCTGTCTTTTTTTGTTTTTCGTCTGCCTTTTTTGCGTTTTCTGGCGGATTATTCCTTGGGCCTGTGGCTGGCCTGTACGGCTACAGGGCTATTACTCTTTGTGGGCTTGGGGCATATAGAAGGCCAGGGTAGCCGTTTACGCCTAAGTAGGCCCTTTAGACGCTATTTGGCCCTGATGATTGCCTTGTTTTTCCTGCGCTTGGCCTTTGATTTGTGGCTTGATAGGGCTGATCTCCTGTTTGACGAACGAGGCGTGGTCTTTGGGGCCGGTTTTACCGAGGCCAAGGTGGTTCTTCCTATCTTAACGGCCTTGGCCCTGGTCTCGGTAGTGGCGGCCGTATTTTCCGCCCTCTTCATCCTGCGCCCCCGAAAAGCAATCCTAATAGGGCTGGTGGGGGTTTACGCTTTGCTCTACTTTGTGGGCCTCAAATTGGCTCCGGGTATGGTGCACCGTTATATCGTTCAGCCCAATGAGTTGGAACGAGAGCGGCCCTACCTGGCCTACGAAATAAATTTTACGCGTCAGGCCTTTGGCTTAGATAACGTAAATGAACAGGAGTTCAAGTTTGGCCCCCCTTTAAACCAAAAAATACTGGCCCGTAACGAAATAACCATTAAAAATATCCGCCTTTGGGATCATGAGCCCCTGCTTGAAACTTATAGCCAGATTCAAGAAATACGTACTTATTATAAGTTTATTGCTGTCGATAATGACCGCTATTTCTTAAACGGGGCTTTGCGTCAAGTAATGCTTTCGGCACGTGAGCTCTCCTATGATGATCTACCCAGTCGTTCCTGGATAAATGAGCACCTAATTTATACCCATGGGTACGGGCTCACTTTGGGGGTAGTAAACGAGGTGACCCAAGAAGGCTTACCCAAGCTCCTCATAAAGGATATTCCTCCGGTTTCGGAATGTGATATAAAAATCAGGCGTCCTGAGATCTACTTTGGTGAATTGGCCAACCAGTATGTCTTGGTGAACACCAAGGCCAAAGAATTCGACTATCCCGCAGGTGAAAGCAACGTATATACCAACTACCAGGGGCGTACAGGGGTAAGGGTGGGAGGTCTCCTAAGACGTTTGCTTTTTAGTATGCGCTTTGGCTCAAGCAAGATTTTCTTGTCTAGAGACATTATCTCCCATAGCCGAATCCTCTACTATCGTGCTATAGAAGAAAGGGTCAAAAGGCTTGTTCCTTTTCTTAGGGTAGATAAAGATCCCTATTTGGTAATAGGGCGTGATGGACGACTCTTCTGGTTAGTAGACGCCTATACTGTTTCCAACCGTTACCCTTATTCCCGTCGTCTCCCCGGCATTGGTAACTACATTCGTAATTCGGTACTAGCGGTGGTAGACGCCTATAACGGCACGGTAGATTTTTATCTCAAGGACCCTACCGATCCCATCATTCAGCTTTACGCCAAGGTTTTTCCAGGGATGTTTAAACCCCTTTCAGAGCTTAGGCCTGATCTTAGGCGTCATATCCGCTATCCCCATACCTTATTTTTTATCCAGGCCAGATTGTTTGCCGCCTACCACATGCGGGACGCGCGGGTCTTTTATAATCAAGAAGACCTATGGGAGATCCCCCGAAGCCTAAAGAATCAGAATCGTTATATGCGTCCGTATTACACCATTATGAAATTGCCAGGCCAGAAGAGAGCAGAATTTATCCTCATGATTCCCTTCAATCCGGCTCGTAAACATAATTTGGCCGCCTGGATGTGTGTACGATGTGATCCCGAACATTACGGGCAGATGCTGGTCTATCGTTTCCCTAAACAGAAACTGGTTTACGGCCCCCAACAGATTGAAAGCCGCATCAATCAGGACCCAGAGATCTCCAGACAATTATCCCTTTGGGACCAAAGGGGGAGCAGGGTTATTTTGGGTACCTTACTCATAATACCTGTGGAAGGCAATCTCCTTTATGTACAGCCCCTTTATTTAAAGGCCGAAAACGGCCAGATTCCCGAATTAAAGAGGGTCATCATCGCCTATGAAAACGAGATAAAGATGGGCCGTAGTCTGGAGGAGGCCCTGGAGGCCATTTTTGGTCAGGCGGTAGAGGAGATCTTACCTCCCTCGACCCCGCAGATTAATACACCGGCCCAGTTAAAAGAACTCTATAAAAAGGCCCAAGATGCCCTTACGCGAGGTGATTTAGAGGCCTTTGGGCGCATTTGGCGGGAAATAGGAGATTTGATCCAGCAGATGCCGCAATAAGGATTGGTCTCTGAAAGGAGCAGGGGGTGAAGACTATAGTTTCTTTGGTCCCGGTGGGAGATGTCCGTCAAGATGTCCTTGATGCTGCCGCGGGTGGTATTTATGAAGGCCTAGGGCTAGAAGTAGATTTCAGGCCGGCGGTGCCTTTACCAAAAGAGGCCTTTGCCGAGGAACGCTCTCAATACCGGGCGGAGCTCCTCTTGTCGTATCTGCGTACCCTTAAGGGGACTTTCCCTCTATGTCTTGGGATCACCAGCGTAGATATCTATGCTTCGGACCTAAATTTTGTCTTTGGTATAGCCCTTTTAAAAAGGGGCCTGGGGCTAGTTTCTTATGCTCGGCTTGACAATACCTTTTACGGCTTGGGTCCCAACGATAACCTCCTCTATCAAAGGGTAGCCAAGGAGTGTCTTCACGAAATTGGTCATGCCTTGGGGCTTGAACACTGTGAAAATCCGTGTGTAATGCTGTTTGCCAACAGTCTAATGGAGGTGGATCGTAAGCCCGGTTTCTACTGTGAGCAGTGCCGCTACCGACTGAAGTTTTTACTCGAAAGATGGAGCGGCTGACTTTCCCCTTATCTTTTCTCTTAGGTCTTCGTAGACCAAATAAAAGCAGGGAATTAGGAGCAGGGTGATACCGGTGGCAAAGAGGATACCAAAGCCCAGGCTAATGGCCATGGGTATGAGGAACTGGGCCTGAATACTCCTTTCCAGGATAAGGGGCATAAGGCCAAAAAACGTGGTGAGCGAGGTAAGCAGGATAGGGCGGAAACGACGTATCCCTGCTTTGACAATGGCCTCAAAGGGCCTTTCACCTTTTCGGCGTAGTTCATTGGCGTAATCGATCAAAAGGATGGCGTCGTTTACCACGACTCCCGCCAGGGCCACCAGGCCAAACATGCTAAGGATACACAAGTCTTTACCCATGATTAAATGACCGATTATAGCCCCTATCAGGCCAAACGGGATGGAAATCATGACAATTAGGGGCTGTACATAACTCCGAAAAGAAACGGCCAGGAGACTAAAGATGGCCAACAGGGCCAGAGAAAAGCCCTTTTTCATGGAGGCCATGGACTCGGCCTCTTCTTTGCCTTCTCCTTGTATTTGATAAGAAAGCCCTGGATAATCGTTTTCAAGCTGAGGCAATATCGATTGTTTTAGATCATTTATAATTTCGTCAGCACTTATTTCTTTGGCTTCTACGCTGGCGGTAACGTCTACTACTCGTTTGCGGTTGTAGCGATTTATTATGCTGTAGCCCCTTCCCGGGGTCAGAGTAGCTACCTGGCTAAGGGGGACTTCTGCCCCGCTGGGGGTCCTTATCCAAAGGTGTTCCAAGTTCCATAGGTGGTAACGGTCGGTTCTGGGTAGGGATACCAAGACCTTAACTTCGTTTTTGTCCCGCTGGAGCCTTAACGCCTCGCTACCATAGAAGGCACCGCGTACTTGGCGGCCGAGTTCTGACTCGGTCAGTCCCAGGAGTCGGCCCAGGGGTTTTAGGTGTATCTTTATCTCTGTCTTGCCGCGCGCGTAAGTATCATCTATGTCGGAAAGACCAGGATAGGAAGCCAGGGCCTTTTTGAGTCTGTTGGCGGCCTGGCGCAGTACATTTAAGTCATGATGGGCCAACTGGATGTCTAAATTGGCCCCCATATGTACCAAATTGGCCTGAAAAGTTAGGGCCTCTACCCCGGGGATTTCGCCCACCAGTTTGCGCCAGCGGCGCATGATTTGGTTGGCGCTTACACAACGGTTCTCTATAGGGGTAAGGAGCATGGAGACTTCGGCCAGGTGGCTGGCGTTTGCTCCAGCCCTGCCCACAGGCCCTCCCAGGCCCAGGGTGCCCCCAATAAGGGTGTAAATGTGCTGGTAGATCTTTCCGCAACGGGGGTGTTGTCTTTCTAATTCGCGGGCGGCTTGTTGGCCTTTTTGTGCTATGAGACAGGCCACCTTTTCGGTCTCTTGTACAGGCGTCCCCACGGGCATTTTGATCTTTACGTCCACGTGATTGGCCTCTACCGCAGGCATAAAGCGAAAGTGTACCAACCCGCTTTCCACTAAGCCCAGACTCAATAAAAGCAGGGAGGCCCCAGCGGCGATGGAAGTATAACGGTAGCGTAGGCACAAGACGAGGAACTTCTGGTAGGGGCCTTTTACGAAGTGCTCTAACCGTTTAGCGAGCCATAGCCTAGGGCGCTCCAAGGTGTGTAATAGCTTCCCTTTGGGTTTGTTCAGCGTAAGGGCTAGATGAGCAGGAAGAATCAGTAGAGATTCCGTTAGGGAGACGAGCAGAGTAGTAATGACAATCAAAGGGATAACCTTGATGAATTTCCCAATCATGCCGCCGACAAACATGAGGGGGACAAAGGCGGCAATGGTGGTAAGGACGGAAAAAATAATAGGGGTAGCCACCTCTAAAGTGCCCGACAGAATGGCTTTTTCGGGATCTTTATGGAGTTTGCGGTGGGCAAAGACGCTTTCGCCCACCACAATGGCGTCGTCTACCACTATGCCCAGGGCCATAATAAACGCAAAGAGAGAGATCATATTTACGGATAAATGGAGTAGAGGCATAAAGAGAAAAGTCCCTAAAAAGGACACCGGGATACCTAGCATGACCCAGAAGGCCAGGCGTAATTCAAGAAACAGACCTAAAATGATGACCACCAAAATGAGTCCGTAACAGGCGTTTTTTAGGAGTAGATTGATACGACTGCGCAAGATTTGCGAGGTGTCGTTCCAGATAGCAAGCTTTAAGGAGGAAGGGAGGGTGGCGGAGTGGGTCTTGACATATTCTCTCACGGTCCTTGATATATCAAGGGGTCGCTGGTCTCCTACCCTGTAGACCTTTATCATGGCTGCTGGTTGGCCATCGAAGAGGGCGTAGGTGTCAACGTCGGCAAAGGTATCTTTTACTTGGGCTATGTCTCCCAGGCGCAATTTTAGGCCGTCTGGGGCCGAAAGGACAATTATCCCCGCGTATTGGCGGGCGTAATAACGTTTACCTTTTGTGCGTAGGAGTATCTCTCCGCCTTTGGTATTGAGTCGACCCCCAGGCAAGTCTACAGATGAAGAACGAATGATCCCGGCTAGATCATCAAAGGTAAGGTGAAAGCGTTTCAAGTTGTTTTGGGGGATCTCTACGGATATTTCGTAAGGACGTACGCCAAAGAGACTCACCTGGGTGATGTTGGGCTTGGCCAATAGGTCATCCTCGATCTTTTCGGCGTAATGTTTAATAGTCCACTCGTCTACTTGGCCGTATACAATGATGGAGATGACGTCGTGGCGATTCAAAAGTTTGCTGATAATAGGCTTTTCAGCATCTTCAGGTAGGGTAGTGATCCGGTCTACGGCATTTTTTATGTCTTGGAGGAGCCGGTCGGCATTAGTCCCCTCTTTTACCGTCACGTAGATGGTTCCTACACCCTCTTGGGCCACAGAATGTATCTCTTTTATGCCCTCCAGACCGCTTAGGGCCTCTTCAATGGCCAAAATGATACCGTCTTCTACCTCTTCCGGGGCGGCCCCTGGATAGGCCACCTGGATCATAATGGTGTCCAGACTGATTTCAGGGAATATTTCTTGTTTTATGGTGGGCAACAATATCAGGCCCCCCACCAGGAAAAAGAACATCAAAATATTGGCGGCCACATGGTTGGCGGCCATGTAGCGAATGATACTTTTCATCGGGATGCTCCGTGCCAAATGCGTACCTTAAGCCCTGGGGCAACGCCCTCCAGGTGGGTTTTGACCACACGATCCCCAGGGGTGAGGCCCTTTACGTATACCTGGTCTTTGGTGCTGAAGATGATTTTTACCCGCTTGAAGACAAGGCGTTGATTTTGGTCGACCAACCATACTATGTGGTCTCGGTGTAACACAGAACGGGGCAATACGTAGACTCCCTTGACGGTCCTGCCCGGGATTTGCAATTGCACAAAGAGCCCCTCCAGGAGATCCGGGCGTTGGGCCACCTGGTGGTGTAATTGATAGGGATCAGAGACTTCTACTACTAATTGAGGCAGACGGGCCTTTTCTTCTACCACAGGCAGGAGACGGACGACCCTACCAGGGTAGGTAAATATCTTTTGGTTTGTGGTGATAAGGACTTGACAGCTGGTCGGTATTTTTAGCCAGGCTACGTCCCGTAAAGCCAGGGGGGCAATGACCTGCATCTTTTCGGTGCCCAATATCCGAGCCACCGGTTTGCCAGGGCTTACATAGAGGCCACGGGCCACGTGTTCTTCTACCACCAGGCAGTCAAAGGGGGCGGTGATGGTAGTCCTTTTAAGGTTCAAAAGGGCCTTTTCTCTTTCGGCCTGGGCTGCCTTAAGGGCCGCTTTAGCGGCCTTTAATTGGGGTTGATAAAACACCAAGGGCGAAGGGGGCTTTTTAGAGCCAAAAATTTTGGTCCATTGTTTACGTGCCACCTGGGCCTTGTGTTCGATAAGGGCAAGATTTTCTTGGGCTTGGGCTACTTTGGCCTCGGTCTGGGTTAAGATAGCCTCGTAGTCTGCTCTTTCGATCTGAAAGAAGGGTTGCCCTTTTTTGAAGTATCCGCCAGCGACAAACTTAGGGGAGACCCAAACTACCTTGCCCGCCACTTGAGGATAGATATCTATCTTTTGCCAAGATTGCGTAACACCTGTGGCGCTGAGGACAATTTGTCGGTCTTGGGGAAAGACAGTCCATACCTCTACCAGGGGACCTTGGGTCTTAGGAGGGTGTTTCGGGGGTTTTTGTTTCAGGCCTCGAAGCACCAAAAAGCCTCCGATCCCCACGGCCAAGATCAACAAAGGGAGTATAAATTGGGGCCACTGACGATGTCTTTTAGGACTCATGGGCGCCTCTCATGGCTTGGGCCACATATTTTTCGGTCCAAGCTCCTCCCAAGGCACGGTAAAGGGTTATCCGCGCCATAAGGAGATCCTCTTGGGCCTGGAGATATTCCAACTCTGTTTGCATTAAAGCCTTGCGGGCCTTGAGTACGGGCAAGTAGTCACTTAGGCCCAGTTCGTAACGTTCTTGTTCTAGCTGCAGGATGTGGGTGAGGGCCTTTTTCCGTTGGGCCAGTTCGCGCAACCTCTTTTCGTTGGCCTGGTTAGCCGCCAGGGCGTCTTCTATTTCTTGAAAGGCCTTAAGGAGGGTCTTTTGATAGGCATAAAGGGCCTCTAGGGCCTTGGCCCTTTGAGCACTTATCTGGGCATTAAGTCTGCCGGCATCAAAGAGACTCAGGCTGGCTTCTATGCCCAAGGACCAAAACGAACCTACAATATCACCGATAGAAAAGGCGGTACGGGAGCGGCCCAGGGTGGCTAACAAGTCTATTTTGGGGAAATGTTGGGCTATAAGGGCGGCTACCTGGGCGTCCGCGGCCTTTACACGCCAGTAGGCTGCTTGGACATCAGGGCGTTGATTTAAGATTACACTGGGTAAGCCTAAAGGGAAGCTCTCTTTAAGAGAGGGTAAAGTAGGTACAACCGGGATCTTTTGCTGTGGCCACCGACCTAAAAGTACCGCCAGGGCATGCTGGCTTTGGGTAAGCGCCTTTTCCAGGCTGGTTTTTTGGGCCTCCAGGGTAAAAAGCCTGTTTTCGGCTTCTAATACTTCCTGGGCCGAGGAAAGACCCTGGAGGTAGTTGTCTTTTATCAAGTTTAGTTCTCGACGACTGTTTTTTATAAGCCTTCTTAAAAGGTCGACTTGTGCCTGAAGGGAGGCAACGGTGTAGTAGGCCTCGGTCACCTCGGCGGCCAAAGAGATAAAAAAGGTTTTTAGATCTTCTTCGGTGGCCTTGAGTTGATACCCAGCGGCCTGGCGTGAGGAACGCAATTTGTTCCAAAGGTCTACTTCGTAAGAGGCCGAAAGAGAAAGGCGGTAGCTTTCTCCTCTATTCCTTCCGAAAAAGCCCGGCTCTTCAGATTTGCGCCAATTGGCTTGTCCTGTAAGTTGAGGATAGGCCGTAGAAGAGGCCTGGGCCAGGAGGGCCTTGGCCTCAAGGAGCCGTGCTATACCTGCCTTGAGGTCCAGATTACGAGTAAAGGCCTCCTCCAGGAGGCGATTCAAAGTCTTATCGTTAAACGATAACCACCAGGGTGAACTCAAGATGGGGGGCTTGGCCAACTTGAGATCTTTGTTGAACTTGTTGGGTATTGGCTGGGGGGGCGAAATTTTCATGGGTTTGTGGGGACTACAACCGCAAAGGAAAAACACGAATAGAGCAATTATGGCCCAGACATTTTGGTGCTTATTAAGCATCATTGGCCTCCAGCCCAGCGGAAACAAAGGTTATAAATTCTTCGAGGGGGCTAATTTCTTGGTGGGTCTTGGGAAAAAAGGTCCAGGAATCTTTGTAATGAGGGTAATTTAATATGCGCACCATGGCGCCCAATAAAAACTGTATCCGCCAAAATAGACGACCTTCTTCCAGGTGAGGAAGGGCCGCTCTCAGGGCCTCCCATAGGAGTTTTATGACGGGTTGCATCTCTTGTAGAAAAAATTCTCTCACCTGAGGGTCAGGTTCTAGCATGGCCCGCCCCAAAAAAGAAAGGAAAGCCGTAGAATTATCCCGACCAAAGGCTTCAAAAGCTGGTGCTACAAAACAGTGCACCACTTCTTTTACCGAGGGGGGAATCTTTTGGGTCTTGTGCCTGGTGAGGAGCTCTTCTAGCTTGGTTAAGCGTTTCTGGTTTATGGGGCGTAACCGTCGCTGAAGTAAGGCCTTAATCAGCCCCTCCTTGGATCCGAAGTGGTAGTTTACCGCCGCCACATTTACTCTGGCCGCCCGCGATAATTCACGGATACTGGTGCTCGCAATGCCCCTTTGGGCAAAAAGCTGCTCGGCAGTCTCTAGAAGTAATTCCCGGGTATCTTTAGCCATGCACTTGTTTTAAACACTTGTTTGAAAAAAAGCAAGAAGACTTAGCTCTATACGCGAAAAAATTTTATAGCCCCCTAGGGGGTGACCTTTTCCTAAGCTTTGTGGTCGATAAATTTCTTTTGCTTAGAAAGCTTTGCCAATGATTAGGCCGTAAAGATCAGGGCCCACAAGCGCTTGGATATCCACCTGGGGGTATCTATCGGTAAATAGATAACCGGTAATAATCCCTATAGCGGCCCCTGCTAAGACGTCTTTCCCGTAATGATTTTTCGAGGCAAGCCGCGTGTATCCCACAAAAGCCGCGGTTATAAAAGCAGGAAGGCCGTAAGAGAGACCGTAGCGCTTTTGCCCAAAAGAGGCTGCGCAAAAGGCCACAGAGGTGTGTCCCGAAGGGAAGGCGTGTGTCTTTCCGTTAGGACGCCTTGTATGCAGGCTATATTTAAGGGCATAGGTAATCCCTACAGCGGCCACCATAGATTGGCTAAACTGGACCATACCTGAGTAGTCTTTTTTAAGAAAGGCCGTGGTCCAGGCGCTGATGGGGAGCAGGATACGTCCGATATCGCCGGCAAACTCCAAGGAATCGCTGGCCCGCAAAGATGTGGCAGATAAGGTCACCAGGCAAAGGGTCAGGGCCAGCAATTTGCTAATCTTTCTTTTTATGTTAGCCTCCTATTTGGGGGTGCGTTTGTTACCTTAATAGCGTATCCTGTCCCCTCAAGAAAGAAATTTCTCGAATTTGCCGGTAACCATTACTTTTTGTGGGCGAAAATTTTTTATTTTTTTTGTTTTAACCTTTTAGTTCGGTGGTAAAATGTAACCGGTTTTTTACGTAGGCAGGGGTAAGGCCCAAGAAGCCACCTCTGGTCCTTGACAACTTTTTTGTGATCTTTTAAAGAGACGAAGCCATCCATGGGAAAAGGAGTGGGACAATGGCCATTTTTACATCGCAGACGCCAATGTTGAAGAAGGAAGAGGTTAAGCGGGATTGGTACGTCATCGACGCCAAGGGCAAGGTTTTAGGCCGTTTAGCCAGTCTTATTGCGCAAAGACTCAGGGGTAAGCACAGGGCGGATTTTACGCCCCATGTTGACGGGGGAGATTTTATCGTAGTTATCAATGCCGACCAAATAAAGCTTACCGGTAAGAAATTAGAACAAAAGATTTACTGGCGGCATTCGGGGTATATGGGGGGCATTAAGCTGACTCCAGCCCAAAAACTCTTGTCTTCCAAACCAGAAGAAATCCTTCGCTTGGCGGTGAAACGTATGCTACCCAAAAATCGTTTGGGGCGTAAAATGCTCAAAAAACTCAAGATATACAGGGGGCCACAACATCCTCATGGGGCCCAAAGACCAAAGACTTTGGAATTTTAGTAAGGAGAGGGTGAATTATGGCAGAGGCAAAAAAGCGTTTTTACGCGACGGGAAAGAGAAAGACGGCTATTGCCCGGGTGTGGATAACGCCTGGTAGTGGGCAATTTATAGTTAATAAAAAGCCTTTTGACGAGTATTTTAGCGATAATATCGTGGCTAGACACGTAGTTGAAATGCCGTTTAACTTAACGGGCACCTTGGGTAAGTTTGATATTTATTGTACGGTGGAAGGCGGAGGTAAATCCGCCCAGGCGGAGGCTATACGTCACGGGATCTCCAAGGCCTTAGTCCTTTTTAATGAAGAGTTGCGTCCTTCGTTGAAAAAGGCTGGCTTCCTTACCCGAGACGCCCGGGTCAAAGAGCGTAAAAAGTATGGATTGCGTGGTGCAAGAAGAGGGCAACAGTACTCCAAACGTTAGTTGGTGGGGGGCTATATGGTAAGGGTGGCCATTGTGGGGGCCACGGGTTATACAGGTGTGGAGCTCCTGCGCCTGTTGGCGGGCCACCCGGAGGTAAAAGTTACTTGTATAACCTCGCGGAAAGAAGCCGGGAAACGGCTTACAGATTTGTTCCCCTTTCTGCATAAATACGGTGCTCTTCGTTTTATTACTCCCGATCCTGATGAGGTAGCCCAAGAAGCAGAGCTGGCCTTTTTGTGTGTACCCCACGGGGCCGCTGCTTTGATGGCCAAGGCGCTTTTGGAGCGGGGGCTTAAGGTTATAGATCTTTCGGCTGATTTTCGTTTAAAGGACCCGGCTGAATATCAAGCTTGGTATCAGGAACATCCCGTGCCCGATTTGCTGGCCGAGGCCGTGTATGGTTTGCCAGAAATCTATGCGGAGGCCATAAGCAAGGCGCGCCTTGTGGCTAATCCTGGGTGTTACCCTACAGCCAGTCTTTTACCCCTTATCCCTCTGTTGTCTCAAGGGCTTATCGAGCCCGAAAATATCATTATAGACGCCAAAAGTGGCGTTTCTGGGGCCGGACGGGGGGCAAAGCTGCCTCTTATTTTTTGCGAAGTAAACGAGGGGTTTCGGGCTTACAGTGTAGCCTCTCATCGCCATACGCCAGAGATCGAACAGGAGCTCTCTCGGGCGGCCAAGGTGTCCCTTCGCGTAAACTTTACTACCCATCTTGTCCCTATGAACAGGGGGATATTGGCCACTATTTATGCCCAGCCCAAAGAAGGTATTAGGGAGCAAGACATCCGGGAGGGCTTAGAGAGCTTTTACAGGGGCAAAGGCTTTGTGAGACTCTGTCCGGCAGGGCTTTATCCGAATACAGCCCACGTAAAAGGGACTAATTATTGTATCATTGCTTTTACTTTAGACGTCCGTACAGGCCGGTTAATTTTGATTTCGGCTATAGATAACCTAGTCAAAGGGGCCAGTGGGCAGGCAGTGCAAAACCTTAATTTGATGTACGGTTTTCCTGAGGATATGGGCCTTGGGCAAATATCTCTTTTCCCTTGATGCATGCGGAATATAAAGCTTACCATTGCTTATGACGGTACAAATTATCTGGGGTGGCAGAAGCAAAAGACGGGACCGACTGTTCAAGGGGTCTTAGAAGAGACCTTAGGGAGGCTTTTGGGCCACCGGGTGAAGCTTCGCGCGGCTGGTCGCACAGATGCGGGGGTCCATGCCCTGGGGCAGGTAGCCAATTTCCTCACCACCAATAAGATGTCTCGTGCTGATCTCCAACGGGCCCTGAATGCCCTCCTCCCCAAAGACATAGCCATTGTAAAGGTGGAGGAAGTACCTATTAAATTTAATGCCCAATACGACGCCTGTTCCAAGACCTATTTTTATCAGATCTATAACCATCCTATTCGCCATCCTATATGGCGTCTTTATTCCTGGTGGGTACCCCAGAAACTTGACCTTTCTGCGATGCGTTCTTGTCTGGATATCTTTTTGGGCCAGAAAGATTTTGCCAGTTTCCGAAAGACGGGCAGTGATATTCGTAGTACCGTACGTACGGTTTATCAGGCAAAACTCAAATGGGCCACCGGCACTGCCCATATGCTACGTTTTGAGATTTCGGCCCGGGGGTTTTTACGGTATATGGTAAGAAATATCGTTGGGGCGATAGTGGAAGTGGGTCTTCACCGATTAACTCCTCAGGAATTGAGGGAGATTATGGCGGCCAAAGACAGGTCTTTGGCTCCACCCCCAGCGCCACCTCAAGGTCTTTTTTTAAAAGAGGTAGTGTATAAAAAACGGAGGGAGCCATGAGTAAACTTGCTCACCGTGTTAAGGATCTGAAACCTTCGGCCACCTTGGCCATTAACGCCAAGGCCAAGGCCTTACGTTCTAAAGGGGTAGATATAGTCAATTTATCTGCTGGTGAACCAGATTTCGATACGCCTGGGCACATAAAAGAGGCGGCCATTAAGGCCATTGAGCAAGGCTTTACACGCTATACACCGGTTCCTGGTATACCCGAACTTAGAGAGGCCGTTTGTACCAAAATCAAAGAGGACTATGGACTTGAGTATTCTATAGACGAGGTAGTGATTACTTGTGGGGCCAAACAGGCCCTTTTTAACCTGGCGCAAGCCCTTTTTGAGCCAGGTGACGAGGTAATCCTCCTTGCCCCCTATTGGGTATCTTATCCTCCTATTGTAGAGCTGGCCGGGGCTAAACCAGTGATTGTGGGAGGTGCCCAAGAGAGAAATTTTGAACCAGACTTAAAACTTTTGGAAGACGCCCTATCCCCTCGTACGCAAGGTCTGATATTAAATAGCCCGTCAAATCCCACCGGTCTTGTTTATTCCACCGAATTTTTGCAGGGTCTAGCCCAACTGGCGCGTCAGAGAGATCTCGTAATCATAAGCGATGATATATATGACCACTTACGTTTTGACGGGAAGGGGCCGGAGAATATCTTATCGGTGGCCCCTGATCTTCGAAACCAGGTAATTATAGTAAACGGAGTATCTAAGACCTACGCTATGACTGGTTGGCGTATTGGATGGGCTGTGGGGCCTAAAGAAATTATAGCTGCGGTTTCGAGAATTCAGGGTCAGAGTACCTCTAACGCCAATTCTATTGCCCAGAAGGCCGCTTTGGCCGCCCTTTGTGGGCCGCAAGATTGTGTAGCAGAAATGCGTAAACACTTCAAACGCCGGGCGCAACTCCTCTATCAGGAATTGTCCCAAATTCCTGGTCTCCGGTTGACTGCTCCTCAGGGGACATTTTACACCTTTGTGAATTTTGCGGCTTACTACGGTTGTCTTACCCCCTCAGGCACAGAGATAAAAGATTCTCTTTCCCTTTGCGACTATCTCTTAGAAGAGGCTCGGGTAGCTACTGTGCCAGGAATTGCCTTTGGGGATGATAATTGTCTTAGGTTGTCTTTCGCCAATGCCGATGAAGAAATTTTAAAGGGCGTTGCCCGAATAAAAGAGGCCTTAACAAGGCTTAAACCGGCTAGTTAAACCAACCGCTATTTAAAAAATTTACTTTTATGCGTTTAGTCTTTTTTTTGGGGATAGTCTTTTCCTTTTTGTGGTGTCCGACGATCCCGGCCCTGGCCGCAGACAAAGGCCTTCCCAACGAGAGTCTCCAACAATTTCTCTCTCAAGCTACAAAAATTGCCGTGTCCACCCGTTTAAATATAGATCAAGTGCCTACGGCCTTTACCATTTTAGATCGACAGATGATCATCCGTACAGGCGCGGTTACAGTGGCTGATCTGTTACGTTTTGTCCCGGGTATAGAAGTTATTCGCGAAGGGAACGGCTCTTACCACGTAATTATCAGGGGGAACTATTCCGACCGGCGGGTGTTGATCCTCTGGGATGGCCAACCCTTAAACGTACTTTTAACACGTAGGGCCTTACAGTTTATAGGTTATTTACCAGTAGATATCCTGGAACGAGTCGAAATCATTAGAGGGCCTTCTTCTTCGGTATACGGGTCTTATGCCGTGGGAGGGGTGATAAATCTGGTACCCCGAAAGTGGGCCAATGGGGGTGAAGGTGGAGGCGCTTACGGGTCTTACGATAGCCGTAGGGTCTTTGTTACCGGGGGGGTAAAAAGAGCAACTTATTCCCTTCAGTTTAGCAGCGGGGCGGTAAATAGTCGGGGTGAACACTTTACCGCCACCGATGCGGTGGGTGAGTCGGGCCCGGTGTCTTTGAATTACGACTGTAATTGGCAAGAGTTTCGTGTACATTTTAGAGGGCTGGGGGCACATTTGTTCCGTTTTGATATGGGGATCCCTCACTACTACGGAATTTCAGACCGGCTAAGCAGAGGGCCCGATCCCAAGACACGCATAGAATATTTGGGAGGGGAACTTACCCACGACTTGAGCCTTACCCAATACCTACGTAGCCACTTTTATCTTCGGTGGCGCCAAGATCGTGTGTCCTATGGCACCATATATATGACCGGTCCAGATGATCCCGTATGGGATCTCTTGGGGCTTTCCACCAATGGTCAACCTATATTGACCCAAGAAGGCAATAGGGAGCGCGAAATTTCCTTTGGTTTTTGGACTTCTTGGTATACCAAGACTCATGATCTCAAAATAGGCCTGGATTTTATGCAAAATAAAATTTTGTCTTCCTTTTTAAGGGCCAATATTAGTTTTCCTAATCCTGCCATTTTACCTACTCTGGAGACTCAACCTCCACCTTGGCCTCGGGTGGCGGAAAATATGTGGGCCCTTTATCTCCAAGACGAATGGCAAATTGATTCTACCAACGAGCTCAATTTTGGTCTCAGGTTTGATAAATATCAGGGATTTACCGGTGAGTTTAGCCCGCGCTTAGTTTGGATTCACCGCTTTTCAGAAGCTTTGGTATCCAAATTGATATACGGTCATGGTTTTAGAGTTCCTGATTTAGATGCCCTTTATGATAACCATTATCCGTTTGTTTGGGGTAACCCGCACCTTAGACCAGAAAAACTGGATTCTATTGAGACATTATTTATTTTTAGACCAACTTTTCGTCAACGCTTTAGTTTCAGTATATTTCGTATGTGGTTGAGAGATGTGTTGGATAGAAGAATACCTGGAGGAATAGGTGGTTGGACTTTTCAACAAGGTGGTAATGAAGATGTATGGGGTGGAGAGCTTTCTTGGCGTTATAAAGGTAATCAATGGGATCTTTATTGCTTTGGAAGCTATCAGTGGGGCACTAACGAATTTCATGAACCTAGGCCTTATGTTGCTAATATTTTGTCTGGAGGTGTAGTTTCTTATTCCTTTTCAAGTATTCCTTTAGAATTGGATTTTTCATTTAATTATGTGGGTCCCCGTTGGCGAGAAAAATATAATCTTACTAGGCAAGGAATATATGTCCCCGATATACGTAAAAAATTGAAAGGTTATTTTTTGGCTAATTTTAAGTTGCGCTATTTTCTAACTTCGCACATTATATGTTGGTTTGATGTCGTAAATATTTTTGATAACGATATTCGTTATCCCTCTACATATATTGATGGTCTAGGTGTAAAAGACGACTATCGAGATCAGGGACGCTATTTTGAGTTTGGGTTACGTTTTTCTTTTTGAGGTGATCCTTGTTTAGGAAGTTTTTGGTTTTATCAATCCTGGGCGGGCTTTTTTTTATAAAAATATCTTTATTATATGCAGGTACTTTGGTTACAGTTGAAACACAAAAAGCTAGACTCACTATAGAGCTTCTTAAGAGATTTGTTAGTATAGAGGAAAATTTTCGTCAAAAAAAAATATTGAAAGTGTTGCTCTTCCTTCCCCGTAGCAATAGCGCCTTTCAAGATCAACGTTTAGTAAACAGTGCAGTTTTAGAAGCCTTCAAAAGTTGTAAAAAATTTCAGATTAAAGTAGCACACTCTTTGTCCGAACTTGAAGATTGTCTTAATAAAGAGAGAGTTAATATTTTATACATAGCTGGCTTTTCGCCTTTTTTAGAAAGAATTTTTTTAATCTGTCGAAAAAAGCGTATTTTAGTCGTTTCGCATCTTGCCGAATTAGTCCCCTTAGGAGTTAGTCTTTCTCTTGATCTGGAGAGACGTAAAGCATGCATTATAGCCAATAAAGAAAGTTGGCAGGCCTTAGGTCTTAAAATACCTCCAGCTCTTCAAAAAATGGTGACTTTTATCTCTAACGATGAACAATAAATTAATTTGGAAAAAGTTAATTTCTTACACTAGATTGAAAACATTATTAATATTGTTTTCGCTTACCATTTCTTTAGTGCTTACTATAGCTGTTTTTGCTGAAACAGTTTTAATACAAAGGGAATTGTACCAAGAACGTCAAAATACAATAAAACTATTGCTTGCTCAAGCAGCCCATCTCTTGAAACCCCAATTAAAGTTAAAAGTGCATAGAGAAATATTACGTATTGCCAATGGCCTTTTACAATACGAATTCATAAAGGGGGTCCAGATTACCTGGCAAGAACCAGCTATTTATCGTGAATTAAGGGAGATGGATAAATTTTTAGGGAAAAATCCTCCTGAGCAGAGTAGAGAGCTCAAGGTAGAGGTAGGGAGTATGCAGGGGCAGTGTGTGGAGGTCCCTATCCTTGATGGACGTTATCGGTTAGGTACGTTAAAGGTAGCCCTTGATGACACTACCTATAAGGCTATTTTACATCGCTGGTGGCTAAGCCTTTCCTTAGCCGGAGGCGTAATCATCTTTTTAGTGACTGGTCTTGTGGTCTTTTTTTTCCGTACAGTGGCCTATCCGGTGCAGAAATTGGCCGAAAACATGGGGGCCTCTCCCGAAAATCTGCGCCCCTTGGAAGAGATCTCTGCGCCCAAGGAGATACAGATCCTTATCCGTGCTTACAATCGTCTGGTCAAACGTTTAGAGCTTTACCGACTGGGGTTGGAGGAGGCCATCAAGCGATGGCAGGAGGCGGCCTATGAGGCTCAGGCCGCAAGCAGGGCCAAGACTTCTTTTTTGGCCAACATTTCCCACGAGATACGCACCCCTATGGCGGCTGCTTTGGGTATTATCGAACTGTTGGAAGATACGCGTCTTGATCCGGAACAAAGACAATATGTCTTTTATTTGAAGAATTCGGTCGGCACCCTCCAGTCTATGTTAAATGACATACTGGATTTTGCTCGTTTAGAAGAGGGCCATCTGCTTTTACACCCTCAGGAATTTCATTTTCCCAGTCTTATCGACAAGTGTGTGGCCCTTTTTGAGCATCAGTTTGAGCAAAAAGGGCTTTCCTTTTCTTGGCATATGGATCCTGCTTTGCACCGTAATTTTATAGGAGATGAGGCACGGATCCTCCAGATATTGATCAACTTACTGAGTAATTCTCTCAAATTTACAGAAAAAGGAGGGGTAGAGCTGAGTATCGACCTGGAGAAAGAGGAAGAAGGCTTGGTATGGATACATTTTAAGGTAAAGGATACAGGTCGTGGTATCGCCCCCGAAGATCAGAAGCGGATTTTTATCCCCTTTGAGCGTTTAGAGAACCGTTTTGACCGACCCTATCAGGGGACAGGTTTGGGGCTTTCCATTGTGCAATATCTAACCCATCTTATGGGGGGAAAGGTCTGGTTTGAAAGTAAGGGACTAGGCCAGGGAACAGTTTTTCATGTCTTAATTCCCTTAAGACCGGGCTCCTTAGAAAAAGTCGAAACTCCTAGACCACAAAGACCTTTAAAGGGGCGGATTTTATTAGCAGAAGACAATCAAGTAACCCGGCATTTTTTCAAGAAGGTATTGGAACAGATGGGCTTTGAAGTAGTGGCGGTTCAAGATGGTCGTGAGGCCTACCAAAGGGCTAACGAGGAAAGTTTCGACCTGTATCTTTTAGACCTTCAGATGCCTTTTATCGATGGGCTGGAGTTATGCAGGCGTTTACGCCAAAAGGGGGTAAAGGAACCTATATTTGCCCTTACCGCTCATGTTGTCGAGGATTTTAAACATCGGGCCCAAGAGGTTGGTATGGACGGTTTCATCTCCAAGCCCATTTCTCGCCAAGAACTTAGGCGAATTTTAGAGGAGTTCCTTGGCGGTTAGGGCTTGCCACATCTCCAGAAGGTTTCTAGTATTTCGCCAATAACCCATCAGGCGAGGTCAAGGACATGGATTGGAAAGACACGTTGAATCTTCCGCAGACTAAATTTCCCATGAAGGCCAATTTGGCCCAAAGAGAGCCGGAGATATTACGCTTCTGGGAAGAAATACGTTTGTATCAACGATTACAGGAAACGGCCGCCCAAAAGGCCCTTTTTGTCCTTCACGATGGGCCTCCGTATGCCAACGGACACATCCATATGGGTACGGCCCTGAACAAGATCTTAAAAGACTTCATCCTTAAATCGCGGCGTATGCTTGGATATGCCTGCCCCTATGTGCCCGGGTGGGATTGCCACGGCCTGCCCATTGAGCTCAACGTGGAAAAGGAACTCAAGGTAAAGCGTGGGGAGTTGCCCAAGATCAAAGTGCGCAAGCATTGTAGAGAGTATGCCCATCGTTTTATCGATATTCAGCGTGAAGAATTCAAGCGTCTGGGGGTCCTGGGTGATTGGGAAAACCCCTATTTGACGATGAATTATGACTATGAGGCCACTATTGCTCGCGAATTCGTCCGGTTTTTGAGTGAGGGATACGTTTATAAACGGAAAAAACCGGTATATTGGTGTCCGCACTGTGTAACAGCCCTGGCTGAGGCCGAAGTAGAATACGAAGTGCATAAGTCTCCCTCTATTTACGTAAAGTTTCCCTTAAGCGAAGATGTCCGCCAAAGTCTACCTTTGTGGCCCAAGGACAAACCGGCCTTTGTAGTGATTTGGACTACTACTCCTTGGACTTTGCCGGCTAACTTGGCGGTGGCCTTAAACCCTGAACTCGATTATGTGGCGGTGGAGCTTAACGGAGAGGTAATTTTGCTTGCCGAAGGGCGTCTCTCTGCCCTTACGGCAGAGTTGGGTCTGGAAAAGGTTCCCCCCATCCTCTTTCGCTTTAAGCCCTCGGACCTTGAGGGAAAGCACGTAAAACATCCCTTTATAGACCGAGAATCACTCTTTATCCTTGCCGACTACGTAAGCCTCGAGTCTGGTACCGGGTGTGTGCATATTGCTCCGGGTCATGGTGAAGAAGATTACGAAAGCGGGCTAAAATATGGTCTAGAGGTTTATTCACCGGTGGACGATTACGGGTGTTTTACCGCGGAGGTCCCCTTGTTTGCCGGCAAAAATATATTCCAAGCCAACGAGGAAATTATCGCCCTTTTGCAGGACAGAGGATTCCTTTTACACCAGGCAGAGATAGAACATAGTTATCCCCATTGTTGGCGTTGTAAAAAACCCGTGATTTTTAGGGCTACAGAGCAATGGTTTATCTCTATGGAACACAAGGCCCTGCGTGAGCGTGCCCTGCGGTGGATAGACCGGGTCCGTTGGATCCCCAAGTGGGGCTATAATCGTATCCGTAGTATGGTGGAGAACCGGCCAGACTGGTGCCTTTCTCGCCAACGTGCCTGGGGTGTGCCGGTTACGGTCTTCTTCTGTGCCGACTGTGGAGAGATCCTGCGGGAGGAAAAGTACTACACCAAGACCTTGGCGTTGTTTCAACAATACGGTGCCGATATATGGTTTGAGAAGTCTACCGCCGAACTAATACCCCCAGGGACCAAGTGTCCCCGCTGTGGAGGAGAAAATTTCTGCAAAGAAGAAGATATCCTAGACGTATGGTTTGATTCCGGTGTCTCTTTTGCCGCGGTGTTGGAACGTCGTAAGGAGTTGAAGTTTCCGGCAGAGCTATATCTGGAGGGTTCTGATCAGCACCGGGGGTGGTTTCAGAGCTCGTTGCTTTGTGCGGTGGGTACTAGAGATCAGGCCCCTTATCAGGCCGTTCTTACCCACGGTTTTGTAGTTGATGGCCAAGGGCGTAAGATGTCCAAGTCTTTAGGTAACGTGATCCCTCCCGAAAAGATTATCAAGCGCTACGGGGCCGAGATTTTACGCCTGTGGGTCTCTGCGGAGGATTACCGCGGGGATATCCGCTTGTCCAACGAGATTCTCTCGCGTATGGTGGAGGCCTACCGAAAAATTAGAAATACCTGTCGTTTCTTGATCGGCAACATTTTTGATTTTGATCCCCAAAGAGATGCCTTGGCCGTGGAAGAACTCCCTGAATTAGAACGCTTTCTGCTGTACCGACTCTCTAAGGTGATTCAAAGGTGTAAAAAGGCCTACGAAGATTTTAACTTTCACTTGGTATTTCAGGCCTTGCATCAATTTTGTGCGGGAGACCTTTCGGCCCTTTATATTGACGTCAGGAGGGATACCCTCTATTGTGAGGTACCTGATTCTTCCCAACGTCGGGCAGTACAGACGGTCCTTTATCAAGCCCTGCGAAGCATTACTTTGCTTATGGCGCCGATCCTTTCCTTTACCGCAGAGGAGATCTGGGCCTATCTTCCAGAGAAACAAGGCCTTGAAAGCGTCCATTTGGCCTGTTTCCCCGAGCCAATGTTGCTGGAGGTGGAGGAGGCCTGGGTAAAAAAGTGGGATAAGTTGTTGCAAATACGGGGGGAGATAACCAAGGCCTTAGAACGGGCCCGTAAAGACCAAAAACTTATCGGCAACACGTTGGAGGCTTCTATCCTGATTAGTTCTAAAGATGATCAATTGGCCACGTTTATAAAAGAGGAGCAAGACACGCTTCTTTATTTGGCCATTGTTTCAGACCTTCAATACGTAGACGAGTTGCCTGAGGTGCAAAGTGGTGAGGTCGTTTTTGTGTCCGAGCAATGGCCAGGGCTTACCATTTTGGTACAGAAGGCCCGGGGCCAAAAATGTGCCCGGTGCTGGCAATGGCACGACTCTGTGGGTACTGATCCGGCGTTACCTGATCTATGCCGTCGGTGTGCCGAGGTGGTGAAAAAGGCATGGGCCCACGTCCTAGCCGAAAATTCTTAATAATAGCCTTTGCGGTAGTATTGTTAGACCAGGGTAGTAAGTATTTGGTAAAAACCTTTCTGCCTCCCGGGACGATGTTGGAACTTATCCCGGGCCTTTTTTCCCTGGTCCATGTCAATAATACCGGGGTGGCTTTTGGTCTGTGGGCCAATCATTCTCAAATCTTGAGATATCTGTTGAGTGGGGTAAATCTTTGGGCCGTTTTGATCCTTTTTTGGCTGGCGCGTAAGGGAACCGACAAGACGGCCCTGGCCTGCGGATTAATTGCGGGGGGTGCTTTAGGAAACTTAATTGATCGTATTGGGCAGGGCCATGTCCTGGACTTTTTAGATTTCCATTGGGGCCCCTATCACTGGCCTGCCTTTAATCTGGCCGATAGTGCGATTACCATCGGCGTTTTTATCATGTTGTTACTCTCTTTAAGGCAAGACTGATCTTGTAGCTCTTGAGGATTAAATCCGATAGCTTTCAACGATGATAGTGGCCAAAGAGATTATCTTTCATCCTGAGGTTATAAATTTGTTTTGGCGGCAGAGCCGCCAAGATGTAGAACGTCTTATTAAGCAAAACCTGGCCCGGTATTTACCGGTCCGTCAGAGGGAGATAGCTTTAGGGCCTGAGCATATTGAGGCCTTGGAAAAGGCCCTTGAGGTATTAAAAAATTTACCCGAGGCCCCGACAAGGCCTGTCCTCCCCTTTAGCATTGCTCCCAAGGGGGCCTACAAACGGGCCCTGTTGCGTCCAGGAAAAGTCTATATAGAGGCCCAAGAGAAGGAAGATTTTCAACGCCTTTTTAATAAGCTGCCCTTTCTTGCTAAATTAGAACCATGGCAAGGATATTACGAATTAAAGATACCCTCTACGGTAGATCCAGAGCTCCTTTTTCGCTACCGGGATCTATTGCTGGTAGGCCCTTTTAAGGGGTGTTTGCGTTGTGCCTTACCCTGGCATCCTACCACTTCTTGCCCGGGCAAGAGGCAAAAAGTGCCGGGTAAAAATTTGCAGGCCTTTGTCCACCAGCCTTTGGAGAGCCTGGCCCGTGAGCTAAACCAGGCCTTCTATAACTGGCCTAAAAAGGGAGCCGAGTGGAACCGTAAGCTCGCGGAGCGCTATTATTATCTTCAGCCTGGTTTTTTACGTCAGCTTTTTCAGACCAGTGCCCGTAAATGGGAAGAATTTAGGCCTTTTAAAGAGAAGCTCTCGGGGGGCAAGATATTTCTGGCGCTAGAAGCCATTCAGTTTGGGCAATATAAAGAAGCCAAGAGGTACTTGGAAGAGGTCTTTGAACAACGCAAGGATTGGCGCGCTTTGGTGGCTTTGGCCCACCTAGCCCTGGAGCAAGGAGATGTGGTAGAAGGGCTCTACTATGTAGAGTCTGCCTTAACTCAGGTGGATACGCCTTTGCTTGAAGCCTATCTGTTGTTTTTAAAGGGGTGGTTTTTTGAACTCAAAAAGGATTTTTTCAAGGCCGAAGAGGCCTATAACCAGGCCCTAAGGAGGGATCGCACCTGTTTCCCAGCCCAGTTTCACCTCTGTTTATTTATGACCCGCTATCACCTTTGGGACGATGTCTTTCAGCGCTTACGCTTAGTATGTCAGGACAGCCGGGGCCTTTTTTTGGTCTTTATTGAGCCTCGTTTTTGGCCCATAGCTACTCAAGTGGAGGAGCTGGTGGTCAAGGTATTTAAAGAGCGGCAGGCTCAGGCGGCTAG
>JALSKZ010000017.1 GCA_026988575.1 Thermodesulfobacteriales bacterium | reverse complement strand
CCCACGCTTTCGGGCCTCAGCGTCAGGTGCCGTCCAGCCGGCCGCCTTCGCCACCGGTGTTCCTCCCGATATCTACGGATTTCACCCCTACACCGGGAATTCCGCCGGCCTCTCCGGACCTCAAGCCGAACAGTATCGGACGCCATTCCGAAGTTGAGCTTCGGGCTTTCACGTCCGACTTGTCCGGCCGCCTACGCCCCCTTTACGCCCAGTGATTCCGGGCAACGCTTGCCACCTCCGTATTACCGCGGCTGCTGGCACGGAGTTAGCCGTGGCTTCCTCTGGGAGTACCGTCAGCCCAGACTGGCTATTCACCAGCCCGGGGTTCTTCCTCCCTGACAGGGGTTTACGACCCGAAGGCCTTCTTCCCCCACGCGGCGTCGCTGGGTCAGGCTTGCGCCCATTGCCCAAAATTCCCCACTGCTGCCTCCCGTAGGAGTCTGGCCCGTGTCTCAGTGCCAGTGTGGCCGACCACCCTCTCAGGCCGGCTACCCGTCGTTGCCTTGGTGAGCCGTTACCTCACCAACTAGCTGATGGGACGCGGGCCCCTCTCCGGGCAGGAGCTTGCTATGCAGAGGCCCCCTTTCTTCTGCAGACTTATGCCTGCAGAACGTATCCGGTATTAGCCACCCTTTCGGATGGTTATCCCAGACCCGAAGGCAGGTTACCCACGCGTTACTCACCCGTCTGCCGCTGTACTCCCAGGGCCGAAGCCCTGGTTTCCCGCGCGACTTGCATGTGTTAGGCACGCCGCCAGCGTTCGCCCTGAGCCAGGATCAAACCCTCAAATTAAACTTTGAAGCCTAGCTCGGAATCACCTAAAAGAGATTCCAGGCCAGCAGGCTGAATTAACAGAGGCCTGCCCGCACCACTATTCAGTTTTCAAAGATCAGCCTTTTCATAAAGAGCAATCTTTATTTTAAGAAACGCAATTTGACTTGTCAAGACCTTTTTTTCAACAGGTCTCAGAAAGGATCAAAGAACAGGTTTTCTAGATATTTAAACCTTCTAAAAGATTTGTCAAGACCTTAATTTTTCTAACAAAGAACGCCTTAGAAGGCTGTTATTTATAACCGCCCTTTTAAGTTTGTCAAGAAAAATTTTTGAGTTTTTTAATGATCAAAGAGCATTTACTAACGAGGCGAGCAATGTAACTAGCCTACCCATCCTTGTCAAGGATTTTTTTGAGGTCCTTGATTTTTGCGTAATAAAACAATGCCCACGACAAAAGTGAGTACCAAAACGATAAGAAGCGCTGTTTCTATCATATACTGACGAAACAGATCGGCTGAGGGAGAACATCCATTGGGTGGATGGGCTATTTCTACAGAAATAATCAAGATGCGACGAACAGAAGCAATGATGCCGATCATCAAAAAGGGCTCAATGGCCAGTTTCAAAGTGCCTTCTAGAGAAATTTTAATCGTATGCAATATCTCTAATAGCATAAGGGCCAACAGAGAACGATCAAGCACAAAGAAAACAAAGCCTAGAAGGTCATTTCGTTCCTTCAAATAATGCGGGGTGGAGGTAAAAATGTCAAAAAATACAGACAATACTGCTACAATCAAAGAAAACAAGAGTAAAGCATAAAGCGCACCTTCGATACAGTCATAAAAACGATAAAATTTTCCCTTTTGGTTACCCATAAATTTAGCGGCTAAGCAGCGTTTCGAAATTAAGATCAAAGGGACCATTTACGAGCTTAACTACTGTAGCATCTTTGTAGTAATCAATAAGGTTTACAGCACCAAAATCTTGCTGCAAAGAAAAAAATTTCCTGAGGGGGATATCCAAGGCATGGGCTACTACAGTACGCAAAAGTCCACCATGGGTAAAAACCACCACCATCTCTCCGCCAAATTTGGTACATATTTCATCGATAATTTCTAAAGCTCGTGACTGCAATTCTTCTAAGGTTTCCCCCCCTGGAGGAGCTAGGTGCTCGGGGTTTTGGAGGCGCTGACGAAATTCTTCCAGGTCCATTAATTCCTTAAAATGTTTACCAGACCATCTCCCAAAATTAAGCTCCCGCAATTTAGGAGTGATGATCATCGGGACCTTTTTTACCTCTGCAAGCCATTCAGCCCCAAGCCGAGCACGAGAAAGATCACTGGCATAAACGGCTTTTATTTCCGCTAAATTCTTCAAGCCTTCCACTAAGACTCTTGTTTGCTGCAGACCCTTTTCGGATAAAGGAATATCTTGCTGACTATACAACACCCCCTGCGGTCCTACTGTTTCGCCGTGCCTCAAAAAGATGATCCTTGTCGCCTTCAAAGGGCCTCTCCCAAAAAACCCAAGGCCTCTGACACCCCAACCCCTTGTTTCACCTCATCTAACAGGGCCTTAAAGGTAGTCTCCCCTATCTTGTAACGATAAAGACGTGTCAAAACAGAGCGCACATACTCCTCATGTTCTGGAGGTATAGCAAAATCAGGAGCCTCCCGGTTAGAGAGTAAATAAGGGGGGACGTCTAGATCTTGCCCTTTAGCCAAGGCCTCTTCTCGGTCCAAGAGATAGGCTAAAAGATCAAAAAAATTGCCGTAAAGGCCAGCCACATCTATTTCTTCTAACAATTGCATAAAGGTAGTGGTTAAACTGAAAAATTCCGGCGGGACAAGGGCCTCTCCGTAATCACGACAAGGCCTCAAAGAATAAAAAGAACGACACATAAAAGGTCGGTAAGAATAGATGGAACACCAACCATTGCTTTGCAAAAACGGACAAGGTTCTATTCGATAATCGGTAGTCTCTTCTGGCGGTTCCTTGCCTGCCAAACACAACGCAGCCATTTCGTTTGGGGTAATATGGGGGCGCAACCATATCCTTTTGGTGGGATCAGGGATAAGGGCCCGAAGATCTTGTTTTTGGCCATGTTGTTCATATTGGCCCAAAAGGGCCCTCACCTCCACACTGGTGGCTAAGAGATTAGTAGTACAACAATCTTTACAACCTGGAGCACAAACAAAATTGAATTTTTGGGCCTCTTGTTCAAACACAGTATACAGAGTGTTTAGTAAAATGGCCTTTTGTTTGATAGCGTAATCAAGACGAACGGGCATAAGCCCTATCATAGACTTCCCCCTTGCGAAGGCTTTTCAGCCGTATCAGCCCTCCTTTGTAGTTCTTCAAGCCGCGTTTCAAGCTCCCGGATTTTTTTCTGTTTATCATAGAGCTCTTTACGTCGTTTCAAGCGACCTGGAAGAGAAAGCAAAAAGACCAATAACATTCCCGTTAAGATAGCCAAAATAATCAGTACGGCAAGAGAACTCTCAAATTGCCAGAATATAAATTTTACGGTAACAGGAGCTGCGTTCTGTATGGCAAAAACAGAAATAAATATCCCCAAAACCACAGCCAAAATAAGATACAATTCCATAGCGGGCTCCTTTTGCTTTTTTTATTAATGGGAACATATTTTTTTCCGACGTAGTCGCCGCAGTGATCTCACGGGATTGCTTCGGTCTCTAGTGCTCCTCGCAAAGACAATGTTTAAAGGGTCATCTGTTTTGTAATCTAGTAATATATTTTGGATAAAGCAAAAAGAACAGTCAAATTAAAAGTAATTTAAAATTGATGAAACATGAGGAAGTCCGCAGGACCCACTAAGCGATCTCCCCGAGATTGCTTGGCTCCCTAAGTTCGCTCGCCATGACTAACAAAATAACAACAATCGCCATCCTAAAGACAGAGCGCTTGCCACGACAAAAAAGATCCGCTACCAAGAACAATGTTCAAAGGGTCATCTGGTTTATGATCCTAGTAATAAAGCCGTCTGTTTTTATTTCTCGTAAACTAAAAAGTCTTTATGAAAGACAAAATAGAAATCCTTTACGAAGACAACCACTTATTAGTGCTAAATAAACCCGGGGGCCTCTTGGTCCAAGGGGACCATAGCGGGG